>JBBSHV010000191.1:0-5212 GCA_038232435.1 Gemmatimonadales bacterium | reverse complement strand
TACGCCCTCATTCGCGTTATCGCCGTGTACTCCATCTTCGCCCTGGCGTACATCTCCATGATGCCGGTGGTCGCGCAGGACGTGCTACACACGGACGCCGCTGGCTATGGGTTGCTGCTCACCTTTGTCGGTGTCGGCGCGCTCACCGGCGCCCTGTCGCTCGGCCTGCTCGGGATGCGCGTCAAACGCGGTACGCTCTTCATCTATTCGTCGTACGCCTTCGCGGTTTTGCTCGTCATCTTCTCTTTGGTGCACGTACGCTGGCTGGCGTCCGTGGTGTTGTTCGCGCTCGGCTTCGCCATGTTGCTGAACGGCTCGCTCGCGAATGGTCTCTTGCAGTCTATAGTTCCCGACGAGCTACGTGGCCGCGTGGTGTCGGCATACGTGTTCGTCTCCGTGGGGCTGGCCCCGATCGGATCTTTTATAGCTGGCGCCGTGGCAGAGCGTGCCGGCGTGGATTGGGCGATCGGTGGCGGCGCGGTAATTGTTCTCGTGTATTCCGTGTGGGCGTTCCGGCGCTATCCGGCGATAAGGGAAGTGTAGGGACGTATGCGGTTTCATTCATCTTTAACCGAACACATTTCGTATGCGCATCGCAGTCGGATCGGATCACGCCGGTTTCAAGTACAAGGAGATGTTCAAGCGCCGACTCACCGAACTCGGCCACGATATAATCGACTTCGGCACCGACTCGGAGGAGCCGGTGGACTATCCGCTCTTCATTCGCCCCGTTGCCGAAGCCGTGGCGCGTGGCGACGCCGAGCGAGGAATAGTGTTGGGAGGCTCAGGCAACGGGGAAGCGATGGTCGCCAATCGGGTCAGCGGCGTGCGTTGCGCGCTATGCTGGACTCTTGAAACTGCTCGATTGGGACGCGCGCACAATGACGCAAATGTGCTATCCATCGGCGAGCGCATGGTGAGCGAGATCGACGCGATGGCGATAATGGAGACCTGGCTCAACACTCCATTCGACGGCGGCCGTCATCAGCGGCGGATCGAGGAGATTGATAATCCGACACAGTGAGTGAACCAGGTCGCGCTATCTGATCATTGGTGATCGAACCCGTACTCATGCCTCACCGCTCGCCGCAACAGCGCGAGCGGTAGCGCGCCCTGATCCAGCACGCGCTCGATGAACTGTTTCTCGTCGAACCTGGCGCCGAGCTCCTGTTGCAGCTCGCTCTTCATTCGCTCGATCTCCAGCCAGCCCACGATGTAGCTGGGCGCCTGCGTGGGCCATGTGGTGAACCGATTCACCTCCGCTTCAGCCGCGCTGCGCTCCAGACCAACCTCGTTCACGAAAAAGTTCACCGCCTGGTCGTACGTCATCGCGCCGGTGTGAATGGACGGATCGATGATCACGCGCGCCGTGCGCCAGAGCCGCATCTGCAACTGCGCCAAGCGTGCATCATCGTTGGTGAAGAGGCCGCGCCGCGCCATCCAGTGCTCGGAGTACAAGGCCCACCCTTCGGCCGCATACGTGTTGTCCATCTCATGGCGCAGCTTGCGCGGGTTGCGCAGCGCGTAAGACTGCTGCAGATGATGACCGGGATACCCTTCGTGCAGCGCGATCACCTCGATCCACCCGTTGTTCTGCGCTCGCAACTTTTCGCGTACAGCCTCGGGAGTCATCCCAGGCACCACATCGGTGACAAAGAATCGGCCTACATTCACGTTATCTCTCAACGTCGTTCCACCGTATCCGCCCCATGCATACGTCTCGCGCAGCTCCGGTGGCGTCGGGACGAAGATGAGCTCCTGGTTGGGCGGTAGATACACCAGGTTATCGTGGATGAGAAATGCCTGCACGTGATGTGACCCGGTCTCGTACGCGGCGAGAATCTTTCCTGGCTCAGGATGCCGGTCACGCATCTCATCGGTGAGCGTGCGCCATGGCGTCCCTGGACGAATGCGTTGAGCAATCGAATCGAGCGCGAGCTTGGTGGCTGCATGAATCTGCCGCCCTTCAGCGATCATGCTGTCGGCGGTATACGGGAGGAAGTGCACGTTCTTGAGAACCCAATCGTAGTATCCGCGGCCAGAAGCCCACGACGCGTCCGGTCCCGCATGCAGGGTGTCACTCAGGAACGCCGTGTACGCATCCAATGCCGTGGCCGCGCGCCTGGTCGCCTCCAGCAGGGATGCACGTAGCGAGTCCGGCGCCGCCGTCTGCACACGGGTGACGAAATCACCGCGCAAGAATTTCTTGTAACCGCCGGCACTATTTCCCGCCAGCTTCAGCCACAGTGGCGGCGGTGCATGAAGTTGTGCGCGACCGAGTGCCATGGCGCGTGGAGCGAGCGTGAGATCGGTGCGCACAGCTATCCAGTCGGCCGGTGTGGGAGGCCGCTCTCCCATCACGCGGAAGTAGATGTTGCCAAGCGTGAGATACTGGCCCGGCGTACGCTCCGCGACGTGCAGGACCGTGTCATAGACCGTTCTCTCGAGCGTCGATTGCATCAGCAGCCAATCGATGCGCTGTGGCACCGATAGCCGAACCGTATCAATCCCGCGCAGCTCCCCCAACTGCTGCGTGGCTCGCTCGGCTGCCCTCGCCTGAGCGTCGGCGCGAAGCCCAGCGAGGGGATCGTTGGGGCTACTGCCGCGGGCTCGGGGCCCTCTGGGCGTGGCCAGGTAAGAGACGATAAACCGCTCGACACGGGCCGAATCCCTGGCAGCCGCGGGCGCGGGCGCGGTACTGGTGCTCCGGCCGGCCGGTGCGCACGCGGCGAACGCGAGCATGCACACCATTGCAGATAGCTCGTCCCGTGTGCGGAAAGGGGATATCAGAAGGTAGGGCATTGGACTCTCTAAGGATTGAAAAGGAGCAGTCACCAACTTAGCGCGCTCTTCGGACTGAGTCTTGCATTCGGTGTTTATTCGGTATATCGTGACCATCCCTGGTACGACTTCTACAAACATCTGAAATACGCCTGTAGTCACATTTATGTCTGCCGCGTCAACCGCCACCCTGCTAACCCCGACTATTCGCGATCTTCGCGAACTCCTTGGCCGCAGCTTTCCGGACGCCATCCCCGTCCCGCGGCAGCGTACCGAGATCGTGGGGACGGGGATCGGCGAGCTGGACAGGATTCTGCCGAACGGCGGCTTTCCCAAGGGCCGGCTGTCGGTCTGGGCACCACGTGGCGGTGCCACGGCCGTGCTCCGGTCGGCGTGTCGCTCAGCGGTGGCTGCTGGCGAGCGAGCAGTCTGGATCGATGGCAGTGGCACCATCGCCGGCGCGTTCTGGGGTGCTGGGCCGATCCTCATCCGTCCCAAAAGCCGGTTGCATGCACTGCGAGCGGCCGAGTCGTTGTTGCGGTCGGGTGGCTTTGCCATGGTCGTGATATCGGGCGCCGATCCGGAGGGGACCGAGAACGTGCGCCTGTCGCGAGCCGCGCACGAGGGCGGTAGCGCATGTGTCGCGCTCACGGCGAGTGCCAGCACATCGGCACTGCGTGCTTCATCAACAATTCGCCCCAACGGTTACATCTGGCGCCGCGACCCGTTCGGCGATCCCGCCGCAGTTGATGCAGCCACGCTGGACGTGCGCGTCATGTCACTGGGATGGAATCGGCACGCGCGACTGGTGATCCCGGTACTGCGCGACGAGCTGGAAGAGTTGAAGATGACGCTCGCGCTGGAGCTGCCGGATCGCCGTGGAGTCAGGCGGTGATAGCTGAGCCCTTAGCGTCTCGCGTCGATTACACTCAGTGCGCGTTCGCGCTCGGCATAGGCCAGGATTTGCCTGTCGCTGGTTACGAGTCGTGCACCTACAGCACGTGCGGTAGCCATGAGGATGCGATCGGCTGGATCACCGTGCGGCTTGCCAGGGAGACGAGTACTTCCAACAGCAATTTCTGGTGTCAGTCCGATCACCTGCACACCCGGAGCTGTTATGGCCTCTTCGATCCACCTGTACGGCTCTTTGGAGAGAGTTATCCGGCGCTTCTCAACCAGCATCGCTATTTCCCACATCGATATGGCAGAAACAAGCAAGAGGCCGCGCTGGCTTGCGATGCCTACGATCTCCAGTGCTCTGGGCGACATCTCATGCTCGTTCCGCTCCCACGCCCACACCCAGATGTGAGTGTCGAGCAGAAACGGAAGGTTCATCGGGTCACTTATTGGCATCCCATTCCACATCTATGGGAGATATCAGATCTCCATACCAGAGCACGCTACCGCACATGTAACCCACCGCATTTGGAAGCTCATCCTCAAACGGAACCAGCTTCGCGACCGGTGTCCCGTGCTTGGTGATGATGATTGTCTCATGCCTGTCGCGCACCGTGTCCATGAGCTCGAGGCAGCGTGCCTTGAATTCACTCGCGGAGATCCGCGTCTCGCGAACTCCTGCGTTGTACGGCTGTGCCGCAGCTTCCGCGACACGTGCGTGGCTGCTGATCTTGTTGGCCTCGGCCTTGTTGGCCTTACCGGCGTTGCTGACAGGCTTGGTGCTGGGCTTGGTTTTCTTTCGTGCCGGCATGGTCTCCTCTTAGTGACTATGGTCATAATAGTATGACCATTGCCGGATAAACGCAATGCCATTCCTCTGCCTGCACAATCCCGTGTGGTCCACCGAACCGCCGGCCACGCTGCACGCGCCGCTCCTCACCATCGTGCCACGTATTGCCGCGCACGGCGACATCGTGTGGGCCGATGTGCGTGGGTTGCCGGTGCGCGAGACCACTGAGCGGATCAGGAACGCGTTCACCTCGCACAATGCGCTCACGAGTACCGTACGCTGTGGTGTTGCCGCCACACCTGTTGTCGCGGAGGTGGCCGCGCGGTACGCGCAGCAGTCGGTGACGTATGTACGCGATGGTTACGACGGCGACTTTCTGGCGCACTTTCCCGTTACGGTGCTGCGTCCGGAGCCGGCGGTCGCCAACTTGCTCGCCGGTACGGGCGTGGAGTCGTGTCGTGATCTCGCTCGGCTCACGCGTGAGGAGGTGGAGGTTCGCTTCGGCGCCGAAGGGTCCAGGCTCTGGAGACTGGCGCGCGCGGACGATCCAGGCATCATCTTCGGGCCGATCGCGCATTCGCTCCCAGAGGCGGCGCTGGAGTGGACTGATTATGCGATCAAGCGCGCTGAGCGGCTGGTGTTCGTAATCAACGCGCTGTTTGGGAACGTGTGTGCGGCGCTCAAATCGCGTGGTGACGGTGCGCTCACCGTGACGCTCAGATTTGCGCTGATGAATCGCACCGT
>JBBSHV010000190.1:0-5241 GCA_038232435.1 Gemmatimonadales bacterium | reverse complement strand
GACTGTACGCGATACTGCCCGTCTCGATGCACTACGCCGCAGCGCGCTCCTGGACACCGCGGCCGAGCCGGCCTTCGACCGACTGACGCGCCTCGCAAGCCGGATGCTGCGCGTGCCGAGTGCGCTTGTGTCGCTGGTCGACGCGGACCGGCAGTTCTTCAAGAGCTGCATCGGCCTGCCGGAGCCATGGGCGTCCCAGCGGGAGACGCCACTCTCGCATTCCTTCTGTCAGCACACCCTCACCGCTGGCGCCCCGCTCGTGATCGAGGATGCGCGCGAGCACCCGCTCGTGCGCGACAATCTCGCAATCGCGGACCTGGGTGTCATCGCGTATGCCGGGATCCCACTCGTCACGCCTGACGGACACGTCGTTGGCGCTTTCTGCGTCATGGATGGTGTGCCGCGCCAGTGGAGCATCGATGAGCTGGAACTGCTGTCGGACCTCGCCGCGGCCGCGAGCACGGAGATCGAGCTGCGGCTCGCACTGGCCGAAGCGGAGCGCCAGCGCGAGCAAGTCGAGCGGCACCGGCGGGCACATCGCGCGCTGCTCGACCGTAGCCCCGACGCGATCATAACCGCAAGTGCGGACGGGCGAGTGACGTTCTGGAGCGCGGGTGCCGCTGCCATGTTCGGTCGCGACGAGGGAGCGGTGCTCGGCCGATCGCTCGCCGCCATCATGCCAGAGCGGTACCGCGCGGTACATGTGCCCGGCATGCGCGTGACCGACGACGGCCCACTGCGCGCGGTCGGACATACCGTCGAGCTGCACGGACTCAAACTGGATGGCACGGAGTTCCCCATCGAGCTCTCGCTCGGCCACGGGGCGCATGGCGACGAGGCCGATCACTACACGGCGGTCATTCGAGATATCACAACGCGCAAGCGGAGTGACGAGGCGCTGCGCGCGAGTGAGGCGCGGTTCCGCGCCGTGTTCGACCACGCGGCTGTCGGGATCGTGGTCGCGGATCTGGATGGCCGCGTCATGGAAACGAACCCCGCGTTCCGCACCCTGCTCGGCTACACAGGCGACGAGCTGCGTGGATGTACCTCCGGAGATTTCTCACCACCGGAGGACGCTGTGCTGGCCAGAGACGCCATACACGAACTTGTCACGGGTGCACGCGACAGCGCAGCGGTCGAGAAACGCTACATCCGCAAGGACGGGCAGCTGCTGTGGGGGAGCCTCACCATGTCGCGAATCGGTGGCAGCCCCACGGACCAGGGTGGTGAGCGGAAAGCGGAGACCATCGGCGTGCCTGCCGAAGCAGCTGGGATCGTGGGTATGCTTCAGGATGTGACCGCACGCAAGACGCTGGAGGCCGAGCTCACGTACCAGGCCTTCCACGATTCGCTCACGGGGCTGGCGAACCGCGCGCTCTTCCTGGATCGCGTCGCACACGCGCTCGCACGCGCGCCGCGGAGTGGGCACCGCGTGGCCGTGCTGTTCCTCGACCTGGATAACTTCAATACCGTCAACGATAGCCTGGGACACGTCGAGGGAGACCGCCTTCTCGTCATCGCCGCCAGACGGCTGGCTACGTGTGTGCGCGCCGGGGACACTATCGCGCGGCTCGGAGGCGACGAGTTCGCCGTGCTCGTGGAGGACGCGGACATGCCAGGCGATGCGACCGCGCTCGCCGAGCGCATCATCGCGGCCTTCGCTGCCCCATTCCCGCTCGGTGGAAGTCCGCTGGTGGCGACCGTCAGTGTCGGCATCGCGACCTCTGTCCACTCAGCAACCGCGGATGCGCTGCTCCGCAACGCGGACGCCGCGATGTATCGGGCGAAGGCAGATGGAAAAGGGCGCTATGCCATGTTCGAGCCGGCCATGCACGTGGCCGCTCTGATGCGCCTTCAGCTCGACAGCGAGCTGCGCCAGGCGATCGATGCCAACGAGTTCGAGCTCGAGTACCAGCCTATCGTCCGGTTCGATACCGGCGAAATTACCGCGGTCGAGGCGCTGGTGCGCTGGCGTCACCCCGAGCGCGGCACGGTGGCTCCGGGTGCCTTCATAGCAGCCGCTGAGGATACCGGGATCATCGTGCCACTCGGCCGCTGGGTGCTGCGCGAAGCGTGTATGCAGGCCCAGCGGTGGCGCGATGCATATGCGTACGGTCCCCCGCTTGGCGTGACGGTAAACCTTTCGGGCCAACAGCTGCGCTCGCCCGATATCTACGACGACGTGCGGGCCGCGCTGGATGACTCCGGGCTGGACCCGGCCAGGCTGGTGCTCGAGATTACCGAGAGCGTGCTGATGCAACATACCGAGGTGACGCTCGCGAAGCTGCGTGCGTTCAAGTCGCTCGGTGTGCGGTTGGCGATCGACGACTTCGGTACTGGCTACTCATCGCTCGCATACCTGCAGCGCTTCCCGGTCGACATCCTCAAGATGGATAAGACTTTCGTCAACGGTGTAGCAGAGGGTGAGGGCGACGCGGTGATCGCCCGGACGATTCTTGTCCTCGCAAAAGCGCTCGGCCTGCAGTGCGTCGCCGAGGGCGTGGAGACGACAGAACAGCGATACGCGTTGCGGGCCCTCGGGTGCGAGTACGCGCAGGGGTATCTGTTCGCGCCCTCGCTCTCGGCCGACGCGGCGTCCGCCATGATCGCCGGCGCAAACGAGCATCGGCTCGCGGACCGGCTGAGTCATGGCAGTCCTCGAGTCGCCTCACTGATCGGAGATATAGCTCATGGAAAGCATCACTAGCAATTCACGTCGGACATCCAGAAGATTCGCACTCGCGACGTACGTCGTACTTCTCGCGTCGATGGCTGCTTCGCCACCGCTACGCGCGCAGACCACGACTTTTGACCAGTCGGCATTCGACTCGCTGCTACATCGCGACGTCGTAAACGGCATGGTGGACTACGACGCGTTCAAACGGTCGCCCGAGTTCGCGGCGTACTTGCAACGTCTCGCCCGCTTCGATCCAGCCACGCTGCCGGAGCCCGAGCGCCTGGCGTTCTGGATCAACGCGTACAACGCGTACACGATCGCGCTCATAAATGAGCACAACGAGCGTGCGTCCATCCGCGACATCAACAAGACGCTCGGTTTCCTGAAGCTGAAGGGGCCGTGGAGTGAGCCGCTGGCCACTGTAGCGGGGCACCATTACACGCTTGACGATATCGAGCATCGGATCATTCGCCCAACGTTTCACGAGCCACGTATCCACTTCGCTCTCGTGTGCGCGGCGATGGGCTGTCCGCCGCTGCGTAGCGAGGCGTACACGGGAGCCGAGCTGAACCAGCAACTCGACGGCCAGGCCAGGATCTTTCTCCGGGAATCGCCCACGAAGAACCGGGTTGACGCAGCCGGCCGCAAGGTGTACGTGAGTATGATCTTCAACCTGTACAAAAAGGACTTCGGCGGAACAGACGCCTCCGTCGGCCGCTTCATCGCGCGATTCTACCCGGCGGGCGCGGCCAGGCAGGTGCTCGAGAGCGGCGACTTCAAGCTGTTTGAGACTCCGTACGACTGGACGCTGAACAGTCAGGCTAACGCAGCGCGGCGGCGCTAGCGCGGCGTAGACACACGAGTGACCATCCAACCTGCGCCGGGGTCTTACTCAGGTGTGAGGTGTCCTCGCGGCGAAGACCCGGATAGCAGCGTCGCGGTTCCCGGGCAATGCTGTATTATCAAGGATGACGGAGCGCCGCGAGCCGTACCTGCTGGAGATCGAGCTTCGACGCGACCGGATAGGGAGCTTCGACCGGTATCCGTTTGATCTCCCCGCTGTGGCCAATCTGGATCGCCTCCCGTTGCACCCGGCAATAACCTTTCTCGTTGGTGAGAACGGCTCAGGTAAATCAACGCTTCTCGAAGCAATCGCGGTCGCGCTGGGGTTCAACGCCGAGGGCGGGTCGCGGAACTTTTACTTCGGCATCTGAGTGAAAGCTACTCCTGACAGTTGCTCCTGACAGATCCACTCTCGAGCGGAATCCGATGACGATTCACCCGCTCACTCACCGCGTGATCGTCCCTGTCGTTATCTCCAGAAGCGCCTGCCGCGCGCGCGGATCTTCGGTTCGGGACAGTGAGCTGATCGCGCGCCGTCTCAGCGTGTAGTTGCTGTCCGTCCTGGCGATCGAGATAAGTTTGTCCACCGCGGCGCGATCACCGTTCTGGGCGTACAGCCGGATGAGCGATTCTTTGAGCGCCGGATCGTTGACGCCGTCGTACAGCGCCAGCATCTGCGCGTTGGACATGCCGCCGCGTGACGCTAGATCCAGCGCGCGCCGGCGAGTCTCGATGGGTTGGTTTGTGTCGCGCGCGATTGTCAGCAGCCACTGAGCGTCGCTCGCGGTGCCGCGTCGCGCGATCGCCTCCAGCACCGCCGCGCGCGAGCGGTCGCCGGTGAGCTTCGGGAAGATGCCGCGCAGCAGGTCAACATCCTGGCCCGTGGCGTACGTGCTGCCGAGTCCGCGGATCGCGGTGGCGAGTGTCGCGTCGGGAAGGTCGCTGCGCTGTACTTGCCTGCGGAGAAATTCGCGTGCGCGCGGATCACCGGATTGGGCCAGCGCGCGAAGACTCTGCTCAGTGACCCATGACATTGTCCTGTCATTAGCTAACTGCTTTAACATCGGAATGCCGGCGCCGTGCGGCAGCCTGGCCAGCACGCTGAATGCGTGTTGCCGCAATGATTGGTTCTCATTATCGTCGCGCGCGATTCTGACGAGAGCGTCAGCGACATCGCGCGATGGGTTGTCTCCACGGGCGAGCGCCGACAGAGCGCTGCGTCGAGTTTCCAGCGGCCGATCCTGGTTGCGCGCGAGGGCGAGCAAGGCGGCGGATACATCAACGCCTTCGGCCAGTGTCGCCGGAAAGATCGCGTCTCTACTGGCGCGACCTTCGGCGCTGGCGGCAACGGACATCAGATAATCAGCAGCTTCCCTGGGAGCTATCATGCCGAGGTCCGTTACTCCTTCCGCCGGGTGCAGCGGGCCAACGTTCGTCTCCATGCCGGTCAACGTGCCGTCCGCGCGATCCAGCACTACACGCACCGGGCCCGGCGCGCCCGTGCGCGAAGCCACTCCATTGACAATGCTGATACTGCTGTAGAATGAGTTGTCGCCAGTGGAGACGAATGACTGTCCATCGCCGCATGCGCCGGCGCGCGCGGGGAACTCGAACTGTACCCGTCCAGCGGGCGCCGAACGCACGCGCGCGGCGAGTGATTGGGCCGACAGACATACCGCCGGCGCGCCGACCATGGCGGCCAGGCCGAGTGCGCGAAATGT
>JBBSHV010000189.1:0-5291 GCA_038232435.1 Gemmatimonadales bacterium | reverse complement strand
GCGCGGCCGCCAGCGTGACTCGGGTCCACAATGACCGGGAGATGCGTCTCGCGCTTCAGGACCGGGATGGCCGAGATGTCGAGCGTATTGCGGGTAAGTGTCTCGAAGGTGCGAATGCCGCGCTCGCAGAGAATGACGCGCTCGTTCCCGTTCGCCATCACATGCTCGGCCGCGAGCAGCAGTTCCGCGATCCGGGCGGAGGCGCCGCGTTTGAGGAGCACCGGTTTACCACTGCGCCCCAACTCGGCTAGTAGCGGAAAGTTCTGCATGTTGCGCGCACCAACCTGCAACACGTCAGCGACATCCGCCACCAGCTGCACCTGTCTGGTGTCCATCACCTCCGTCACGATGGGCATATCCGTAGCATCGCGCACTTCGGAGAGAAGTCGGAGACCCTCCTCCCCGAGTCCCTGAAATGCGTATGGCGAAGTGCGAGGCTTGAACGCGCCGCCGCGCAGCAGAGTCGCGCCAGCGGCGCGAACCGCACGCGCGCTCGACAGCAGCATTCCGTGGCCTTCCACGGCGCACGGACCCGCCGCAACGATCACGTCGCGCCCTCCAATCGAGAGCGACGGTGTGATGGACACGGGTCTTGTCACGGGTCGGTTATCAGTCGATGCGCCCAGCGCGGCGAGGACGTATTCGGGAGCGGAGTAGGACATGAGAGATCTCTCGGTGAATGCCAACAGGAAAACAAAACGCCCCGGGAGGAAATACCGGGGCGTGTGATCGGCTGCGCTGCTCTTGTGATGCTGACTCTGCTGCTTACCCTCGCAGAGTACCCGCGCGCGCCGACACCCGCCCCTGAGGATATCCCCAGTAGCTGGTAAAGAGATCGCTAACAAATCGGGTGATGGGCGCGGAGAAGAGCATTGGGCAACAAGGTAGTGTTGGATTGGTGGATCGCGCAAGCACAAAAAGAAGAGAGTAGTGTCTGGTGCCGCAACCAGGCGTCGTCACGCTCATGGTGGATATCGCTACTGGAAGCGTTGATGAAGCTGCACCCGCGGCATGGCTGAGACCAACATTGCGTAACCGATCGCCGCGCCGTAACGTGCGCTGCATGTGTCCCGTTACTGTTGACCGCGACGACCAGCCACGCCCACGCTGGTGGATCTTCTTACTCGTTGCACTCGTCATCGCGTTCGCCGCTGTTCCCGCCGTCGCCCAAAGCCCATCAGACGAATGGAGCGCCTATGGTCACGATGCCGCTGGAACGCGTTACTCCCCAGTCGCTCAAATCACACCGCAGAATGTAGGGAAGCTCGTCGTCGCCTGGACATACCGCACTGGCGAGATGAGCGCGCGCTACGTGACGCGCCGCGATCCGCAGTTCGAGGCTACGCCGCTCGTAGTGGACGGCACAATGTATCTCTCGACCCCATTCGGGCGGGTGCTGGCACTCGATCCAACGACGGGACACGAGCGATGGACGTTCGATCCTCACCTGGATGTCGGCGTGATCTGGGGCGATTACGCCAATCGCGGCGTGTCCACCTGGGTCGATCCTGACGCGGCAACGGGTGCGACGTGCCGGCGCCGGATCTACGTCGGCACGATCGACGCCCGCATAATGGCACTCGATGCGCGCGATGGAAAGCTGTGTCGCGGCTTCGGCGACAATGGCGTCGTGACGCTGCGGCGCGGGCTGCACAACGCTCCCTTTGAGTTGGAGGAGTACCATCTCACGTCGCCGCCTGCCGTTATCAACGGACTGATCGTCACAGGATCGTCTGTGGCGGACAACGCTCGCAGCAACGCCGCGAGTGGCGAGGTGCGCGCATTCGACGCACGCACGGGCGCGCTCCGCTGGAGCTGGGATCCTGTGCCGCGAGACTCCACCGATCCCGCGTGGAAGACGTGGACGGGACCGATGGCGCACTCCACTGGTGCGGCGAACGCCTGGTCCGTGATATCGGCCGACCCAGCACGCGATCTGGTCTTTGTCCCCACGGGAAGCGCAAGCCCTGACTACTTCGGCGGTGAGCGTGGTGGCACCAATCTCTACGCCAACTCGGTCGTTGCACTGCGCGCGTCAACGGGAAAGGTTGTGTGGCACTTCCAGGCAGTGCACCACGACCTGTGGGATTACGACGTACCGGCGCAGCCGACTCTCGCGACGGTAACCCACGATGGACGCGATGTCTCCGTAGTTCTCCAGGTGACGAAAACGGGTCAGCTCTTTGTGCTGGATCGTGACACTGGTACGCCGGTATTCCCCGTGGAAGAACGCGCCGTGCCGCGAAGCGACGTTGCGGGCGAGCATGCGTCGCTGACGCAGCCGTTCAACACGGTGATTCCTCCACTGAGCCCGCAGTCACTGTCACTCAACGCCGTATGGGGGCCGACGGCGGCAGATCGCGACGCGTGTCTTGCGCAGATCCGGCCGCTCCGGAACGAGGGACCATTCACGCCGCCGAGCCTCCGTGGGACGCTCGTGATGCCATCCAACATCGGTGGTGCACAGTGGGGCGGCGTGGCTTTCGATCCCACGCGGCAGATTGCGGTGGTCCCGGTGAACACGCTCGCGGCGCTGGTGCAGCTGATTCCACTTGGCGATCTGGACACGGCAGACGTGTCACACAATGAATCGCGACTCGGCGATCAGTACACGCGGATGCACGGCACGCCGTTCGTGATGCGCCGACGCCTACTATTTGGTCCAAGCCGGCTCCCGTGCACGCCGCCACCGTTTGGTTCACTGGTCGCGATCGACCTGCGGACCGGCCACAAGCTGTGGGACGTGCCGCTCGGCGATCTTACGAACATGAGTAAGACAGGTAATACGAAATCGAATGCGGCGCAGGCGCACCCTGCACTTGGCTCGCCCAATCTCGGCGGTGCAATAGTGACTGCTACCGGCCTCGTGTTCGTCGCCGCGACTGCCGAGCATGCGATTCACGCGTTCGACATCAAGACTGGTCGGGTCCTCTGGCGCGCCGAGCTCCCGGCCGGCGCTCGCGCAACACCAATGACATATCAGCTCATGCCCGGCGGGACGCAGTACGTAGCGATATGCGTCGGCGGAGGCGACCAGTTCGGCAAGGGAGACTACGTGATTGCGTTCGCGCTGCCGCGGTAGATCCTTCGACACAAGGTCCATCCATCTGCTCGAGGCCGCGGTCGCTTGCGTGTAAGCGAGAGTCCTTCCTGGCGGTACAGCCGGTACACCCGCTTGTGACTCACGATCCAGCCCTCACGCCTGAGCATAACGTGCAGTCGCAAGTAGGCGAAGCTGATGCGATCCCTCGCCAGCTCATGCAATCGCGCCCTTAAGGGCTCCTGGGGTGGCCTGGTGCTCTGGTAGCGGATCATCGCACGATGCACCGCGCGGTGCACCGCCAGTGCCCTACACGCCCGACGCTCTGTGAGCTGAAAACAGTCTTTTGCCCATCCGACCAGCTCACGCCGTTGCGCCGGGCTCACCATTTTTGTCGGAGCGCCTCGCGCAGGATCGTCTTGTCGAGGCTCAGCTCTGCGACCAGGCTTTTTTAACTTCCGATTCTCATCGCGCAGCTGCTTAAGCTCATGGACATTGCTAACATCTAATCCCGTAAACTTTCTCTTCCAGCGATAGAACGTCTGCTCACTCACGCCAAGCTTGCGGCAGATGTCGACTACCGGCGTGCCGCTCTCAGCCTGCCGGAGCGCCTGGACGATCTGCTCGTTTGTGAATTTGCTGGTCCGCATCGGTCGGTCTCCTTGCTGTCCAATCCCTGGAGTTTGGGCCCGACCGCCCGCGATGTCAAAACGTTACGCCCCCTGGACTCAATTTCCGGGTGACCCGCCGTAACATCCACGAGGAAACCGGACCCCTGTGGAGTGGCTCTCCCTCCGCGTTGTAAGTGACGACGCGTGCGACCGTTGGTATTCCGGTACGGGCAATCACCTCTGGGCGGAGCTGCGCACTGACCTCAGCCCAAGGGAGCAGCAGGATCAAGATGCTTACGCAGATTATGCGCGCGCCACGGCGGCAACTTGGTACGGCAACTGTAGTCAGGTTGTGGGTCAGCATAGGCGAGGTTGCAAATGGCGTTGCCGGGAATGATGCGCGTGTACCCGTATCCGACGAGACGGATTTGTGACATGGGTTCTCTTGCTGAGTTTCGGCGCTTTGCAGGATATCGGCCAGCTGGTCGATGTCCGCCTGGCCGGCTCCGGTTTCGGCCACCTAGACCAGATCCCGTGTTCGTCCTGCGCAGCGAGTGCTTGGAGCGGATGACGCGAACCATCAAAGTCCTGCGTGTGGTCGGCGAGCGAGCGATGGGTGGGCAGTCGTGAGAAGTGATGTTGGGACTGGAGCAGCGGCCTTTGGCGCACGCGTGATGGCCACGAGACCTGTGCCGATACTGGAGGATACAGCAGCTCCATGAGCCGTGGACGGCTTGGTGCACTTCTACCGCCGGCGATCTCTTGCTCGTCCGCTGTGAGATCAGAACGAAGACACGCTCTGTGGGACGCGCTCATGAATGGAGCGACGGCGAAGCGCGCTGGTCCAACACTCGAACGCAATTGGGGTAAGCCATGACGGATATGACCGGCCGGCGGTACGGGCGAGCGTGGCAACACGTAGCGCAACGCGCACAACCAAACCAGCGAGAAGTAGTGCCGACAGTGCCACGGGGGCCACTCGTACGGTTGGCAGCATCGCTCGTGAGCCTTGCAGTCACGGCAGCATCGTACGGAGTTGGGCTAGGAGTGGTTCTCTGGTACCGTCTCAACGTAAACGTACGCCCGGATGACCGAACCTTTACCTTCCTCCAAGCGTGGGGAGTGGGATCCTTGATCGTGCTCCGATACGTGATCATAGCATCGGCGTTCTCCGGGCGGTCCATCCGAGGGCGCCGGTCTTAGGCCCCACCACGCCACGAACTTCAGAGTGGCTGGTTGAAAACCCGCATCACCTCAGAACCGCCGAGTTGGGCATCCTGATCTCTCCGATCCGTGCCGTTCACACTGACGAAGCGAGCGGCCCGCTCGTCAGATGGGGGTAGCCCGCCGCCTGCTATAAATCGCCGAAAATGTCAGCGTGCCTCGGCGTCGACTCTTTCTCAACTCGATAGTGTTAAAGCCATACTACATACCGCCAAGAAAGCTGCGGCCACTAGGCGCGGGAGGCTACGGAGTAGTCTCACTGGTCGAGCACCCCCATCTGGCTGGACAGTACGCGATGAAGGAAATTCATCCGGAACATGTCGGTGATGCGGTTGTCCTGGAGCAGTTCCGCCGCGAAGTAGAGCTTTGGCTTGCTCTCGGCAACCACCCCAACATTGTAAACGTCCAGAGCGTGT
>JBBSHV010000188.1:0-5292 GCA_038232435.1 Gemmatimonadales bacterium | reverse complement strand
TCCGGCGACTTCGCCGCTCCCTCTGTACCTGCCTTTGCGGCCGATTTACTGGCCGATTTAGAAGCCGGTGTTGTAACTGCTTTTCTCGTTGCCATTGTGCCTTGTATCGGTGACCGGGTTAACCCCGGATTCAATGCGTTATGATGGAGGACGCAGGGTCCCCGCCGTCAGAAGAGCCATCGCCCAGAACAAGCCTGAGATCCGCGAGCGCGATGCGCCCCTCGAAATGGGTGAGGACCCGGTCGATGACCTGCTCTAGCTCTACCGCCTCGAGCAGTCCGGCTCGGCTCAGCCCCACAAGGTACCCCCACGCCTCAGGCGTGAATCTGGTCCGCTCATGTGGCCCAAGCACCCGGATCGGACGCGAGGCATTATATCCTTCAGTTCCTTCAGTCATTCTCTCTCTCAAAGTCACGCTCAAAATCACGCTCGGCTGCCAGTACTAGCTCGAGAACCCGGGCTATGACATCAGAGCGCCGCACCCCGGTGGTCTCCACGGTCATGTCCGCACAGCTCTCATATTGGAATCTGCGGGCTTCATAAAGGGCAGCCATCGTCGCGCCGGGATCGCCGCGGGCAAGTAGCGGACGTCGCATGATCCCGCGTCCCATCCTCCTGACTGCCTCGTCCGGTGCCACTCTAAGGTATATGATACGGCTCACGTACCGCAAATGTGCCACTGCCTCAGCATTTGTTATCCAGCCGCCGCCAGGGGCAATCACACACGGCGCCGTATCCACAAGGCCTCGCGTCGTGCCACACTCGGCCACCCTGAAGGCCGGCTCACCGCCGACAGCGAAGATTTGAGCAATAGAAGTTCGGAACATTCGTTCTATTGCTACGTCCAGATCGATGAACCGCCGATCCAGCCGCTCCCCCAGTACCCGACCGATACTGCTCTTCCCTACACCGGGCAACCCAACGAGCACCACGTGCTTCATCCCGCGCGCTGCACCAGCGCCACTATGGGTCACGCCTACCGGTCGCGGCTGCGTAGGTACTCCAGATATCCGTCGTAGTTTCGCCGCATCTCGGGCAGCGAGTCGCCGCCGAACTTCTCCACCATCGCCGATGCAAGCACAAAGGCCGCCATCGACTCGGCGATGACGCCCATTGCCGGTACCGCCGTTACGTCACTTCGCTCGACGGTCGACGCAGCGCCCTCGCGCGTCGGCACCTCGATGGAGTCGAGTGGGCGCATCAACGTGCTGATCGGCTTCATCGCGACTCTGGCCACCAGTAGCTCTCCCGTGGTGATCCCACCCTCGAGCCCACCGGCGTTGTTCGAGCGCCTGCGCACGCGACCCGCGGCGATGGCGGAGTCGTCGGCATCGATCTCGTCGTGAACTCGTGAACCGGGCAGCCGAGCGGCGCCAAAGCCAGCGCCGATTTCCACACCCTTGACCGCGTGAATGGACATGAATGCCGCGGCCAGTCTGCCGTCCAGCTTGCGATCCCAGCTCACGTGCGAGCCCAACCCAACCGGCACTCCGGAAACGACGATCTCGCAAACACCGCCAAGCGTATCACCATCCCGCTTGGCCTGATCTATGGCTTCAATCATCCGCTGCTCTGCATCCCGGTCCAACGTCCGCACGGGACTCGCGTCCGCCGCACGATTGAGATCCGACGGCAGCTCGTGCTGCCGAACCGTGTCGATACCTCCGAGCTCGGTCACATGGCTCCCGATGGTAACTCCAAATCGGCCAAGCAGCACTCGACACACCGCACCCGCTGCCACCCGTGCTGTTGTCTCCCTTGCGGACGCGCGCTCCAGGATATCGCGTGCATCCTCGCGATCGTACTTGAGCATCCCGGCGAGATCGGCGTGCCCCGGTCGCGGGCGCGTCACCGCGCGCTTTCTGGGCGACGGATCGGCAGCGATGGGTGCCGCGCTCATGATCTCTTCCCAATTGCGCCAGTCCTGATTGCGAACCAGCATCGCGATCGGTGAGCCGATTGTCTCGCCCGCGCGCACTCCACTCAGAATCTCCGCCCTGTCCGACTCGATTTGCATCCGGCGCCCGCGCCCATATCCCTGCTGCCTGCGCGTAAGCTGCGCGTCGATGTCGGCAGCGAGAAGCGGTACGCCAGCCGGCATCCCTTCCAGGATGGCGACGAGCGACGAGCCGTGCGATTCTCCGGCAGTGGTGAAGTGGAGCATGGTGGGACAATAATAAACCTGCGCGCCAGTGCCGCGGCGAACCCTTTTCCGCAAGCCAGCGCAAATTCAAACGAAAAAGTGGGGCTCGGTGCGAACCGAGCCCCACTTCTTGACCAGCGACTACCGCTCGTTACTGAGGACAGCTAGCGTTTGGGAAGACCCGCGTATCGCTCGAGCTCACAGTCACCACGACTACGCCCTGCGACGTCGCACCCACGAGGATCACGTCACCCGTCGACCGCCGCACTGATGACTTGATTGGACCGATGATTGGCGCCTTCGCCGGTATGGTGCTTACGCGCCTGTAGTAATGACTGTCATAGACTTCAATGAGCGGCTCGGTCGATGCCGCGAATACGTAGCACGACGGGCTCGCGCCACCGCCGGACGGAAAGCTCTTATTCGCTGGATGGAAGTCGAAGCCAGCACTGCGTGACGTCATCGTCTGAAGCGTCCCTTGCAACCGCAGAGTGGTGTCCAGCAGGTAAATTGAGTCCGCGCGCACAGCGCTGAGGCTGCCGTCGAAATTGATTCCAACGCCGGCGACACGCGCACTGCTGTTCGCGATGAAATCCGTAACGTCCTACGCCCGGCTCACACCGGCGTCAACCATGGGCGTCGGGAGAGTGCGCGTGGTCCCATCCGAAAAGTTTCCGGACGCGATGAGACCAGGCACGACGTCGTAGCCTATCGCTCGGCTGTTGTACACCGGGCCGCCCTCGCCCATGATGGCGCGGCGGAAATTGCCGGAGTTGCGCACGTATGTGGTATCGCGGAACCGCAAGCCGGTCGATCTGCACGACAACCGAGGACGAGATGGAGTCGAGCACCTTTCTGTCACTCGCGTCCTTGGGCACGTGCGGGACAGGGATGTACTGCTTCGGGGGAACAAGCACCGAGTCACTCCCGACGCAGCTACGTCCGGTCTGCGTGTCGGAGCGAGCCGCAAAGCGATCGATTTCCAGCGTGTCCGACCGAGCCGTGCCCTGCCCCATCGCGGGCTCAAAGAAGAAGTGCGACGTCTTGCGCGACAGGTTCTCCCAGCGGACCGTCCCCTGATTCGGGAAAGGCACAGACTGGCCTGGCGTGGGCGTTGTAGAATAAATCACCATCACGTCGCCACAAGCGTTCGGATCGAATGGCGATGGCTTGCACGTCGCAGCCACGTACTGGGGACGGTCGCTGAAGTCATAGCGAGTGCGCTGCGTCAGCGTGCCACCTACCACCGTGGAAGAGCTAACAGTCGTCACCGTGTACGCAACGATGTTCGGCAACGGATAGTTGTAAACCTCGCGTGCTTCAGGCGACCCCGCGATCCCACCGAGGCCAGTGGTCGCGGCATCGCTGATGTCAACGTATCCGATCGACGTACCACCGGAGTGCGCCACGAGCAGCGTGTCGCCGTAAGAGAAGTCAGCGTGCCATTGCGATCGTGCGGCCACACTGTGATTCCCCACGGACGAGACCCGACCGAGATGGGCGTGTGGAAGGTGAGATCCTGGAGACTGAACACTTCTATCTCATCCCGCCGGATGTTGGTGAGATAGATCCTGTCGCGCTTGGGATGGTAGAATGCGTCCGCGATAAGGCTCCCCGATGGCAGCCCGCGCGTGGCGCCTGACACGACGGTCAGTGTATCCTCGCGGTCGACGCCGCTGCCCAGTTTTGCGTAGCCCTTCGCCCCGTTCACCGTAACGGCGTATGTCTTCACATACACCACGGCCGGGAAAGGCGGCGCTACATTGGCCGGGATGTGCAGCGCAAAGGTAGCGGGCTGAGTCGTGGTGTTGCCGTTAAACGTGGAGTCCTTGGTCGCGACGATTGTACCGCCGGGCGCCGTTCGCACCTCATATCCGAGGTGTGTTATTCCGGATCCGGCCGGATCGAGCGCGCTGATGAACAGCGTATCGTCCACCTCGACTCGCTTGTCAGAACCGAAGTTCACCGTGGGCGCCAGCTTCGCGCCCGAGGCGGCCAACACGGCAAGACTGATTGGCGGGCCCAAACTGCGGTTGCCGGCCGAGTCGCGAATAAACGGCGTGACGGTGACGGTTCCAGGCGGCGCATTCGCCGGGATCTGGATGGTGTCCAGAACCGTCGCAAGCTCCCTGAACGGCGCAGGTAACGGCGTCGAATCGGACGCGACGAACGCGCCGGAAGTCTGGTAGCCCAAACACTGAACCTTGAGCTTGCTTGATCCACTGCTCGACATCACGACGCCCTTGGACAGGACGGCCGGTGAGCCGGACTCCGGACTGGTTATCCGAACAGTGTCCGGTGCAAAGTTGCCCGTCGCAAGCCTGAGTGTGTCGGAGCTGACTTATTCCCAGCGCCATCGAACACGGTACCAACGATCATCACGGCCGTTCCTCCGGGAACGCCGTGCGGCACCGCCAGCGACAGCGCGAGCGACGTCCTGGTCACGGCACTCGTGAACACCGAATCGAATGACGCCTTGACGCCACCTGTAGCATCGATATGAACGCGCTTGATCCCGAGGTTGTCCTTGACGTCGACAGAGAAGGCCAGAAGCGAGTCGATCGCGGTGGCGCCGTTGGCTGCGAGCTTGATCGAAGGGGCTCCGCTGTCAGCGAGGTCGTTGGTGCCCGTTGAGTCGCTGCACGCCAGCGCTGCCATGACCAGCGCCGCGCCCGCAGCCAGCACGACTCTCGTGTGCCTGTTGTTCAGGTGCCTGTTGTTCAGGTGCGTGATGTTCAAGTGATTGTCGGTCACCTTACTGGCCCCTCGCGCCTACGCGCTCGCCAGCGTCGATGACGTGTGGCGTGATAAGGATTAGCAGGTCGCGCTTCTCTTCGGACCGGCCAGTCACGCCAAACAGCTTGCCCACGAGCGGCAGATCTACGAGAATCGGGATGCCGCTCTTGGTCTGCGTGACGCTCGTAACTGTAAGACCGCCAATGACTGCCGTCTCACCGTCCTCGACAAGGAGCCGGTTATCGGCCATCTGCGTGTTGAATACGTAGCCAATGTCGGACCCCGCGAGCTGCGCATCAGAGTTCTCCGCGTGCACGTCCATCAGGATCTGCCGATTGTTGGTGATGTGCGGCGTCACGCGCAGAATAATGCCCACGTCCTTCGTGGTCACCGTCGCGCGTGGAAGAAGTCCG
>JBBSHV010000187.1:0-5316 GCA_038232435.1 Gemmatimonadales bacterium | reverse complement strand
GCGCGATCGGCGACCATGAAGTCAGGTGCACAATCCGGCGGTGCTTCCCAATCGCATGCCACAGAATTGTTTTACGCGACCGCCGAATATACCCCACAGGGCTCGACGCCACAAGAACAGACGTCCAATGTTGGTCTGGTGCGTTAGTGTCTGCGGACATATCTTCTTCTACCCCCCGCGCCAAGGACTGTAGCCACGGACTGTGGCCATGTGCACGAAAACACTCAGCTTACAGGATCTACTATGCGGTCCGGTGTGGTCGTCGTTGCGGGTGCGGGTGGGTTCATCGGTGGACACCTGGTGGCGGACCTTCGTGCCAAGGGAGGTCGAGTCCGCGCGATCGACATCAAGCCGCTGGACCAGTGGCACCAGCGCTTCGGCGACGTCGAGAATCTGGTGGGCGATCTACAGCTCAAGGAGACCTGTAATTTTGCCTGCGCCGACGCTGATGTCGTGTACCAGCTCGCGGCGGACATGGGCGGAATGGGCTTCATCGAGCAGAACAAGGCCCTGTGCATGCTGTCCGTGCTGACCAACACGCACATGCTCCAGGCCGCTCGTGCCGCCGGAGTGGGTAGGTTCTTCTACTCGTCATCGGCCTGCGTGTACAACGCCGACAAGCAGACTGACGCGAACGTGATTCCGCTGAAGGAGGAAGACGCGTATCCCGCCATGCCCGAAGACGGCTACGGCTGGGAGAAGCTTTTCGATGAGCGCATGTGCCGCCACTTCCGTGAGGACTTCGGATTGGAGACGCGCGTGGCCCGTTACCATAACGTGTATGGACCGCATGGTACGTGGGAGGGCGGCCGTGAGAAGGCTCCCGCCGCGGTCTGCCGCAAGGTGATCGAGGCAGTGTTCAGCGGTACGCACACGATCGAGATCTGGGGCGCCGGGACGCAAACCCGCTCGTTCACGTACATCGATGATTGCGTCTACGGCACCCAGGCGATCCTCCAGAGCGACATCACCGAGCCCATCAATCTGGGATCCAGTGAGCTGGTTAGCATCAACGGACTGGTGGACATTGTCGAGCAGATCGCCGGCGTCACGCTGGAGCGCAGCCACGACCTGGGAGCGCCCAAGGGCGTCAACGGCCGCAACTCGGATAACACCAGAATCAAACAGCTCCTCGGCTGGGAGCCCTCCACTCGGCTGCACGACGGCATGGAAAAGACCTACCGCGGCGTCTACGATAGCTACGTAGAGAAGTACGGCACTCCATCCAAGCGTTCCTACTCGATCGCTGGTTCAGCGGTATAACCGGGCGAAGTCCGAGTAAGAGCGTGACCATGGGAACCAGTGCGTAACTTGTTGTGTATCAACCAGTTACGAAGTATACGCTGGCACTTGACAAATAGCGCGATTTAGCAGTTTCGCTCGCAATTGTCAGTGGAATTGGGTACATTTTTTGTACAACAGGTCCCAGGGGCCTTCTAAGGAGCGCAAATGGCCTACGCAATCAAGACGAAAGACCTATCACAGATGACTTCTGTGGAGCGGGACCGGGTTCTTGGGGAGATTGTGGACGCGGCACGTGCGCCTCGAAATGGGCAGGCTGCCGTGCTTGACGCGCGTATTCGCGGATACGAAAAGCAGTACGAAATGACCTCTGACAGCCTCTTGCTGCGTCTTTCAAGCCATGAAATTCGGGAAACAGCCGAAATAGCTGACTGGCTATTCTGGCTCAGCGTGCGAAATAATCAGACTTATGGGGAAACACGCTCCACTTCGGCTGGATAAGTACCTCGAAATTCACGAGAAGGCGATCCGCGACCTAGAAGGTCGCGGATTTCTTTTAGAAGCTGATCTTGAACTAGCACCGTTCGGGGATGATTTCTTAGTAATGACCGGAGTTATTTATTGCGCGAGCGAAATTCGTCTTGAAGTCTCGAAACAGCTGCATTTGACCGGCAATGAGCCGCTCGCTCAGACGTTCGCATATACGTACAACGCAGTTCTGCGCGGCGGCGGCACCATCCTTCGATACAATTCGCCGCATCCGAATCACAACAAGTTTCATCACGTGCATCGCTACGACGTACTCTCCGGTGATAAAGAGGGCACAACGACGGAGCTAAGCGAAGCGGAAAGACCCACACTAGCGCAGGTTGTCCAAGAGCTTCATGACTGGTATTACGACAACTACACCGCTGTACGGGCCGCGCTCCAAGCTCCGTAGGCAACAAGCCCGTGCAAACGTTGCACGGGCTCTTTCTTGTCCTCTATTAGAGCTTGTGCGTCGAGTGCATACTTCGCATTATGGGTAATAGCAGGGCCGGCTCGAACACGGGGACCTCCGGTCCGAAGCCAACACTGCTCATCGTTTCTCAGGCGTACGTTCCCGATCCCACGAGCGTGGGCCAGCACATCGCCGACGTCGCCGCGGAGATGGCCGGCCGTGGTTGGCGGGTGATCGTGTATACCGCGAGCAGAGGATGGGAGGACAGCTCCGTCAGATACCCGCGCCGAGAAATCATCAACGGCGTCGAGGTACGCCGCCTCGCTTTCTCATCCTTCGGCAAGAAGCGGATCGCGATCCGCTTCGCCGCTGGAATGATGTTCGTCCTCCAGGCGACGATTCGAGGCCTGTTTGTGCGCCGCCTGGATTACATCCTTGTGAGCACCTGTCCGCCGATGGCGCCCATCGCCGGCGTGGTGATCTCCAGGCTGCGCCGGCTCCGTCTCACCTTCTGGCAGATGGACGTCAACCCGGACCAGATGGTCGCGCTCGGGATGATCCGGCAAGATTCCCTACCCGCGCGGGCCTTCAACCTGCTCAACCGGCTCGTTCTATCTCGCGCGAGCAACGTGGTCGTGCTGGATCGTTTCATGGCGGACCGGGTGAACGCGAAGTTGGACGTACGCAAGAAGATGACGATTCTTCCGCCGTGGCCGCACGAGGACCATCTCGAGCCAGTCGCTTCGGAAACGAATCCATTCCGGATCGAGCACAAGCTCACCGGAAAGCGCGTGGTGATGTACAGTGGAAATCACACCGCGTCCAATCCCGTTGGTGCGATACTGGCCGCTGCGCAGCGCCTGCGAGACGATCCGCGTCTGGCGTTCATGTTCGTTGGAGGCGGAGCGGGAAAAAAGGAAGTCGATGCTGTAAGCTCTCCCAACATCATCTCCCTGCCGTACCAGCCGCTGGACCAGATCAAGTACTCCCTCTCAGCGGCCGACGTGCATCTTGTCACCGTCGGCGACGCGGTTGTCGGTATCGTGCACCCGTGCAAGGTGTACGGCGCAATGGCCGTCGCCAGGCCTGTTCTCCTCATGGGGCCGGAACAGTGTCACGTGTCGGACCTGCTACAGGAACACGACTGGGGCTGGCACATCCCCAACGGCGACGTCGATCGAGCGGAACAGGTGCTTCGTGCCATCGCCGAGACGAGCAGCGAGGAGTTGATGCAGAAAGGCCTGCGCGCCCGAGCCCTCATGACTCAGACCCTGAGCAAGGCCGCGCTGTGTGGCCGTTTTTGCGATGTGATGGAGCGGGATGCCGGCGCGCGGGTTGGCCCCGCGACGTGAAGTGATCGACCGGCAGACGGCAGTGATCAAGCGACCGGAACATCGCTGCACAACTACGGTCGTAACGTCTGCTCCCTATCGTATGTCCCCTGATACAGCGGCATCTCTTCTCTGAAGAAACCAGGAGGAATGAGCGGCATCTCGACATCGTGACCCACCTCGACGTCGTGACCCAGCTCTATCTCGCGGCGCACTTCGACGGGGAAATCCATCCTCCTGGTCATCGCCCATGCCGCGATCGCCGGAGCCAGGATCTGCGCCACACGCTCGGCACCGGCCGGCCGTCGCGAAGCATCTGTCC
The DNA here is from genome assembly GCA_038232435.1 of Gemmatimonadales bacterium. GTDB lineage: Bacteria > Gemmatimonadota > Gemmatimonadetes > Gemmatimonadales > Gemmatimonadaceae > Fen-1247. The sequence goes on along the minus strand of JBBSHV010000187.1, from coordinate 1,481 downwards.
CGCAGCAGATGTTGAGAAAGAGCGCATCAGGCGCGAAACCGCGCTGCGCGATCGGATACTGCAATTGCCACACGCTCGACGCTTTCAGCCGAGCTACAATGTGCTCGGGAAGACGTTTCTCCGCCGATCCATGACACAACTGCATGTGCGCGAAGCGGAAGGTCATCGCACTATCCTCGACGATCGCCTCCACCTCCTCGATAGTTGCCGCGGATCTGATCACTTTCACCATGTCCCGCGCGTTGATCTTGTCCTGGATCACCGAGCGCGCCTTGCGGACCACCGACGCCACCGACGCCTGTGCCTCGACAAACTCGTGGTACTCGAGCCGGCGCACTCCGTATACCATCATGAACATCAGCAGCACGACGCCTACCATGCCAACCGCCACGAGGAGAGCGGGTGGCACAAACGTGGCGCACAAACCAAGCGCGGCGGCCGCGATTGCCTGGGCGTAGACCACCAGCGCGGCACGGCGCGGGTTGAGCCCGATGTTCAGGAGCTGGTGATGAATGTGACGGCCGTCAGCACGCGATAGAGGGTCGCCCCGCAGCCAGCGGCGCATCATCGCGAGACCGGTGTCGAGCAGCAGATACGACAGCGCGAAAATCGGCATCAGCGCATACAGCGACCCTCCGTGCCGCGTGGCGCCCTTCACGGACAGTACCGCTAGCAGAAATCCCACGACCAGGCTGCCAGAGTCGCCCAGGAAGATGCGTGCGGGAGGAAAGTTGTAGCGCAGGAAGCCGAGCAGCGCACCGATGAGCGCCACCGAGTAGAGCAGGACGCCCAGGTTCCCGAGTATCACCGACGCCGCCGTTATCGCGAGCAGCGCTATCACGGCCACGCCACCCGCAAGCCCATCCAGCCCGTCGATCAGATTGAAGGCGTTGGAGACGCCGACCAGCCAGAGCACCGTTACCGGCAGCGACAGCCAACCCAGCGACATCTCGTAGCTCGGGGGAAAGCCGAGTACGTCGATCTTGAAGCCGGCGTGATACAGCACCAGAGCGGCCGCCGTCTGTCCCAAGAGCTTGAGAAGCGGAGGTACCCCTCTGAGGTCATCGGCCAGGCCAATGGCGAACAGGATCAGACTGGCGAGGACGAAGGCACCAGCCAGCGGCGTCAGCGTCGGAGCGGAGCCGGGCAGGATGAGCGACACGAGCGGAGCCCCAGCGACGGCGACGACAAGTCCGGCGAACACCGCGACTCCGCCCAGGCGTGGGACCGGACGCGCGTGGCCGTGCCTGTGACCGTCAGGGAAGTCAAGCAGCTTCCGGGTGACCGCCAGGCGCGTGATCGGCGGCACGGCCGCAGAGCTCGTGACGTAGGCCACCAAGAAGGCGACGACCACGACGACGACTATCGACATACTGTCGAGCAGATTCGGTCAGCCATGATCACCCGCCTCGCGGGACAGAAGATGCGAAGGAACTTTGGTTCGACCCAGACCCAGGTCATACCGTTGCAAAAACACGTGT
>JBBSHV010000186.1:0-5358 GCA_038232435.1 Gemmatimonadales bacterium | reverse complement strand
GCGCGCCGATAGCAACGGGCCCGTATGCGTACCATACGTTGCCAATTGCGGCGATTCCAGAGCCGCCCTCGCCACCGCTGCCAACCCCGCCCGAGAGCCAGACGTTCTGCCGTCCGCGCGCTCTGGACGACCGCGACGCCGACGAGTCCGCGCTCGTGCTGTCCGCGCCGACGCGCGCGCCGCTGGCTCGCTCGCGTGTCTGCGCATCCAGCCGCCCCGTCGGAAGACAGAATGCACTCACCACCGTTGCCGCAACGAGGAACGAGCACGCACCAGCATGCGAATGCGATGAGGCTTTCCTCACTTCGTATTCTCCGTTCGAGTGTGGTGATAATATGCGGAATAGTGCTCACGCGTGCACTGCAAAATCAGGCCACGTGGAAATCAGCCGGGGTGGCGCGCGAAGACCTTCGCGTCAGAGTACGGCAAGCAGTTCGCGAAGCCGCGCGACGGACTGCACCAGACCAAGGCGCCCAAGGGTGTCGAGCACCTCAGCCATCGTCATCGGCGGATTGCGTAACGCGCTCACCTGATCGGTGACACACTGCACGACTGCTCCAGGTGCGAGATCCAGCGAGTCCAGCACGAACTCGTCCGGATGCTTGGACTCGATGTCGTAGCGCTCCAACACGTGGTCGGGAAGTCGCGCAGGTTGAACGTCACGATGGTCTGTGCGTTCGCGCGGATTGCCGCCGCGAGCACGTGTCGGTCATCCGGATCTGGGAGATCCAGTCCGTCCTCCAAGTGTTCGAACCCGGTCACCATGCAATCGGGCACCGCTTCGCGCATGAGGCGGCGTGTTCGCTCGAGCGCTTGCGGCGCCAAATCGGGACGCTGCACCACGATGTTCCGGAAGCATTCGTCGAGAATCCGCTCAGACCAGCGTGCGCGGACGATCCCGGTGGTAGCGATACGCAGTAACAGATCTCGCACCGGCGCGGGATAAAGCACACACGCATCGTAGATGACGACGAACGCCATGGCGCTCAATCGCCCTCAGTAGCCGAGTGCGTGCTCTTGCGCCTCCGCAGCGAGCTCGTCGAGCACTTCGCGCCGGCGTGCTTCGTCCCTGCGCTTGTACGCGAGGACATCCACCGCGCGCACGCGCCGGTGCGCACCGACGCGACGGAACGGAATCGCGCGCTCCTCAAGGAGGTGGACGAGGTGGGGCCGCGACACGTTCAGGAGATCGGCCGCCTGTTGCGTCGTGAGTTCGGCGTGCACTGGCAGAATCGTCACAGCATTGCCGTTCGCCATCTGTCCCAGGATCTCGAGGAACAGTTCGAACGCCTGGCGCGGGACGGTCACGGCCTGTTCCGCTCCTGACTCACTCAGAATCCGCACCTCCGGTGTGGAACGAGCGGGTGCGGCTAGCGGTGCGAGCTTCCGCAGCGCGCTCCGAGCCTCCTGCACGGCTTCGGGGGTCGGCATTTGTCGTGTAGCAGTCATGATCCGGTCCAGAATGGGGTATCCGCAATATACGCCACATACGCAATATCCGAAAGAGCGCACATCCCTGACTACACCGGGCATGGCGACCCCGGAACATGAATCCGAAGCGCCGCCAGGCAGCTAACCTGTTGAACCTCTGAGGGTTAGACGTCCAGTGCACAAGCGGATCGAAAAATGGTTATACCGGCACTTCTCCCAGGACGTGTGTCCGTGGAACGTGAAGTTTGCGCGGGATGCGACGGAGCCGGCGTTTGAGGCGCGTGAATTCATCGCGGGAAAGGATGCGCGCACGTTGGCGACTGAGGTTCTCGCGATGGACGACGAAGCGTTTCGCACGGTGTTCAAGAAGTCACCGATCAAGCGAGCCAAGCGAAGCGGGCTAGCGCGGAACGCGAAGGTTGTGCTGCTAAACCTTGGTGACCGCTAGAGCCAGTGACGCTGCATGTCAGCAAGGAGAGCTATGCTGAGCGGCACCCGAGGAGGGTAGCACGGCGCCAATGCTGCAGCGCGGACAAAGCGCCGTTACGCCACCGGCAGTATCTCCCCCGTTTCAACTTGGCGCCCATCGGTGCCAAGGAAGTAGGTCCGGTGGTCCTGGCTAGCCGTTTGCGAGCGACTGGAATCGCACGAGTACGCTGACGCGGAGATCCGGGAATCGCCGTGCATCCGGCACCGCACTCTCGACGATCTCCTCCGCCCACGGGCTCTGCAGGAACGCACGAGTCTGGGAACGGATGAACTCGCGGACCTCGGTGGGACATTGGCCAACCTCGTCGTGATAGGCGCCGCGCGTGGTGATACCAACGATGACGTCAACATCGTCGGTTGGCCGCACGCCGAGCGCGCCGGGATCGGTGACGAGTAACTCGGCCATTTGTCCGCCGACGAACACCACCTCAGCCAGTAGCGGTTGAAGACGACGGGCGGTCTGGACGAGCCGGTCGCGGTTCGGACCCATGGGCGCGGTGGTCACCCAATCACCGACGCCCGATGTGCTTCTAGGAAGCGTTCCTGGAGTAGCGCCCTAGCATGCTGTCGCTCACGTGCCCGTCCGATCCTCAGGGTGTCGACAATGGCGAGCAATTCGTAGAGCCGAGGGTTGCGCCGCGCTGTCGTGGGCGCGCCTGCGTAGAGGGGTTCGAGGGCAGCCCCACGAACATGGCCATCCGCGCTTGGCCAGACAACATTCGCGCTCTCCCCGATGTTTCCAGCTAGCGCGGGTGCTGAGTGCGCCGTCGGAACCCCGCGGGTCTCGGATCCCGGCTCGGCCGGAAACACGTACGGCACGCCCCCGACTAGGAGTTCGAGCAGGGCTGCAGTGTTCACGTCTCGTTCGCCGCTCCGAACGAGACGTGCCGCCGTCAGCCGCTTGACAGCATTGTGGGCCTCGCCCTGCGAGAGTCCTACCGCCTCGGCCAGCGCTTGATAGGGCGCACGAGGGGTAAGTACCAATTGGAGTACGACGGCAATGTCGTGCGGGCGAAGACGATCCATAAGCTTACCCGCTAAGAGTTCATGGTTCATGAATGCTGAATACTGCAATCATGTTCACGGTTCATAAACCGTGAACATGATGATATAACAAGGGAGGCATTGAGGCAAGCACCGCCGAACGGGCGCTCAACTCGCTGCCGCAGAACGAGTTCGCTCACCGGTCGAGAGCGGGATCTCAAAATCGGTATATTGGCAGACGTCCCAGGACGTTTGTCCGTGGAACGTGAAGTTTTCGAGGGACGCGACGGAGCCGGCGTTTGTGCCACGCGAATTCATCGCTGGGAAAGATGTGCGCACGCTGGCGACTGAGGTTCTCGCGATGGACGACGAAGCGTTTCGCACGGTGTTCAAGAAGTCACCGATTCAGCGGGCGAAGCTGGCGGGACTGCAGCGTAACGCGCGCGCGCACGAGTTTTACTGCCGCCTTCCCTCGACGGATAGCGGCCAGCCGTCGCTGACGATGCGCCCTCAAACAGAAGTAAGCGTCGAATCTGCAATCTCCCCCGGCGCTTGCCGCAAGGCCGGGGTCATCTTATATCATAATTGTGGCGACGCGTGCCGCCGTCTACCGAGGATGACCATGGCAGATGAAACTGCACCCGCCCCTTGGCGCACGATCGTCGCTTCGTCACTCGACTGGCACGAAGCTCATGCGACCTTCGACGACGCCGTCGCTGGTCTCAAGCCCGAGCTTCGCGGACGCCGGCCAGAACACTTTCCCCACTCCGCGTGGGAATTGCTGGAACACATCCGGCGCGCGCAGTCCGATCTCCTCGCGTTCATGCGGGATGCTGGATACTCGGCGCCGAAATGGCCGGACGACTACTGGCCGTCCGAACCGGCACCGGCAGACTCCAGAGCGTGGGACGAGAGTATCGCGGCAGTGCGGCGCGACCGGGCGGAGATCAAGACAATCGCAACGGATTCGACGCTCGATCTCATGGACAAGATCCCATGGGGCGCTGGACAGACTTACCTGCGCACCATTCTACTCGCGGCCGACCACACTGCCTATCACGTTGGGCAACTGATTGCCGTACGCCGAATGCTCGATGCGTGGCCAGCGGCGTGATCCCATGAGCAACGGCGGAGGCGCGACTCCGCCATTTCCGATCGAGTCATCAAATGCAAATACTCGCCAGCTTGTTCGACCACGTCGCGTGGGCCGACGCACGGGCCCGGGACGAAATCCTTACCCTCGCGGACGACAGCCCCGCCCGCGCGCAAGCCACGCGCCTATACGCTCATCTCGCCGCTGCGGAGCACCTGTGGCTCGCCCGGCTCGAGGCGCGTGCACCGGTGCACGCGATCTGGCCCGACCTTTCCCTGGACGCTGCTGCGTCACTCGCGGTTGAGAGTGTTGCAGGACTGCGCTCGATCGCGATGCGCGGTGATGACGAACTGGAGCTCGAGGTGGAGTACCGGAACAGTGCCGGCCACGCATTCCGCAACCGGGTCGCCGACGTGCTGACGCACGTAGCGCTGCACGGTAGTTACCACAGGGGACAGATCGCGTTGCTGGCGCGACAGGGCGATGGCACGCCGGCGATCACGGACTACATAGCGTTCGTCCGGGACGCGCCAGTTCCTCCGCAAGGGCCGACGTAGCGAGTGGCGCGCGTCCCGTGACAACAATCCTGTTCCCTGCTGCACGAGGTCTCCGATAATGAACGACAATGGAATCGTCACGCGTCGAAGCCGCCATGGCTTCGATGAAACTATTTCACGCCTTACGGCGCTGATCCAAGAAAAGGGTGCGAAGATCTTCGCCGTCATCGATCACGCCGGAGAAGCGGCCGCGGCCGGACCTTCTATGCGCCCTACGAAAGTTCTTGTGTTCGGCAGTCCGTAAAAATGCCGAAGGCGATTACTCACGAGCAACGGCTCCTTGATTGCGACGAGCTCCTGTGTGACTTCCTCGACGAGCTTTGTTCGCGGATTATCAGTGCGGCGCGGCGAGCGAAAGCAGTGTGGTGCATCTTCGACAACACGGCGTCAGGATCAGCGATTCCGAACGTGTTGGGACTCGTCCGCCGCGTCGCCGAGCTAGTGACCGGCTAGATCGCGCTGCGGCACCGTGGGACCGACGCTACGCACGCCGCGCCACCAGTGCAGTTAAGGGTTAGATCTACTGCATTTAAAGGCCGATCCCCTGGCGGACGAGTGATCGGTTCTGCATCGTTCGCCTCCATGATAAGGAAGCTTCAACTCTGCGCGTGCGCAGTCCTCGCATCCGTGGCGAGTCTCGCGTTGCCGTCCAGTGCCGTCGGACAACAGGCACAGCTTACACCTCATCAGTCACTCGGGCGCGACCTCTTGCGGGAGATGGTGGAGACCAACACCGAATATTCTATTGGCAGCACGGCCAAGCTGGCCGAGCTGCTGGCAGCGCGCTTCCGCGCCGCCGGATTT
>JBBSHV010000185.1:0-5367 GCA_038232435.1 Gemmatimonadales bacterium | reverse complement strand
TCTTGTTGACGGCGAAATCGGAGATGCGCCCCGTCTTCATGTTCACGCGCACCACCTTGAACCCGCGCGGCGTGGCGGGGCGCGCCGTCAACGGTGAGATGTCGCCGAACAGGGCCACAAACGCGTCACCCTCGAAGCCGAACTCAGGGTCGCGGCAGAAGTCCAGCCCGTTCACCCCCGCATGGTCGTCGAACGTGGCAAAGGGCTTGGGCGGATTCGGGTTGGGGTGGTTGGCTAACACCGGCTCGCGGCCACGCCCGCCATCTCCCCAGTAAGGGTCGTCCAGGCGAATGCCGGCCGCGAAGTCGGGCCAGCCGTACCACTCGCCCTGCTTCACCTCGTACAGGTCCTCCGTGTCACCGATGATGAACCGGCGGCTTCGCTCATCTATGTTGTGCTCGGTGCAGAAGAGTCGCCCGTCAGGATGGAAAGCGGTCCCATACGGATTGCGTAGACCCCAGGCGACCAACTCCAGGTCGCTCCCGTCAGGGTTGCAGCGGAGCACCGCACCGGTGCACTTGACCCTCCCCTTGATCACCTGCCCTGGGTGGGTCTCGGTGCCGAACGGGACGTACGCCCCAGTGCGCACGGTCTCCGTGATGTCGCCGAGCACGTTCTGGTACTCGAAGTTCTGCCCGGTCAGCGTGATGTCCGCTCCGGGAAAATCGTGCCGGTCGGGAAAGTGCTTGAGCCACTCATAGGCGAAGTTGTCCGCGCCCACCACGGCCAGGTTGGTCGCGGTCCCCTGTCCCCAGTAGAGCTTTCCGTCGGGGCCCGGGGTCGGATAGTTGGGCTGGTGATCGCCCCATGGAAGTCCGGTCACCAGATCCTCGATGCTGCCGTCCTCGCGCAGGCGGGAGAGGGCGCCCAGGGCGTCGGCGTCGCCGGTGTTCATGAAATAGAACCGCCCCTCGTGCCAGCACCCTCCGGTGAACGCACCAGTCTTGGTCCAGCGATGCTCCGGCAGATCGAAGAAGGTCTGGTACTCGCCGGTTTGCACGTCCACCTTGAGGACGCGCGGCTTCGATTCGATCTTGTGCCCCGCCTCGCTCACATAGCAGAACCCCTGCGCGTCGAAGCAGCAGTGCACCGGAGCGTTGAATCCCGTTGCCACCACCTCGGCGACAAACCCGTCGGGCAGCAGGATATCGTCCGGGTTGTGGTGGCGCGGTCCCTTGCGGGTGATCGGAATCTTTTCCACTACCGGCCCGATCACCGAGTACAGATAGGCAAGCATGCTGTCGAGCATCGGTGCCTTGGGGCTCAGCACATTTGGCTGGTCTTCTTGTTCTGTCATGGATCACTCCTTTGCGACTACAGCACCGCAGTTCAGGGGCCAGTAACCTGTCAGAGGCCAGTTCTCCGCGATGCAGAGTGAGAGGCGTGCAGCTTGCTCCAATCAGATCCATGTCTGGCCAGTACCCACGAACGGACGCACGCATGCAACCAGTGCTCGAAATTCTCGCGCATCATCTCCCCGACTCTGCTCTGTCCTGGCTAGAGCGGACTGTGCGCGACGCAGCCGACACTCACGCGTTCGATCGCGATGTTTTTCTCATCGCGTTTGGTTCGGCCGCGCGGCACGTCGGCACGACGCCCGTTCCGCTCACCAGCGATGATGCGAGGCTGTTACATCTGTGCGCGCAAGATGCGGTGTACGGAGATAGCCCGCACCGCCGCGCGAGCCGCTCAGATGAGATTGTGCGGACCGCACTGCTGCAGTTCGCGGCCGAACGGATTTCTGCAGCAGAAGTCGAGATGCTGCTGGAAGAGTGCTTCCGGCTGGGCGACACGCGCGAGCGCGAGGCCGTCCTGCGCACTCTCCCGCTGCTACCGCGCCCAGAGCGCTTCCTCTCGATCGCTATCGAGGCGTGCCGGAGTCACGTGCAGCCGGTCTTCGAGGCGATCGCGTGTGACAACACGTATCCGGCCAGCCACTTTCCCGATCTCAATTTCAATCAGATGGTACTCAAGGCAGTATTCACCGGAGTCGCTCTGAAACGTATCGTGAACCTCTCTGCTCGCATCACGCCCGAGCTGGCGCGGATGGCGGAGAGCTACGCGAGCGAGCGCCGCGCGGCCGGCCGCAACGTCCCCGCCGACATCAACCTGATAATACCTGTCGCCATGAGCACGCAATGAAGATGTTCGACCCTCACGTGCACATGACGTCACGGACGACCGATGATTACCAGGCCATGGCGGATGCCGGAATCATCGCCATCGTCGAGCCTGCGTTCTGGGTGGGCCAGCCACGGACGCACGTGGGTACGTTCGAGGACTACTTCAGCTCGCTCATCGGATGGGAGCGCTTTCGCGCGAGTCAGTTCGGCATCAGGCATTTCTGCACGCTCGCGCTCAATCCCAAGGAGGCAAACAATCCACGCGTCGCACAAGGGGTGATTGATCTCCTTCCACGCTATCTGAACAAGGATGGCGTGGTGGCCGTGGGCGAGATCGGTTACGACGACATGACAGCGGACGAGGATAAATACTTTGCGGCGCAGCTGGAGCTGGCACTACGATTCGATTTGCCGGTGCTGGTCCACAGTCCGCACCGGGACAAGAAGCGCGGCGTCGTTCGCAGTATCGCGCTCGTGCGCGAGGTGGGCATCCCGGAGGAGCGGGTCCTGATCGACCACAACACAGAAGAAACGCTCCCACTCGTGCTGGATACCGGCTGCTGGGCGGGACACAGCATCTACCCGCACACCAAGATGGACGAGCCGCGCATGACGGAGCTTGTGAGGCGGTACGGCACGGAGCGAATCCTCATCAATAGCGCCGCGGATTGGGGCGTAAGCGATCCACTCAAGGTGCCCAAGACCGTCGCCGTAATGCGCTCGGCGGGCGTCCCCGACAGCGCCATCGAAACCGTGGTCTGGCGCAATCCGGTGGCGTTCTTCGCTCAGAGCGGGCGGCTGGACCTGGATGGTGTGCCCGAGCGCCCGTCAGTGGATCAGACACGGAGCTGGGAAGGGAATTCAGTTCTGCGGGGCGGGCAGACGCCCCGCGTTGGCACGGAGCCATCGACTAACCAGCCGGCAAGGAAAGCGCCAGCTACCGCGTGAAGCGTACGGTCGTCCTCAACGTGGTCGGGCTCACCCCAGACCTGCTGGGCGACGCGACACCGCACCTCAGCGCGCTCGCACGAGACGGCGGCGTGCGCTCACTGCGCACGGTGACGCCGGCGGTAACGTGCGCGGTCCAGTCCACATTCACCACTGGGCTGCTCCCCACCGGACACGGGTGCGTGGGCAATGGCTGGTACTTCCGTGATACCTCGGAGATCCGCCTCTGGCAACAGTCCAACAGGCTCGCCCACGGGGAAAAGATCTGGGAGGCGGCCAGCCATCTCAACCCGGCCTTCACCTGCGCCAAGCTGTTCTGGTGGTACAACATGTACAGCTCGGCCGACTTCTCTGTCACGCCGCGCCCACTATATCCGGCCGACGGGCGCAAGATCCCTGATATCTACACCGAGCCGCCGGAACTGCGCGACGAACTGATCGCCCGACTCGGTCCCTTCCCACTGTTCAACTTCTGGGGACCCGCGGCCGACATCCGCTCCACCCGCTGGATCGCCGATTGCGCCCGCCACGTCTACGACACGCGCCAGCCGACGCTCACCCTGGTTTACCTGCCGCACCTGGACTACGATCTCCAGCGCTGCGGCCCGGACGCGCCGCAAGTGACGCGCGCACTCGCCGAGGTGGATGCAGCCTGCGGCGAACTCATCGAGCATGTGCGCCGGGACGGCACCCGCGTGGTGGTGCTATCCGAATACGGCATCACCGCGGTGCGCGGCCCGATCCACATAAACCGAATACTGCGCGGAGCCGGACTCGTTCGCGTGAAGCCGGAGCTAGGACGCGAGACGCTCGACGCCGGCGCCAGCGATGCGTTCGCTGTGGCCGACCACCAGGTGGCGCACGTGTACATACGAGATCCCGAGCAGGTGGGGGAGGTACGCGCGCTACTGGAGCGCGTTCCAGAGATCGAGGCCGTGTGGGGCGAAGATGAGAAGCGTACCCACGGCATCGACCACCCGCGCTCTGGAGAGCTGGTGGCGATCGCGCGCGCGGATCACTGGTTCAGCTACTATCACTGGCTGGACGACTCGCTCGCCCCGGACTACGCGCGCACTGTCGACATCCACCGGAAGCCGGGCTACGATCCCGTCGAGCTCTTCTTGGATCCGGCGCTGCGGGCACCCCGGCTCAGGATCGGCTCGACGCTGCTCCGAAAGGCACTTGGCTTCCGCTATCTCATGGACGTGATCCCGCTGGACGCCACTCTGGTCAAAGGGTCGCACGGCCGCATTACAGACCGGCCCGAGGCGGGACCGCTATTCATGAGCACAGAGCCCGACCTGCTCCCGGACAGCGCGGTGGAAGCGACGGAGGTCAAGCGGCTAATCCTGGCGCACGTCTTCGGCGATGGCCAGCCGTTAACGTGACCCGCTATGAAGCAGGGTGGAACAGCGACAGCACTGAGCCATCATAGCTACAACCTGGCGACAAATGGAGCGGCATGACCACAATAACAGTATAGGTGCAATGCGTGACCGCAACGCTTCACGTCCCCGGCACGTGCCGCTGGACTAGAAGCGTGAGGCCGAAGCACGCGACCGCGACCAGCGCCGCGTGCGGCGCGCCGCTCGCCGCGATCAGGGTACCGTCGAGCAATGAGATCCCCGCGATCAGGGCGGCGACCGCTCGGCCGATGCCACCCGGCCTCCCCGGCTGCCCCGGGTTCCGACGCACGAGCGTGGCGAGCGCGGCCAGCATCCAGACCGTGAAGGCTGCGAAGATGATCACCGCCAGCGAGGACACCGCGATCAAGGGAAGCGCATAGGCCAGGGGAACGAGCAGGAACGCGAGCGGCCACACCCCGCGCAGAGCCGCCAGCGTTTCCTGTTTTGCGGCGTACGTGAGCCCCACGAGATACGCGAGCAGCGCCACGGCGCCGCCCAGTACCGATAGCGTCACCGCGCCGGTCATGGCCAGCGCCGCCACCACGTATACCATTGACCGGCACAGTCCCATGAGCACGGGACTCAGAGGGTTGGCCTTGTGCCGCAGGTCGTAGAGAATGATCAGTGCCGCAAGCACGCCGCCGGCCGCCACCCCGCGCCACCACTCTCCTGTCGGCTCAAAGCCTGAGTCTGTGGAACGCGCGGCCAGCGCGGCCAGCACCGCCAGCGTGACCAGTCCGCCGAGCAATAGGGCAAACCCTGTCCCCCATGCCTCCCGGGCGCTCACCCTACCCGAGGGGATGGGGCGGTCGCGCCGCTCACGCGCGTCAACCTCGTGGTCGGCCGCATCATTGAGGAACATTCCGCCCACGTATAAGAGTGACAGCGCG
>JBBSHV010000184.1:0-5384 GCA_038232435.1 Gemmatimonadales bacterium | reverse complement strand
CCGCATCACGATTCGAGTTCGCGCTGCTCTCCGAAACTAACTGTTCGCCAATGTTCACCAATGACTGGGCAAGTCGGCACGCGTGCGACTATCATAATCTTCCCGGTCTCATTCGGCCGTCGGGCCGCGCTATCTTGCAACGATGACAGACATACACCGCACCCGAACCGCCTAGTGGACCGCCTGCGCAACGGTTGGCGCCATCTTCTCGGCAGCCTGTGGTTCATCCCCAGCGTCATCGTTATCGGTTCAATCGGTCTCGCTGTCGGCATGGTCGAGCTATCTAGCCGCGTGGATGCAGCTGCGCTCGCGCGCTGGCCGCTTTTATTCGGCGCTACCGCCGACAGCTCGCGTGAGCTGCTCTCCGCCATTGCGAGCGGGATGATAACCGTTGCCGGACTGACTTTCTCGCTCACGGTTGTTGCCGTGACTCAGGCATCTAGCCAGTTCACTCCACGCATTCTCCGCAATTTCATGAGCGATCGGCCCAACCAGCTGGTGCTCGGCACATTCGTGGGGATCTTCACCTATTGCCTGATCGTCATGCGCACGATCCGCAGCGTTGCGGAGATTAGCTTCGTGCCGTCACTGGCGGTTGTCCTCGGCATCCTGTTGGCCATCGTTGGAATTGCGGTGCTGATCTATTTCGTACACCACGTCGCGAGTACGCTGCAGGCGTCGAGCATCGTGGCCCGGGTTGCGCACGACACGTTCGGCGCGATAGATGTCCTCTTCCCGCATGACCTCGGCGACGGGACGTACGCTAAGCTGTACAACGCTTCCAGCGCCGCCAAGCGTGATGCCGCGGAGATTACCCGCTGGCGAGCCGTGCCCGCTACACGCACCGGATATATTCAGGGCACCGATATCGATGCGCTACTCGCCGCGGCGTGCGACACACACAGCGTGATCCGCATGGACTGCGGCCCAGGGGACTTCGTCATCGCCGACACGCCACTCGCGTCAGTGAGTGACGGGACCGCACGGCAAACGACGGGTCGCGATGCACCTCCGCGGTGGAGCGCCACAGACAAACTCGACCGGCGCATCGCCCGAGCTTATACAATCGGCACGTACCGGACGGTTGATGAAGATGTAGCGTTCGGCTTGCGGCAGCTTGTCGACATATCGCTCCGCGCACTGTCACCAGGGGTAAACGACACGACGACGGCAGTAACCTGCGTCGATTACATCGGCGCGATCCTGGTGCGGTTGGTGCCGCGGCACATCGACTGCCCCGCGCGAATGATCGATGGAGAAGTGGGCGTGGTGGTGCGCGGCCCGACCTTTGAGAGCCTCCTACGCCTTGCGGTGGATGAGATCCGACAGAACTCCGGCGGCAACGTAGGCGTGCTCGCACGAACGATGGAGATATTGATCCAGGTAGCGTCGTGCACGGCCGCACCAGAGCGGCTACGGCTTATTAAAGAGCAAGTAGTTCTCGTGGAACAGGTTGCCGAACGTACAGTCCCCGCGGCGCACGACAAGGAACGGCTGTGTGCGCTCTCGGCGCGCGCGAAGGCAGCGGCGACGCCAACAACGACACCGAGCGTGGCGTGGCTCCGCCGTGAATAGCATCGACACCGGGTTACTCGTCATTGCGCTCACGCTCGCGACCGCGGTCGGTGCGCGCCGGCTGAGTACGCCGCTGCCTATAGTTCTGGCGATCGTCGGGATCGTCGCGGGAGCTGCGTGGCGCTTCGTGCCCGGCCTTCTGCCGGTGACCGTTCCGCCTGACCGCGTGCTCTTCATCTTTCTGCCACCGCTGCTCACGACCGCGGCGTATGCGCTTCCATTGGGTGCGTTCCGCCGCAACATAATTCCCATCGCATTGCTCGCAGTGGGATTGGTGTTAGCGACCATGGCGACCGCGGCTGTGGTCGCGCACCTTCTGATCGGACTCCCGTGGGCCGCGGCATTTGTTCTGGGCGCAATCGTCGCCCCGCCGGATCCGGTCGCCGCCACGGCCGTGGGGAACAAGTCGGGGCTGGCTCACCGGCTCGTCATAATACTCGAAGGTGAGGGGATGGTGAACGATGCGATCGCGATCGTTGCGTATCATCTCGCTGTAATTGCGGCGGTCACGGGGCACTTAGCCTGGACCGGCGCTGGGCTTGCTATTCTCTGGGCCGCGCCGGCCGGTGTTGCGGTGGGACTTGCGCTCGGCTACGCGGTGGCACCGCTCCGCAGGCGATTGGACGACGTTACGCTGGAGGCCGGAATATCGCTGTTCCTGCCTTACGTCACCTACGAGATTGCGGATCGGCTAGGCGCTTCCGCGGTTCTCGCCGTCGTTACTCTCGGTTTCACTCTGCAACGGCTGGAGACAACGGCATCTACCGCCGCCGTTCGCCTCGCGGCGCGCACGGTCTGGGCTTCGCTCAGGTTCGCGAGTACGGCGCTCGTGTTCCTGCTCCTGGGTCTGCTGATCGGCGAGGCCGCCAGCACCCGCGTGTCATCCTCGCTCGTTCTGGCCGGGGTCGCCGTGACGGTCGCGGTCATCGCTCTCCGTTTCATCTGGATATTCACTGTGTCAAACTTACGTGGCCTGGTCAGTGGTGCTCGGAGTACAGCGGCTCCGTCGCGCCGGGAAGCGGCCGTGCTGGGGTGGGCGGGAATGCGCGGAGTGGTATCACTCGCGCTCGCGCTGGCGCTCCCCGCCCTGCCCTCCGACGGCGACGGTCAGACACGCAACGCAGTGCTCGTCATCACGTTGATCGTTATCGTCGGAACACTCGTCCTCCAGGGTGTGACTCTGCTCCCGCTGGTCACCTGGCTGGGAGTGGGCGACCCGGATCGTGAAGCTCGCGACGAGCGACGGGCGCGCGCGCGTGCTCGCCGAGCAGGACTTGCAGCGCTGGACCGATCGGTGCGTGGCGAACCGTCGCTTGCCGCGGACTGTCGTGCACTCGCGGAGCGGATCGCCGATGGTAGTGTAGGCATCGCAGCTGCGGGTAATTTGGGCGGCCGTCCCCACAAGGAGCGGCCACTCGTGACAGCGCTGGAAGCGGAGCGCACAGCGGTAATGCACATGCGCGACACGGGTCAGATCGGAGAGTCTGTCGCCGAGCGACTGGTGACCGAGGTGGACGTGGATACGATGACGGTAACCGGGACCGCTGCGCGCCTTACCGGGAGCGACGAGTGAGTCGCGGCCGACGGCGTGGAGTCTCAGCCGCAGGCCAGTTGTATCTCGTCCTCTGTCATGCTACCGCCGCTGTCGCGCCAATAACGCGTGTACTCATTGGCCAGCGGAGCCGGACGCTCGGGCACAACATCAGGCGCAACATGCGCGATAATCTCGCGCATCAATTCGTACGGGCGATAACCAACTGTCACTACGCCGTGCTGGCCTGCGCGCGTGACCACAAGCGTAGGAAACCGGCCGATGCCGTGATAGCGCGCCTCGTGCACGTCCTGACGGAATGCCTCCATGGCTTCGCCGTCCAGGTCGCCAGTGAACTTCACAACGTCGAAGAAACCGCCGTTCGCGACCGATGGATCAGTCGACGCGGCGAGCTCCTCGGCAATTGCGAGCAACACGTCACGACGCGCGATGTTGCGCCGTTGCAGCATCACCGCTTCTCGAGCTCTGCGCAGATAACGGTCGCCGAGCTCGGCCCCCTGTAGCTCGGCGGCCTTTACCGCGACACAGGCGGGATAGGACGAGCCGGGCGGATCGTCATGCCACACGTAGGGATCGATCGGCATCCCAGACGTCCGGCTCACCTCTAGCCACTGCGGCCCCATGTGGCTGGGGCCGCCCACATCATTGAGCGGATCGCTGTAATTAGACCACCCGGGAATCATTCCGCCCATGCGGTTGCGCCAACGTATCCGATCACCGAACTCGTAACGCAGCCGGCGATATACCGGCTCAAATGCCCAACTCCAGGAGCAGAGCGGGTCGGTGTAATAAGTAATCTGCACCGGCCCGCTCACAGGATCACTCAAGGCTGCGGACTTTCCAGTGTATCCTGCGGATAGGACGACCACTGGTTCTTTCCCTTCGGCACCGCACTCTTGATCTCCGCGCTGCGCAAATCGGCCAGCTCAGCGTTCATGCGAGTGACGTCCTTCTCCGTACGATTGGTTCCCTGAATGCGCTCGTTAGTGAGACCCTGCGTCTCGATCACGTGCTTGACAGGATCGTCGATGTACACCCAGCTCTCGCCTGGCGCCCATGGTCCCTGTCCCTCGTTCCATGGCCCGCGCGCACTCGCGCCGTTGGACATGTTGAAGTACAGATGCGTGTAGCGCGGATCGCCCTGCCGAATTCCCATCGGGAAATTTGGCTGGATAGTCTCCAGGGCGGCGCCGAACATCTGAAAGTGCGAGATCTCGCGCGTCATGAGGAAGCGCAGGCTTTCCTGGACGAGCGGGTCATCGGTGAACTTGAGCAGGTACTCGTACACGATCTTGGCACGCCCTTCAGCGGCCATGTTGGAACGGAAGTCCACGGTAAGATCACCGTTGGCGGTCACGTACGCCCCTGTCCACGGCACGCCCTGACTGCTGGTGAGCGTGGGGCCACCGCCGGAGAGAACAAGAAACTGCGGTTGTGTTAACGCCTCGTGCATCACCTCTTCCTTGGCCGAGGCGCCCTGCGCCAGCTTGGTCACCGGGCTTTGCTCGGCCACATCCTTTAGATCACCGTTGATGCCGTCAAGCAGCATGGTAATGGTTGCGCCAACGATCTCCAGATGACTGAATTCCTCGGTCGCGATATCCATCAGCACGTCGTAGTGCTCCGGATGTGCCTGCCGAGCTGTGAACGATTGTACGAAGTACTGCATTGCTGCCTTGAGCTCGCCGTTCGGTCCGCCGAACTGCTCGAGCAAGAGCGCGGCAAAACGCGGGTCCGGCTTGGATACGCGGGCGTTGAATTGAAGCTCCTTCACGTGATGGAACATCTTCCCTCTCTAGTCTGCTGTGCGCTCGCCCGGCAGGCTCCTGTAACTGCCCGGCGCCGCTGTGGATAGTGCACCCGAGGCATGGCTTGTGCCGGCATCATTGAGAGTGCCGTAGCGTCGCGCTCGACGGTACGAATGACCGGCTCTCGCACGGGGTTTACTATCGCGGAGCCGCGGGCTGGCAGATTCCAGGCGCGACGGGGCTGCTCACACGGCCCAACAATATGCCGTCGGCCTGAAACTGACGCGTTAGTCTACCTACGGCCTGGCGGCTCTGCCGGGTGCGACGCCGGGATCGGCAGCGCTCGCGCATGAGCGAACCAGAATGGCAGCAACACGCGCGGCCTTGGCTGGCACTCTCTGCGCTACACTGTCGCTTCTGAACTCGATCCCGCAATACCGATTCAGGGTGACAATCTGCACGCCGTCGGCAGATCTGGATGTGGCGCCGCTCTCGCCCGCGACTGTGCT
>JBBSHV010000183.1:0-5434 GCA_038232435.1 Gemmatimonadales bacterium | reverse complement strand
GGCAGTCGTGTCGGCTCTGATCAGCTCAGGGCCAGCCGTCACTGCGCTCTGCCAGTCGTTGGCTGCGAGATACACGAGGAAAGCGGTACGGAGCGCCTGCGGGTCGCCGGGATTGCGCGCCAGAAGCTCCTTCACGAGCGGGACCGCGTCCTGTGCGTGTCCACTTCCCGCCAGCTCGTTCACGACCTGGCCGATGAGCTTATCGTTGGTCGGGTCTGCGCGAATGAGCTCGACGAGTGCCTGGCGAGCCTGCGTGCTATCGCCACGAACTTTGTAAAGTTCGACGTTGAAGCGTAGGGCCGCGGTGCTGCCCGGATCCTGCTGCGCGATCACGCGAGTAACTGTGAGGACCGAATCAGCCAGCCGAACGGAGTCGGCGTGGGTAGTTGCCTTGGCATACTGAGAGTAGTACACGTTAGCCATGCAGAGACGGGCAAGCGTCGCGTTAGGATACGCGGCGATTCCCTGGCGTGCAGCGGCGAGGGCGCCGGCTGCGTCGCCGGTACGCGCCTTGTTCACGCACGCCTGCTCTCCATCGAGCTGCTTCATCGCGTCCTTAGCGGACTTCGCGACGGCGTCCATCGCGTCGGCCACCTTTCCGCTCGTCGCGGTAGGCAGAGCCTGCGACAGAGTGTTGTCGCGCGTAACGACGAGCCGTGCATTCACCTGGTAAGCACCCGTTGGGCTCTTACTCACCTGCCCGGTCACGTAGTCGTCGGCGCGGAGAAGATTGGCGAGCGCCTTCTCTTCCGTCGGAGCGAGCGGATCGCTGGCCGAGAAGCCGGAAGACTCGAGCGTGTTGGTCACGTCCTTTGTCGGAAGGACGTACACATCTTTAGGATTGAACTGCTTGGTGAGCCGGCCACGGAGTTCGTCGGCCGCTTTGGCCCCGTTCCCCTTCTCCTGGCTCTGGAAGGTCATAACCGTGATTCGCGACTTCGCATTCTGGGCCTGCACCGAACCTGCGGCGGCACAAGTGAGAGCTGCGAGCGCGACAACGAAACGTGAATTCAACTTAGCTCCTCCGAGGTTGTGAACATTCTTACCCCGCCCGTGTCGGCAGGTTCGATTGTGCGGGAATGGGCGAGGAGGGATTCGAACCCCCGACATCCTGCGTGTAAGGCAGGCGCTCTAACCAGCTGAGCTACTCGCCCGCATGTACTCGCGTTCTTATTACTCGCCCGCTTGCAGAAACTACGCCGGTCGCTGATACCATATTTGTCAGCCCCATTACCAACTAACGCTTCAGTATGGCGACCGGAATCAGCACGCAATAAGCCAGGACCAGCAGGATCGGCGCAATGGTCTCTCCACCTCTCCACAGATCGGCATAGCCGATCAGGAGAACGAGAGCGGCAACGCCCCACCACACCAGCCGCTGATGCGACGCGAGCGTAAGTTCTGAGCTGGATACCGCGGCGGGATCTTTCGGCATAGTTGCGAAGAGTATGGACTCCGTCGGGTAGGTGTCAAGCTATCCCGCGCCATTTAATCTGTTGTTAATTCAACTGTGCCGGCGAGACCGCGTCCGCGCCGTACTTCTCCGAGCCCGCGAGCGAGACGGGCGGGTCACTCGCGAGCCGGTTTTCGCCCGGTGCTTTTTCGCGCTCGCCTTTGCCTTCGCGCGCCGCACGGAGACGGGCTCTTGCCACCGCTGGCGATGGTCCGAGCGAAAACCGGGACTGCTGGCCAGCAGTCCACGCGTACCCGCCTCCGCATCTATTACCGAGAGCACGGCTGCATCGGCCAGGTCGGAGCGAATGTCATGGATCACCCGCTCCGGACGGCGGACGCGCGGATCGTCCACGCGATTGGTCAGCAGAATCGTGAACATCTCGCGATCGGGATCGATCCACATCGACGTACCGGTGAACCCCGTATGGCCGAAAGCGCGCGCGCTGAGATACCTGCCGCACGTGCTGCGAACATTTGCTGAGTCGCACGTGTCCCATCCGAGCGCCCGGGTGCCGGCTGTGCGCTTGGTGAACAGAGCGACTGTTGCCTCCCGAAATATCCGCGTGCCGTCGTATTCGCCGCCGTCGAGCAGCATCTGTGCGAACACCGCCAGATCGCTCGCGGTCGAGAATAGGCCCGCGTGTCCGGCCACGCCGCCGAGTGCCGCGGAATTCGCGTCGTGAACGCGGCCATGCGGCGCCCCTGTCGGCGCGAGATGCATAATTTCGCTAGAGTTCGGATGGAATGTGGTCTCACTCATGCCGAGTGGGCCGAAGACGCGCCGTTCGGTAAAATGGTCCAGCGGCTCGTGCGCGGCCGCCTCGGCAACGAAGCCGAGCATGTCGGCGCCCAAATCGGAATACATGTAGCAGCGTCCAGGCGGGCAGCCCGCGACGAGCGAAGTCGAGATCACCGCCCGCTTCGCGGCACTCCGGTCGCCCATGAACTTCCACAGCTCGCGGCCGGGTGGAAGTCCCGAACGGTGAGTAAGCAGGTCGCGAATCGTGACCCTGTCCTTGGCCCCACCGGAAAATGAAGGCACCCACTTCGCAACCGTATCATCCAGGCTGATGACGTCATCGTCGTACAGGGCCATGATTGCGGAAGTTGTCGCGACAACCTTCGTGAGCGACGCGAGGTCGTACTCCGTAGAGTCTGCGCTCACCACAGCCGCGCCCGGCGACCAGCCGGTGTGTCCGAAGCCCGTTGCCATCACCTGTCCGCCCTTGCGCCCGATCACCACGGCCGCGCCTGGAAATCCACCTGCGGCGATCCCGCGGGCAACGAGCGTGTCGATCTCATTCAGTCGCTCGGCCGACATTCCAACGCTTTCGGGAGCCACCGATGGAAGCCGCTCTGGAAGCGGAACGTGGCGCACGTAGTAACCGGCCGGCGCGGTGAGTGCGGGCGGAGGGGTGCTGCTCAACGCGACAATCACAATCAGCGCAACGGCAAGCGTTCCCAGCGTCACGAGCAAAACACGCGCGGCGCGTTGCTTTTGCAGCTTCACTTGCATACTACCGTTTACGCGCCGGGCGAGCATATGGTTCCGAACGTGCGCGATCACCCGGTAGCGACTGCTACACAGCCGCTACCGGGATGGAAGTTCTCACTCGCCCTTCGACAGCCACGCGCGCCGGGGCTCCACCCCGCCCTCGGCCGCCGCGCCGATCTCCGCGCATTTCACGCTCCACGGATTAAACTTGTTTACCGCGGCACCACGCTTCCATGTCGCGATGGCACATACTCTGTCGCCGGAGAGCCACTGCGCGTGGCCCAGCTCGAAGTACGCTTCTACCAGGTTCGGACCGAGCTTGATGGAACGCTCAAAGAATATCTGCGCGTCATCGTACATCTCACGTTCAGTGTAGACGAGTCCGAGATAAAAGTTGGCGTACAGCCGTGCCCGCGCGTCATCGTTCTGCCGGAGAGCCTTGGATAGATGCTCTATAGCCTCGCCGAATATTCCCTTTTTCAGGCAGATGTAACCGACGTTGATGCGCGCGAGAGCGTTGGTTGGCTCGCGTCCCAGGACATACTGAAAGTTGAGCAGCGCCGCGTCCAGCTTGTCCTGAAGCATCTGCGCCCACCCCAGCAGCGACTGTCCTTCTGCGTTCGTCGGCGCAAGCTCCATCGCACGCTGAAGCGCCTGCTCCGCTCCCTCATAGTCGCCGAGTGAGATCCTGGACCAACCCTTCTCCAGGAAGGTGGACGCGCCGATGTGGTCCTCGTGTACCATCGGCCGCTTGCCCGCGAATTGCGGTGCCATTGCCGGAGCGGGCGGCCGACGCGATTTCCAGCGATCAACCAACTCGCGAATGTCGTCCTTGAGCCGCCCCATCTCTGCCAGGGACGTGTCAACGGAGCGATACACGTCCATCAGCGACGCCTTGAGCTCTGGCTCGTCGCGCATCTCCCGCTCTTCAACCTGCGCCTTGATCTGCTCGAAAGCAGCGCGCAGCCCCGTCACAGAGTTGACCACTATTCCCGCTCCTGAGAAGCCGTTGCGGTGATCGCGTCCGCGATATCTGATAGAGCGACAACCCGATCCGCACCCGCATGCGTCAGCGCCGCGCGCGGCATGCCGTAGATCACAGATGACGCCTGGTCCTGGACGATTGCACGGCCACCCGCACGCCGAATTGCTCGCAGTCCCTCCGAGCCGTCGCGCCCCATGCCCGTAAGTACAACGCCTACGGCGTGCGAGCCGAACACACGCGCCGCTGACGAGAACAGGACATCGGCACATGGCGCCGCGCCCGGCACTGACTCCGCTGACGAGAAAGTGGCCGATCCGCGCGCTCCCACAATCAGCGTGTCGGCACCGCCGCACGCGACATACACTCGCCCGGCTTCGAGACAATCCTTCGGCCTCGCCAGTCGAACGTGCATCGCGCTTGTCTTATCCAACCGCTCCGCCAGCGCGCGCGTGAACTCGCGCGGCAGGTGCTGCGCGATTACAACAGCAGCGGCGAGATCGCCGGGGAGCGCCGGAATGATTTCCGCGAGCGCGCGTGGGCCGCCGGTCGATGACGCGATGACGACAACGCTCTGCGCTCTCCCACGAGGTACGTCGCCGTCGAAGCGAGCACGGATCACCGCATGATCGATAATCGGAAGTGCGATCGGCCTACCAGTGCGGCTCGCGGCGACGAGCGCGGTCACCAGCTGTGCGGTAGCCGGTCCGAGCTCGAGGCTGATCGGTCCGGCTGGCTTTCTCACGAAGTCGATTGCGCCAAGCTCCAGAGCGCGCAGTGTTGCATCGCCGAACTGCTCTCCGCCCGCGCTCAGCACGATCACCGGCCGAGGAGTGTCGGACATGATCCGCTCGAGCGTGCGCATGCCATCCAGGTGCGGCATCTCCAGGTCGAGGGTGACGATGTCGGGATTGAGGGCCTCTATCTTCGCGAGCGCATCCACACCATCGCGAGCGTACCCGGCGACGTGAAAGCCGGACTGGGCGTTGACGATGTCGCCGATCAACTTGCGCATGAATGCGCTGTCGTCGACGACCAGCACCGAGCGTTCAACAGCTTGCGCCAGCGTCATCGCACCTTCCGAAAGATGCGCTCCCGAACGTCGACCGCGCCAAAGAGCTGGCGTGGCTTCCCCAACAGTGTCTCCACCCGTCCCATGACAAGAAAGCCGCCGAGGCGAAGCGCTCGGTGGAAGGAGCACAGCAGCTCCTCCTGCGCTTCACGATCCAGATAGATGATAACGTTGCGGCAAGCAATGAGATCGTATGATCCTGCAGGCGATGGCTCGCGCAGTATGTCGCGCCGTTCGAATTGCACCAGCGACCGGACAGGCTCGATCACAGTGCGTGTATCACCCTCCAGTGGGAACAGCTTGTCGAGCAGATGCGCCGGTGTATCAGCAAACGCCGCCGCCGTGTAGCGCGCATTCTCAGCCGCAACGAGCGAGGCTCTGTCAATATCGCTGCCCGTGACGCGCACTCTCGCGAGACGATCGAGCTCGC
>JBBSHV010000182.1:0-5443 GCA_038232435.1 Gemmatimonadales bacterium | reverse complement strand
CGTGGCTGACGTTCTGGACAAGGCGGCGGACCGTCCCGGACACATCTTCAACCTCGGGCACGGATTGCATCCCAAGACACCGCTCGGAAATGTTCAGCGTGCGGTGGAGTACGTGCGCGAGCTCAGCACCGAACGACTTTCTGACAGTGACGCGGCAACTCTGGCAGTGGGAGCAGCGTGACACGCGATTCCGGAGATGACCGACCGATGTCGACTTCCGCGGTGCTGCTGATGGCTTATGGCACGCCGGAGACGCTGGATCAGGTCGAGCCGTACTTCACGCACATCCGCGGCGGTCGGGCGCCGTCCGTGGAGGCGGTCGCACGGCTGCGCAAGCGATACGAGCTGGTTGGCGGGCGAACTCCCCTGTTGGAGATCACGCGCAACACCGCGCGCGCGTTGGAAGAGGCGCTTAATGCGCACGCGGAGGACGCGGGGGAGCGCAGAACGGTGTACGTGGGTATGAAGCACTGGCACCCCTACATTGGCGATGTCATGCGAATGATGGCGGCGGATGGAATCACGCGTGTTACCGCTCTGACGCTGGCGCCGCATTATTCGCGTATCAGTCTGGGCGGCTACCGTAAAGCGATGGAAGATGCGCAGCTGGCGCTGGAGTGCAGCTTCGATGTCACCTTCGTGGAGCGTTGGCACGCGCAACCGGAGTTTATCGAAATGATGACGGCTCTGGTTCGTGCCGGACTGGAGCAATTCGACGCATCGGAACGCGAGAGCGTTTTGACGGTATTTAGCGCGCACAGCCTCCCCGTTCGCATCCGCGAATGGAACGATCCGTATGAGCAGGAGTTGCTGGAAAGCAGCGCGGCAACAGCGCGCGCGGTCGGTCTCGCCGACTGGCGCTTCGCGTGGCAGAGTGCGGGGGAAACTGGCGAGCCGTGGCTCGGGCCGGACATCCTCGACTATCTGGAGACGCTGCACGCGGAGGGGGTGCGCAACGTGCTGCAGGTTCCTATCGGATTCGTGTCGGAGCATCTCGAGATTCTGTGGGACATCGATCACGAGGCGAAGGAGAAGGCAGCGGCGCTTGGAATGAAACTGCGTCGCACGCAGCTCCCGAATGACTCGCCGGCGATGGTTCGCGCGCTTGCCGCGGTGATCGCGGACGCCGAAAACGCGCGCACGGGGCATTGATGCCTGCGTCGGCTGGAGCGTCGCATCGCGTCATTCGCATCGGAACGCGCGGGAGCGCGCTCGCGTTGGTGCAGAGTGAGATGGTCGCGACGGCGATCCGCGCGCACAATCCGGACGTTGCGGTGGAGCTGGTGCGCATCACGACGCGCGGCGACGCAATTCAGGATCGGCCGCTCTCGGAAATCGGCGGAAAGGGACTGTTCGTTACCGAAATTGAGAATGTACTGCGCGCTCGCGCGATTGACCTCGCGGTGCACAGCTCCAAGGATCTCCCATCCGAGCTGGCATCGGACATGACCATTGGCGCCTTTCTGCCGCGGGCCGACGTTCGAGACGCGTTGGTGAGCGCATATCACGGACTGGACGCGATTCCGCACGGTGCACGCGTGGGAACGAGCAGTCCCCGGCGCCAGTCGCAGCTACGCGCGCTTCGTCCCGACCTTGAGCTGCTGGACATCCGCGGCAACGTGGACACGCGGCTCCGAAAGCTGGACGGTGGCAATTACGATGCTTTGGTGTTGGCCGCCGCGGGGCTGGATCGCCTCGGCGTACACGATCCGCGCATCCAGCCGCTCCCCATCGACATCATGCTTCCAGCGGTGGGCCAGGGCGCCATCGCGGTTGAAGTGCGCTCCAATGACATCGACATTGCATCACTGGTTGCACCGCTACACGACGCTGACACGGCGGATGCAGTGGCGGCCGAGCGCGCCTTTCTCGCGGCTACCGGTGGGAATTGCAACACCGCAGTGGCGGCGTACGCTGAGGTGGGTGCTGATAACATCTTGATCACGGCACTGGTTGGTGCGGCGGACGGCGCCAACATTCGCGGCAGCCGTCGTGGGCCGCGTGCGGACGGCATTCGCATTGCGCGCGAGCTAGCGGCATTGCTGATGAACGCCGGCGCCGGCGAGCTGCTCGCAAGCGGCCGGTAGGCGCACCGATGCTACCGCTCGACGGACGCCGCATAGCCGTCACGCGCGCACGGGAGCAGAGCGAGGAATTGGGCACGCTC
Source organism: Gemmatimonadales bacterium (assembly GCA_038232435.1). Lineage (GTDB taxonomy): Bacteria > Gemmatimonadota > Gemmatimonadetes > Gemmatimonadales > Gemmatimonadaceae > Fen-1247. The sequence continues at coordinate 3,276 of JBBSHV010000182.1, read as the reverse complement.
CTGACGGTGCTTGGCGCAGAGGTCCTGTTCTGCGCCGCAATTGAGATACTGCCACCGCTTGGATGGGCTCCGCTCGATGCGACGATCCAGTCACTTCCAACGTATGACTGGATCGTATTCACGAGTCGCAATGCGGTTTCTCACTTCCACGCTAGGCTTCTCCTGAGTGGAGTTGATGACGCAACGGTGACCGGCGTACGCATCGCGGCAATTGGGACAGGAACACGTGACGCGCTAAGCGCATGTGGAATGCGCGTCGACGTGATGCCGGAGCGTGCAATGGCAGCAGCGATTCCGGAGTCCCTCGGCCCGATCAAAGGCCTCCGCATTCTGCTCCCGCGCTCCGACATGGCCCGGCCGGAGCTTCCCGCCGCACTGCGCGCGCGCGGCGCAGATGTAGACGAAGTGGTTGCGTATCGCACCAGAGACGCTGCCGGGACCAGTAGCCTGGTAGACCGCATTCGCGAGCACAGCGTCGATGCGATAACATTCGCAAGCGCCTCCGCCGTCCGCTCCTTTGCCGACGCGGCAAGAGACATCATTGACAAAAGCGTATCGTGGCGCGGATCGGACCGCCCGCGCATAATTGCGATTGGTCCTGTAACTGCTTCAGCGGCCGCCGAGCTGAATCTTCCAGTCGACCGTGTGGCCGCGGATCATGATGTTCAGAGTCTTGTGCGCGCGGTGGTGGACTGCCTCTCTAACTCCTCAGTGAAGACGTCGTGATGCTTGACATAGCTACCGAGATCCTCCCTTCAGCCCTACCCCTCCCGTCGGCCAGGCCGCGCAGACTCCGATCATCGTCATTGCGGCGCCTCGTGCGCGAGAACACTGTCACTGTTGACGACCTCATCTATCCACTGTTCGTGGTCGAAGGAAACGGCGTGGAGCGCGCGATCGAGCCGATGCCTGGGCAGTTCCAACGCTCGGTGGACAGATTGGGAGCAGAGCTCGAACGTGTCGCTACCGCGCGCATTCCGGGCGTCTTGTTGTTCGGACTTCCAACGTCAAAGGATGAGATTGGAAGCGGCGCGTGGAACGCGAGTGGGCCGGTGCCACGCGCAATCGCGAATATCAAGCGGGAAACCCCCGGTATCGCCGTCATCGCGGATGTCTGCCTGTGCGAGTACACGTCGCACGGCCACTGTGGCGTGTTCGAGCAAGAGCGTGGCACTGTCGCCAACGATGAGACGCTTTCGTTGCTTGCGCGTGCCGCTGTCGCGTACGCTGATGCCGGCGCGGACATCGTCGCACCCAGCGCGATGATGGACGGACAGGTAGGCGCGATTCGGGCTGCGTTGGACGATGCGGGGCACGGAGAGGTCGCCATCATGGCTTATTCCGCCAAGTATGCTTCGGCGTTCTACGGTCCATTCCGTGTTGCTGCCGAGTCGACGCCGCAGTCCGGGGACCGGCGCGCTTACCAGATGGACGCGCCAAATGCGCGCGAGGCGCTGCGCGAGGTTGCGCTGGACGTGGAAGAAGGGGCCGATATCGTGATGGTAAAACCTGCTGGCGCGTATCTCGACATTATCCGTGCTGTGCGTGAAATCGTGGATCTACCTGTGGCTGCCTATCAGGTGAGTGGTGAGTACGCGATGCTCAAGGCAGCAGCCGAGCATGGATGGCTGGATGAGCGACGCGCGGTGATGGAGAGCGTGATGGGGATCAAACGTGCCGGCGCGGACATGATCATTACGTACTATGCCAACGAAATCGCCGCGTGGCTCAAGGCCGATGCCTGATATCTCCCACGTGACCGACACATTCTCCACTCCACGTTCGGCTGAACTCTTCGCGGAGGCGCAGCGCTTCTTCCCGGGCGGGGTGAACTCGCCGGTGCGAGCGTTTCGCGGTGTTGGCGGTACGCCGCTGTTCATCGCGCGTGGGAAAGGAGCGCGCATCGAGGACGTGGATGGCAATAGCTACATCGACTACGTGCTGTCGTGGGGACCGCTCATCCTGGGGCACGCACATCCAGCGGTAGTGCAAGCGCTGACGCGTCAGGCCGCGCTCGGAACTTCATTCGGCGCGCCGACCGCGCTCGAAACGGAGCTTGCGGAATGTATTACGTCAGCGGTACCGTCGATGGAGATGCTGCGCTTCGTTTCGTCCGGGACCGAGGCCACGATGAGCGCGCTCAGGCTCGCGCGCGCCGCGACGAATCGAAACAAGATTATCAAGTTCGCCGGCTGCTATCATGGCCACGCCGACGCGCTGCTCGTGCGTGCCGGCTCGGGCGTCGCGACGCTTGGGCTGCCTAATAGCCCTGGTGTCACGCCTGGTGCGGCGGCTGATACACTGACTGCTCCATACAACGATCTCGACGCAGTCGCGGAGCTCTTCCGCCGACATGCCGGTGAAACAGCCGCGATAATTGTCGAACCGGTCGCTGGGAACATGGGACTCGTTCTGCCATCGCCCGGCTTCCTGGAAGGACTACGCAGCATCGCGGATGAAACCGGCGCGCTCCTCATTTTTGATGAAGTAATGACAGGCTTCCGCGTAGCGTTCGGCGGTGCGCAGGCACGTTTTGGAATCAGGCCTGATATCACGTGCCTCGGCAAGGTGATCGGCGGCGGCGTCCCGATGGCGGCGTATGGTGGCCGCTCCGATCTCATGATGCACATCGCACCCGCTGGACCGGTGTACCAGGCGGGAACACTGTCGGGCAACCCTCTCGCGATGGCCGCGGGTATTGCCACACTCAACGAGCTGGCCAAGCCCGGCGTGTACGAGGCACTCGGAGCCAAAACCGATGCACTGGTGGCCGCTGTTGTCGCCGCCGCCAACGAGGCCGGCGTGCCCGTTCAGGCGACCGCGATCGGCTCCATGTGGGGCTTCTTTCTCGCGGACGAGCCAGTCACCGATTTCGCCTCAGCGGCAACCGCGGATGTCTCGATGTATGCGCGCGTGTTTCACGCACTGCGCCGACGTGGCGTGTACATGGCCCCGTCGCAATTCGAAGCTGCGTTCGTTTCAACCGTGCACAGCGACGACCTCATCGCGCAGACCGCGGCAATAATCCGCGGGGCGTTTCTCGATGCGCGAACGGGGTAGCACGATGGGTGGCACCTGCTGCCCAATGTGTTGCTCGGTGCCGTCCTTCCACTAGTACGCTTCTGCTCGCCGCGTTTTGAGCTATCCCACCGTGTTTGGCAGCAGGCCCGTTTCCTTCTTTCGAAAGCGGTCACTCACGAACGGCTCAGGATATCAACCGCGACGGTGCGAACGCCTTCGATGATGAACTGCACGCCGACGACCATCACCAGAAGT
>JBBSHV010000181.1:0-5455 GCA_038232435.1 Gemmatimonadales bacterium | reverse complement strand
GCTCGTACACGCTCAACGATCTCATCGGAGTTCATGAGAACTCCACCACCGTTACGACGGCGCCGCCCTCGTTCCACGCGCCGAGGCGGAAGTTCACCACGCGCGGCTCCTTCTTCAACATTTCACCAACTCGATCGCGTAGCGCGCCGGTGCCCTTGCCGTGAATGATGCGCAACGCGTTGAGATCAGCGCGCACCGCGTTATCAACGGCGTGCATGACGATGTCGTCAACGTCGCTGACGCGCATTCCGCGCAGGTCAATCTCGTTCGAAGCATACACGTCGGGGACGTCGCCGCGCACCGCGACAGTGACCGCCGGCTGAGGTCGCGCCGCACGCGCCAGATCGGTAACGGGAACCGTGAGCTTGAGTGGGCCGACCGTGACCACAGCGCTCTCCGCGCGCAACTCAACGAGCTTTCCAGTTCGGCCGCCCAGGCTATCAACCGAGACCCAGTCGCCCACCCCCGGCGCTTCACTACGGCCGTTCGGCTTGCGAGGCGACGCATTTTGCTCGCGCACATCCAGCCGGTCGAGCGCCGCGGTCTGGCCCTTGGCGAGATCTTCCACATGCCGCCGCGCGTCGCGGGCGGCCTCGTCTACGTCAGCTGATGATTTGAGTGATTTGATTGCCTGCTCTACCTCACGCCTCGCACCCAGCAGGTATCGCCGGGCATCCTGCCGCGCCTTGCGCTCGGCGTCACGCTCACGCGCTTCTGCGTTGCGCTCCCGTTCGGCCACTCGGCGCGCGCGCATTCGCGCATCTTCAGCAATTACTTCGGCCTCGCGCTCACGCTCAGCCAGTGCGCTGTCGCGCGCCTCCAGATCGGCGAGAAAGACGTTGACGTCGCGCTCGCCCGCGGGTAACCGCGCCTCGGCGCGATCAAGCACGTCGTCCGGCACGCCCAATCTGCGCGCAATGCTCAGTCCATACGACTGCCCCGGAATGCCCTTGATCAGCCGATACGTCGGCGCCAGTGCGGCCGCGTCAAATTGGAGCGACGCATTCACCACGCGCGTATCCTCCACCGCCAGATGCTTGAGCGCGCCCAGGTGCGTCGTCGCGATAGTCCGCGCACCGCGATTGGTGAGCGACTCGAGCACCGCGCCGCCGAGCGCAGCGCCTTCGAGTGGGTCGGTACCGGAGCCCAGCTCGTCAATCAGGACGAGAGTGCGATCGGTCGCGCATGTGAGGATCTCGCGCAGATTCTTGACGTGCGCACTGAAGGTCGACAAACTCGCGGCGATGGACTGCTCGTCACCGATGTCGGCGTAGATATCGTCGTATACCGCGACGGTGCTCTCGTCGCCGACTGTAGCGGGTATGCCGGCCTGAATGCTTGCTGAGATCAACGCGATCGCCTTGAGCAACACCGTCTTGCCGCCGGTGTTCGGACCCGAGATGAGCAGCGTGAGATCGTCAGTCGAGAGTGACAGGTCGAACGGTACGACGGCGTGTCCCTGCGCCAGCAACAGCGGATGGCGTCCGTTGCGAATGTCGAAACCGTCCACCGGGTTGCGCAGCAGCACGGGCGATGCACGTAGCTCCATCGCGTAACTCGCGCGGGCGTACAGCGAGTCCAGCTCACCCATCGCATCGAACGCTTCATCCAGCGCTGCGTGGAACGGTCGCACTGTCTCGGTAAGCTCGGCCAGAATACGATCCACCTCGCGCAACTCCTGCGCAGCCAGCTCGCGCATCCGGTTACCCGCCTCAATCGCAGCCGGCGGCTCCATGAACAGCGTGCTCCCTGTAGCGGATGCGTCGTGCACGATCCCGCCAACCGCCGCGCGACCTTCGCGGCGCACGGGGATCACGTACCGGCCGTTTCGAACCGTGACCGACATGTCGAGCACCTGCTGCCCGGGCTCGAGTCGAGCGGCAATGCGCTCGAGCAGTGACACCAGATCCGATTCCGCTGTACGCAGCTCGCGCCTCAACGATCTGAGTCGCGGCGATGCCTCGTCGCGAACTTCACCTTCGTCGTTGATCACGCGATCAATCGCCGATTCCGCGCGCGGCTCGCGCGCGAGGCGTCGCGCGAGTGGGGCAAGCACCGCCCGTGCCGCGGCCGGATAACGAGTATGCTCCAGGGAGTCGAACGTCGTGCGCGAGCTCGTCAACAGTGTGCGCAATTCCACAAAATCGCCGCCACCGAGCGTGGCGTTCTCGACGCGTAGCCGGTCGAGCGCGCGCCGAGCGTGTGGGATGCGAGCCGGAGCCCAGCCGCCCTCGGTCGAAAGAAGTGCGCGGACCGAGAAGACACGGGTCTGTTCGCGCTCGATCCAGTCGCGATCGGTGGTCGGGCGAAGTGCCCGGACGCGTGCCGATCCCTCGTCGGACGACGCGCGGCCAGCAACCACGTCGAGCACCCGATCGAACTCGAGAACGTTAAGGGCGTGCGAATTCATGTAGCTACTGAATTATACCCCTCAAAGGACGAAGGGCCCGCACAATCTGCGGACCCTTGGCTGTGTCGCGACGGCGGCACGCACACACCCGCGTAGGGGCGACCAGCGGTCGCCGTTCTCTCGGCGGCATCGAACGTCGTGTGGTTGACGATCGTGATCGAAAACGTCGTCGGCAATCCGGGATCGTTGGGCGGCCGCCGGTCGCCCTACACTAGGCGTGGGCGGCGGCTAGTTCTTCCTTCGCTATTCTGCTGATCACGCTTCCGTCGGTGCGACCCTTGAATTCCGGGTTGACGCGGCCCATGAGCGGACCCATCGATGTAGCGCCGGCCGCTATCGCCGCGCGAACGGCGGCACGAATATCGTCCTCGTTCACCTGCGCCGGGAGATACTGCTCCAGCGCGGCAGCCTCTGCCCGTTCCTTGTCAGCCAGATCGGCGCGGCCACCCTTGTCGTACATCTCAATGGACTCGCGACGGCGTTTGATCCCCTTGCGCAGCACGTCGATGACTTCCTCGTCCGTGGGATCGCGGCGCAATTCTATCTTCTTGTTCTTGACGTCGGAGAGGATGGTACCGAGCAGCAAAACGCCAATCTTGTCCTGCGACTTGCGGGCGGAGTTGAGGTCGCCCTGCAGCCGGTCTGCCAGAGCAGACATTACATCGCGGGACGACGGCGAGTCTTGCGCATCGCCGAATTCATCTTGCGCTTGCGCTTCTCGCTGGGCTTCTCGTAGTGCCGATGCTTGCGCAGATCGGCGAGGATCCCCGCCTTCTCGACCTTCTTTTTGAAACGCTTGAGAGCGCGCTCAAAGTTCTCGTCTTCCTGAATTATGACTTCTGACAAACTTTCCTGCCTCCTTACGTACGAACGTGGTTAGATACGGAATGGTTGGTGATTGGCTGATATACAGCCCTTTAATATAACGCTACCCTGGTGGCCACGCCATGTGACGACCGCCAAGTACGTGCACGTGCAGGTGATTCACGCTCTGACCCGCGTTGCGGCCGGTATTGATCACCGTCCGGTAGCCATCTTCAGCCACCCCTTCGCGCTTGGCTGCATCGGCGGAGAGACGCATCAAGTCGCCCAGGACTAGCGGGTTCCGCGCGTCGGTGAGCGAATTTACGTGCTCCCTGGGAATCACCAGCAGGTGTACCGGTGCCTGTGGGTCGAGGTCGCGGAACGCAATGGCTGAGTCGTTTTCGGCCACAATATCCGCGGAAATCTCGCCCTGGGCGATTTTGCAAAAGACGCAGTCGTTCGGCATTGACCTCTAGAAGGATGTCACCGGAGAGGTTATAAGCATCGAGCGGGCCACGGCGACGCCGGCGACCGCCGCAGTCTCGAACCGGAGGACGGAATCGCTGAGCGTGAGAGCCGTGAAGCCCGCGGTGCTGAGCGCGTCCAGCTCATCCAGCTCGAATCCGCCTTCGGGGCCAACTGCCAGGGTGACGGGCGCGTCGAAGCTCACTGAACGGAGAGCGGCGCCTCCGGCATCGAGAACGACCCGCGTTCCCGCGGGTGCGGCGGCGATCGCTCGTTCGACACTGGCATCGGGGTACAGTTCTGGGAGCCATGCAGAGCGCGACTGGAGCAGCGCGGCGATCATACGAAGGCGAACCTTGGAGCGGAACGCCGGGCCGTCGCCACGCGGCGATACGCTCTTGGACCGCTGCCACAGCACCGGGCGCCAGCTTGCCACGTTCAGCTCCGCGGCTTTTTCCGCTAGCCAGAGCATCCGGTCCCGATCGGCAATCGGAACCAGAAGATGGATCGGCGGCGGCGGATCAAGATGACGCACCTCGTCTATTTCAACGAGCGCCTGACTGCGCGCGAGTCTGACGAGCAGGCCGGAGGCCATGGTTCCCGCTCCGTCGCGGATCCCGACCCGCTCACCCACACCGAGCCGCAGGACCTGAATGTGCCGCGCGTCGCCCTCTGGCAGCGGGAGATGACTGCCGGCAGCGATCGGCTCTTCGCTGAAGAACGCAGCGCGATCGGGGGAGCGTTGATCATGTACCAACGGCGGCTCCGCGGGCGATGCATGTCATTCCAGCTTTCGCGCGCGAATGGCGTGGCCGTCGGGCCAGTGTGATATGTAGCCGATGACGCGCCCGGTGGAATCACGCTCGAATACAGTGACCGTGCCGACGTCATTGCCGACGCGGAACACTGTGGCGCTTACGGGAACCAGTCTGGCTCCCCCTACTTCTCCGGTCGCTGTTGCAACCAGCGCGCCTTCACTCCAGTGCACGTTGTCGACATAGCCAGGCGCAAGCTCATACCGGCCCACGAATGCCGCGAGTGCAGCGGAATCCAGTGGGACTGGAACCGGCCGGGTCGGAATCCACACCTGCGTATGATGCGTGAGGAGCCAGCGGCCGCCGCGGTTGACAAACACATCCGAGGCGCGTGACACTGTCGCGACGTCACGCGCGCCAATGGAATAACGGGTCGTACGACGCGAATCCGCTGTCACAACATTCCCGTCGCGGCGTGCGTCAACGCTGTCGGTCTCAAATCTCTGTGATCCGGGTCGCACCTGCGAGGCTGCCGCGAGAAGCTGGGCGCTCGTGATCGTACCGCCTGTGGCGCCCATCACCCACAAAAGGTCATCCGAGATAAATCTGTGGAGAGCCGCAGTATCCCCCCGGACAACGGCTGCGTCGCGCGCGTCTAGCAACACGCGAAACTCATCATCGAGACTACGTTGTTTCTGCGCTCCGCTCTGACTGGCGCTGGCGAGCATCAGCGCAAGCACAGACAGCATCCGCGTGGTTCGCATGGTCAGACCCGGTATGATGTACGCGATCCGTCGGGCCATGTCAGGCCGCTTGAAATTCGATCTTGGTCGCGTCCGAAACGCGCCGTGAGGCATCGAGAATCTCGAGGCCGAGGAGATTGCCGTCACTGTCGTAGTCCAGAATGACGCCCGGCTTGTCTTCGTCGCTCTCGGCTATCGGCTGGCCTTCCTGGAAGATGACGCTCAGTGTGTCGGTATGCGAATCGTACTTGATCTTCATCACTGCTCCTTGAGCCAGT
>JBBSHV010000180.1:0-5462 GCA_038232435.1 Gemmatimonadales bacterium | reverse complement strand
AGATCCGGCGTGACTGCCTCAAATGTCCGCGGCGCATTCGGTGCAACGAGTACTGCGTCACGCGTGTTCTGAATGAGGAGATGGCAGTAGCGGCGTGAGGCCGAGAGTGCTTTCGCCTTGAGCCTTTTGCCTCAACCCGGCGGCAAGGGGGCTGGTGCTGCTCCGCGAATGGACACATCGACAGTGTAGCCATCCTGAGCGAGCAGGTTTTGCAGTAGCAGAACGGCACTCTTATTGGCCTGTTGCACCAGCCCCATCTGCTCCCCTGCACGCCGGAGCTGCGCACGAATCTCGGCCTGAATCGAATCACGGTCTGCCGGCGTGAACGGGTTCAGGAGTCCGGCGTGCTCGTCGTACGTCCGCACGTTGGTTACTTCGACACCTAAAATCTCCGCGGACGGGAGCGACACGCTGATCTTTCGCGTGGCTTCGTCGATGTGTACCTGAGCGCCTGGACGTGCCGCCGTGGAGTCGAGATTGATGCCGGCGAGCACGCGGCCGGTGACAACGAGCAGCGAGCGTTTGGTGGACCAGAACCTGGTCTGCTCCGCGGCGACCACGTCTCGCACAGTCGCTTCACTGGTGACAAGCTTGGCGACGGCCTGTATGCGCTGGACGACGAGGGAGTGCGTAACGCGCGAGCTGGAGCCGCCAAGCTGAAACGCCGAAATCGCGCGCCGTGCTACCGCGTAGCCACCGATCGCGATGACGGCAGCAAACAGGACGAGGGCAGCGAGGCGGAAAAAACCACGCTTCGCTGCACCTGTCTCAGGAGTAGTTGCCATATCTCTCAATGTACAGAAACGTTCCGAATCGTACTGTTCCAGTGATTCGTACCAGCTCAGCTTCGGTGAGCAACTGAGGTTCAACAGAGGTGCGCTTCGTCCTTTGCCAGAGCGGCTCGGCATCCCCGATCTCTTCTAGATTCAGACCCAGCTTAGCAACTGCTTCAGTCACCCGCTCGGCACTCCCAAATCTATCCGCGGCTTGCTTTCGGTATTTATTCGGTATAGTCTTTAGCTCCTAGTCTTCCGGGAGAGCAGGTGCCGAAAACAGATCAGTCGTTCGATCCGAGTGGCTACGCGACAGTTGCGCAGCGGATTGAATTGTTCTACAGAAATCACCCGAACGGGCGCATCGGGACGGAGTTGATCAACCGTGACGCCGCGTCGGTCACGTTCAAGGCATGCGTGTACCGCAACGAGACTGACCCGGCTCCCGCGGCAACTGGATGGGCAACCGAACGTGAGGGCGACGGTGACATCAACACGGTCGCGTGTCTGGAGAACACCGAGACATCAGCGATCGGGCGCGCGCTCGCCAATCTTGGCTTCACCGCGTCCAAGCAGCGGCCCAGCGTGGAAGAGATGCGCAAGGCATCACAGGCTCGAACGCACAGGGCTTGCACAATACCTGTCCCAAGCAAATCGCATGTCGCTGAGCAGGCACCGGAATACGGTCCGGAATACGGTCCGGAGTACGGTCCGGAGTACGGTCCGGAGTACGGTCCAGAATACGCACACGCGGTCGCGGATCTCCTGACGCTGCTCTCCGAAGCAGAGCGCGCGGGGCTGCAACCTGTGCGTGCACAGAGACTACGCGAACAGTTGGAGCGAGGCCTCCAACTCACTCCGGCTCGCATCTCTGATATCGAGCAATCACTGCGCAAGTGGCTGGCGCGGCGGGATGGCGCGATACTGTAAGTTGCGCCATATCGTCATAATCCCCGGCCGGCCGCAGGACTGTTCATTTTCCATGTTCGATCGTTGCAATGAGACGCCGATCATCTGATGACCGGGGTCTCACAGTTCATTCGCTTGCGCGACGCAGGGATCAGAGACCCACAACAGCCGTACGAGGGCCTTATACCGCTACCAAAGTGTCCCGTCTAACCGAGATTCGCAGCAGCATCCGAGAACGGAGCGGCTCGAAACGACAGCCTCTCTCTAGGCGGAGCGTTCCCCTTGGGATTCTAATGCAGCGTGGTTAGTCCTTGGCAGCGTCATGGTGAACGTGCTGCCGTGACCGGGCACTGACGCGACCGTCAGCGTGCCGCCGAGCAGCTCCGCGAGCCGGCGCGAGATCGGCAGGCCGAGCCCGGTGCCCTGAAGCCGGTCCGGATGCAGCTGCACGAACTCCTCGAAGATGCGTTGCTGCTCAGTTTCGGGAATGCCCAAGCCCTCATCCATGACGCACAGCGTGATCGCGCTCTGACTGCACTCGCACCGGAGGGTGACCGGGCGTCCCGCCCCGAATTTGATCGCGTTGCCAAGTAGGTTCAGCAGGACTTGCCGCACCCGCCTTGCGTCCGTGACGATGGAGCTAGACGCGTTGCCGCGGCAGTCGAGCGAGATGGTGGTCCCGTTCGCCTCCGCTGTGGGGCGCACCGTGATTACTACGTCCTCGGCCAGCGCAGCCATATCCACGGTCTGCATCGACATCTCGATACGCCCGGCCTCGATCTTCGCGAGATCGAGCACGTCGTCGACCAACTCCTGCAGATGCTTCGCGGCCCGCTGCGATCGGGTGAGTGCCTGGCGCAGGGAGTCGGCGAGCGGGCCATAGATTCCTTCGAGGGCGAGACTGCTGTATCCGATCACGGCATTGATCGGCGTTCGCAACTCGTGGCTCATGGCGGCGTAGAACCGGCTGCGGGCTGCGAGCGCCGACTCCAGGTCGGTCCGCTGCCGCATCAACTCTTCGTTGGCCTGTTCGAGCTCCGTGGCCTGATCCTGCAAAGTGGTCGCCTGGTGCTCAAGCTCGATCGCCTGATCTTCGAGCTGCCGCTGGGCCAGGTGGCGGTCCGTTAGATCGTGCAGCACGACAGCGAAGAACGCGGGCTCGCTCCTCGCGATGCGGGTGGCGAGAAGCTCACCGTAGCCTGCCGTGCCATCCGCGGTACAGAAAGCCACCTCGATACGGTGTGGGCCATGTGCCGCCCCGGTGAGGAGGGCGCCGATCGCCGATGCGTCGCTCGTCCCCAGGGCGGCTCCGAGTGACGCGCCGACGAGATCAGGTCCCACTGCGGCGAGCCGGCGTGCGGCCGCCGGCGTCGCCGACAGAATGCGGCCGGCAGCGTCGACGGAAAACACCGGATCCGGAAGCACCTGCAGCAGATCGGCAAGGTACGCGTCCGAGATCAGCGCCCGCTCGGTGTGTTGCGGCGACTGTGTGAGACCCTCCCGCTCCAGCCGATCGCGCGTGCGCCGGAACTTCCGCCGCTGGCGCGTCACCCCGCCTGCACGCTCGGAGAGCGCACCGACGACCTCTCCGGGAGATGCGAGCCAGATCTCGCCGATCCCCGGCGCGAAGATCATTGCGCGCTCGAGCGCGCGGCGGCGCTCTTCGGTATTGACGACGACCACGACCTGTACGTCGGGATCGGCCTGGTGCACGTGGCGTGCGGTTAGCAGGGCATTCAGCGCGCCCGCGTCGACGAGGACACACTCTGCGCCTGCGATTGTCCGAGTGACCTCGGCCTGTGCGCCGTCGTTCGTGTCGCCGCACCCAGCGGCAAGCGGGAATGCCCGGGCTCCGACGCGTTCGCCCCAGTCTGGCGCCGGTCCTCCGGCGGCGTGCAGGAGTACGATCCCGGCTGGGCCGCGCGTGGTGACGGCGCCGGTCACAGCAACGGTAATTTCAGCACTGCCCGGCCGACCCATGTTTTGAGCATATCCGTCGTTGGTGCCATCACATGGCTCGCGCGCGCATCGCGAAGAATGCGGGTGAGGCGGCTGTTCTCCCGGTACGCGCTGCCACCGCAGAGCGTCATCGCTTCGTTGGCGAGCAGCACGGCTGTATCGGCCGCCATCGCCTTGCAGGCCAGGATTGAGGGGAGCGCATCCGGCTCGCCCGCGTCTCCCTTCGCTGCCGCCGAATAGATGAGCTGCCTGGTAGCCTCGAGCTGGCCCCAGAGCTCTCCGAGGCGGTGTGCCACGAGCGGAGTTTGGCCGAGCAGTTCGCCAGAGTGGCCGTACCGCCTGGTCCCCGTGTGAAGCCGTGCTTCGTCGAACGCGGCCTGCGCGACGCCGAGGTACGTCCCCGCCATCGCCATCAGGAAGTACGGCGCAATCACCTCGAAGACGTACCAGAGCTGGTCGCCCTGTGCACCCAACAGGCTCTGGTGCGGCACGTCCACACCGGAGAGCCGCATTGTGCGCGAGTCGTTCGCGCGCATGCCGAAGCCGTTCCAGGCGTCGAGCCATTCAATCCCTGGCCGGTCCCGGTCCACGACGACACAGCTGAAGGCGCCATCCGCCTCGCCGCGGTCGGTGACGGCGGCCGTCGACAGCACGTACGAATCAGCGTGCGAGCCGTTTGTAACGAAGCTCTTGATGCCTTCGATGCGGAAGCCGCCAGGCGTCGGGTCGAGCGCGGTCTCCGGATAGAAGAAGAAAGCGCCGGAACTCGGCTCGCTGAGGGCGAGAGTGGTCAGGTGCTCACCGCGCGCGATGGGGACGAGATAGCGCTCCCGTTGCGCGTCCGTGGCCTTCGCGGCGAGCACGGCCGTCCCCACACAATGCATGGCGAAGCAGAGCGCAGCCGAGCCGCTCTCCTGCGCCAGCACCTCGGAGACCGCGACCATGCCGGCCATCCCCTCGCCGTGACCGCCCACTGACACTGGCGCCAGGAGCGCCGTCAGCCGTGCTTCGGCGAGCGCGCGCATCGTGGCCTCAGGCCACCGCGCATCTCTATCGTCTTCAGCTGCCGTCCGAGTAGTTACGGTCGTCGCAATGTCTCGTGCGGTCGCGACGAGTGACCGCAGGTCAGGCGAGAGCGTTAGCATGTTTTCTAAGTTAGCCTCCCGCACCGGCCGCGTCGCTGAAGTCACCGTTCCGGCAAGCGACGGATCCGCAAACGAATCGAATAGCACGCGCACACCAGCGCCGAGGTGCGCGCGCGTAGATGCAGCACTTTCGCGCCGTGATACGCGGGGGGTCCGCAGCCTCCCGCATATTGATCTCGGGAATCACTCCAGCATCGGGCACTTCAAGGGGACCGGCGTTCATCACACCGGGCACATCAGCGCCACTCTCGGATGTATAAAGGGGAGCGTGAGTCGTTTGTTACCCGTTGACCATGGCTTCCAGCTCCCGTATTGAGTCGGTGACATCTGCGAACACTGGCGCAACGCCGACGATCATCGCCGACATCTTGTCGTAGTCGCGCTGCAATGCGTCAATCATTCCGGCCACGGGGACAGGTGCGAAGGAGCCCGGCCTGATTGGTGATTGCTGCTTGGCCGACGTCTGAGTGCAGGAGACAGTGCAGGTCTTAGTAGTGCCGACATATACGCGGACCCTCGTCTGAGCCCATGCGCGATCACGAGACGCGGGTCCGCAGCACTCATATGACGAGCTGATGTTTTATACATGGGGCACCGGCATCTATGTATAAAAGGTGGATTCGAAGGGCGATGGCTTTTATACATTCCTCATCGCTTTGCATGTATAAAAGGGGGT
>JBBSHV010000179.1:0-5475 GCA_038232435.1 Gemmatimonadales bacterium | reverse complement strand
GTCCACGCCAGCGTTGGGATGGCGTCGGCGAGAGTGCGCAGCTCCTGTTCCCGCTGAGTGACCGCCTGCCGTGCCTGCACCTGCGCGGTCATGTCGACCACCTGCGTCACGATGCCGATCACGCTGCCCTCACCATCGCGCAACGGCTGGTACACGAAGCTGAAATAACCATCCACCGGCACACCGTCATCACCCATAAAGGTGACCGGGACCTCGTTGGCCACGAACGGCTCGCCCGTCGAATACACCCGGTCGAGCACCGCCTCGTATCCGTACGCGGCAATGTCGGCGAACGCCTCGCGGTAAGTGCTCCCCACGGGCGAGCGCCCCGCGACCCGCTGGAAAGTCGGGTTGGCGAGCACATACCGGTGCTCCGGCCCCACTGACAACGCGACCGCCGCTGGCGCCTGCGCGAACACCGCATGTAGCTGCCCCTCGGCAGCCTCGGCCAGCTGACGCGCCTCCTCGGCGGCGCCGGTTCGCTCTTCCAGCTCCTCGGTTGTTGCCTGGAGCTCCTCGGCCTGCATCTCGAGTTCGGATGCGTTGTCCTGGAGCTGCTGATTGACAAGCTCGAGCTCAAGCTGCTGATCCTGCAACTGAGCGTTCGCCGCCGCGAGCGCCACACGCTCGTGTACACACTCGGAGATGTCGGAAGCGACGGCGAGTATTGCCAGTACCTCTCCGACGTCGTCACGGAGAGTAGAGAGTGAGTAGCTGAACCACGCCTCCTCAGAGAGGCTGCCGGCCAGGCGATCCGAAACGAACCGCGTCTCGTCGGTGCGAAACGGCGGTCCACCGGCCCGCACGCCCGAGAACTGGGGTTCAAGTTCATCCCAGGCCTCGCTCCACACGACGGCCCCGGAGCGGCCGAAGGCGGCCGGGTGCTTGCCACCCAGAACCGAGCGGTACGCGTCGTTGTACAGCAACAGATACTCGGGCCCGCACCACAAGCTCATCGCGACGGGCGCTTCGAGCATGAGCCGCACCGCCGTTCGGAGGGCCGCTGGCCAGTCAGAGACGAGGCCGAGCGGTGTGGCAGACCAGTCGAACGCGCGACCGAGAACGCGCATCTCGCCAGGACCGGCAAACAGGTCGTTCGCCTGGACCCGAGTCGCGCCGGTATCCGAGGTACTCGAAATCATTGGTGCTTCAGCTTGCTCGTCCAGGTTCGATTCGCCTCCAATTGGGCCCGCAGCACGCGCTCAACAAATTATCACGAAGCTCGGCCAGCAGCGCCGGCCGGTGGGTCGTATACACGTGTTTCAGGGGCGCTTCAGCGCCGTGTAGGTGCCCGAAAGGCAGGCGTCAATGCACGCTCGACGAGTGCGAGTGCGCCGTCCACCGCGAGTGCCAGCGCCGCTGCGGGGAGTGCGCCAGAAAGGATCATGCGTGTATCGGCGAGCGCGAGGCCGGCGACGATTGGCTCACCCAGTCCACCGGCGCCTATGAACGCCGCAAGCGTTGCCGCGCCGACCGTGATGACCGCTGCCGTTCTTACGCCCGCCATGATGACCGGCGCGGCGAGTGGAAGTCGGACCATGAGCAATCGCTGCGACGGAGTGGTGCCGAGTGCCTCCGCGGCTTCCACGGCCGCCGGATCCGCGTCGCGCACGCCGGTGAAGGTATTGCGCGCGATCGGGTACAAGGCGTATAGCCAGAGTGCCACAAGCGCGGGAGCTGTACCGATGCCAAGTAGTGGAATCATGAAGGCGAGCATGGCGATGCTCGGAACAGTCTGGATGGCGCCGAGCAGTCGTACGGCTGGCTCCGCTACAGCGCGCGCTCGTTCCAGGCCGAGGCCGAGCGGAATGGCGATGAGCACCGCTGCTGTCAGTGCCGTCGCTACGAGAAAGAGGTGACGCAGAGTAAGTGCACCGATCTGCGTACGGCGCTGCCAGAGATAACGCAAGAAACCCACATTGTTGGTGCGCGTGGAAGACTCTGTATTGGCAATGCGCCCGTGTACCAGACCGAGCTGAGCGAGAGCATCAGCGGCAACGCGATGGACATCTTCACCGTCGACTTCTACTCGCCGGTTTAGCTCGCGCATGGTTGTTTCGTTCAGCCGATCACTCAGCAGCGTGAGCGTTGCGATTGCATCGGGGTCTTGCAGTGTCAGTCGCCGGCTCACCAGTGCGGCTGCCTCATACGGTGGAAAGAAGTGCCGGTCATCAACAAGCGTGACGAGGTCGTAGCGCGCGAGCAGGCCATCGGTGGAGTAGCCATCGACGACGTCGACCGCAGACGCGGCCAGCGCCTGGTACTTCACGGCTGGCGCGAGTGGACGAACCTCGCCTAAGTGCAGACCATACACGCGGGCGAGTCCGGGTAGGCCATCCGCACGTCCGATAAAGTCGGGTGTGAACCCGGCGAGCAGGTGCGATCCCTCGCGCGCGAGATCACTCAGCGTCCGGATGTGATACCGGTCGGCGGTCGCGCGCTGGACAGCGATAGCGTAAGTATTCTGGAAGCCCAGTGGCGGGAGCCAGCGGACGCCGTACCGCGCAGTGGAGACTCGCGCTACGTGTTGGTACACGGCGCGCGGGTCGCGCGCGATCGAGTCCGTCAGCGAATCGTGCAGGATTACCAGAAGCCCGGTACCCGTGTACTCTGGATAGACGTCGATCGCGTCACGACTGAGCGCAGCAAATGCAACCTCCGTAGCGCCCAGCCCTGGGCGGCG
Organism: Gemmatimonadales bacterium; assembly: GCA_038232435.1. Lineage (GTDB taxonomy): Bacteria > Gemmatimonadota > Gemmatimonadetes > Gemmatimonadales > Gemmatimonadaceae > Fen-1247. Next base: position 2,792 of record JBBSHV010000179.1, on the reverse strand, counting down.
CGTTACGGCGATGCCGTGTGCTTCCAACAGTTGCGCGAACATCTCGCACAGCAGATACGATTCGCCAAACGGCTTGGATGCGACAACTACTGGCCTGCCGCGATTGCTTGCACTGCCATTGATGTCCGGTCGCTGCAATTGCTGCGGCTGCGTGGTTGCGAGCGGCAGAAACATGGCCAGTACAGCAAGACAGCGCATTCGTAGCGTCATACCCGCTGTCATACCCGCTTCAATTGTGCCGACGTCGCGAGCGCACGCTCAATGAGTGAGGCGACATATTCAGTCGAGGGAGATGTGTGCAGCTCCGTCATTGACCCTCGCTGCTCCACGCGCCCAGCCCGCATCACGGCGATCTCGTCGGCCAGTCGCGCGGCTTCCGCAAGGTCGTGCGTGACGAGCAGCATGGTTACAGGAAACTCACGACGTGCATTCTCGAACGCTTCATGCAGCTCTGAACGCGTGATGGCATCGAGCGCACCGAACGGCTCGTCCAGGAGAATTACGCCGGGCCGCGCGGCGAGCGCGCGTGCAAGGGCCACGCGCTGCCGCTGACCGCCTGACAGCTCGTACGGAAAGCGGCCACCGAAGCTGCTGACCGACATTCCTACGAGATCCAATGCTTTAGCGGCCGCGACATCCGGCTCCGGCATTCCTCGTAGCGTGGGCACCAGCGCGACATTGCGGAGCACCCGCCAATGCGGTAGGAGGCCACCATCCTGGGGCACGTATCCGAGGCGGCGGCGCAGCGCGATTGCAGGTTGGCATCGCACGTCAACGCCTCCGACCTCAACCCGTCCCGCATCGGGCTCGACCATCCGGTTGAAGCAGCGCAGCAGGGTGGTCTTCCCCGATCCGCTCTCACCCACGAGCGCGAGCGTTTGGCCCGCGGCTACCTGGATGCTCGCGCCGTCGAGCGCTATTACATCGCCGTACCGGCGTACGACGTCGAGCGCGGCGAGATCGCGCGGTGTCTCGCGGTTTTCAGGCTGCATCGATGGTCAGTAAAGATCGTGATTGCCTGCCGTACACTGTCCGGTCGCGCATCGCTCCAAAGTTCTACCAGAACCGAGTGCCATGGCCAAGTGCAATTCGCGGGCTCGTTTATCTGGATGATACACACGCCCATCGTTTTCAGGCCGAGAATTTCCGCAGATGAAACAAACCCGCCAGTGCACCTGGCCGGGCCTGTCTCCGTTCCGCGCTGGTGTTCCCTACTTGTCAGCGCACTCTGCAACGCTCACGATTACGCAATCTCCGCTACTGGCTCGGAGAGGGTTCGTCGGGCCGTGGGCCACGCCTTTGATCATCATGCCACACGCGCCGCAGATTCCCTCGCGACAGTCGCTATCGAACGCAACCGGATGTTGGCCATCGATTGTGAGCCGCTCGTTCACCACGTCCACCATCTCGAGAAACGACATGTCTGGAGAGACGTCGTGTGCATGATACGTCTCCAGCTTTCCGTCCAGGTCGGGTGCCGCCGCTGTTTCTGAACGCGCGCGGCCTTACCACCTCGACCATTCCGTTCGCGCATGGCGGCAAGAGCAGTCCGGTGCAGTTCTACTGGGGCGACTTCGACTTGAGCCAGACGCGCTTCTCCGGCAAACCGGCTCAGCCGCCCAAGGACGCAGACCGCAGGATCCGCTTCACTGAAGACGGGGAGAATGTCACGGCAGGCTTCTGGCCCGGCGGTGCGAAGTATCCGAAGCCCGCTTTCTATTCCTACACCTATCCCGCGCCGCCCGGCTACAAGACGGCGTCAGTCCGCCCTGACGCAGCGCGCTTCGACCCCGAACTCGGCGAGTTCGTGCTGGACTACGACGACGTGCGGCGCTCCGCCGCTCCGGAGGAGATGATTCTCGACTTTCTGCAGAGCACGTACGAGACCGGAGCGACGCTGGCGCACTGGGACCGCGCGGCTCTCGAAAAGCCTGGGCCCACTGTGGGCCATAACCTGGGCGCGAAAGCAGGAAGCACGACGGATGACCCGCCGCCAAAGACCTGATGCGCGTTCGCGGTCCACTCTGGGCATAAATTCCGCGCGCGTACAGCTTGGTCGCGCGTACGAGGCATGCAATATGATAACAAATAGTGATGATCGTTCCGACTTGGACGTGCGCACTATTCAATTAACGTCAGCATTCGCAATGCCCGATAAACATTATCCGACCGCGGCAGATATCCCCGGACAGAAGCTCCCGTATCCGGCCAGTCAGGCGGATATGCGCCCCGCACCCGACAGTGACCTGTCCAACTACCACCCCGCCGGCAAGCTTGCGGGCAAGGTCGCGCTCATAACCGGTGCTGACTCCGGTATCGGACGCGCCGTCGCGATCGCATTCGCGATGGAGGGCGCCGACGTCGCGATTCTGTACAACGAGAACGACGGCGACGCCAATACCACGCGCCAGACGGTCGAAGCGAAAGGACTTCCGAAAGGACGGCGCTGCCATGTCATCCGCACCGACGTGCGCGAGCCGGACGCGTGTCGGGCCGCGGTCGAGCAGACAGTCGCCGCGCTCGGCGGACTCAACATCCTCGTCAACAACGCCGCGTTCCAGATGGCGCAGGAGAATTTCGAGGACATCACCGACGAGCAGTTCCGCCGCACTTTCGAGACGAACATCTTCGGCTACTTCTACATGGCGAAGGCCGCGCTGCCGCATCTGAAAGACGGCGACTCGATCATCAACACCGGCAGCATCGTCGGGCTCACCGGCATCCCGATCCTCATCGATTACAGCGCGAGCAAGGGCGCCATTCACGCCTTCACCAAATCACTCGCACTGGCC
>JBBSHV010000178.1:0-5494 GCA_038232435.1 Gemmatimonadales bacterium | reverse complement strand
TCAAGCTTGGAAGGCTAGCGCTCTACCAACTGAGCTACTCCCGCAAAAACAAAAGTGGTGGGGGAAGGATTCGAACCTTCGAAGGCTTGCGCCGTCAGATTTACAGTCTGATCCCGTTGGCCGCTTGGGTACCCCACCCAGGCCCTGCGCAGCCACGCTGCCGGTTCCCTTTCACAGAGCTGACGACCGGAATCGAACCGGTAACCTGTCGATTACAAATCGACTGCTCCGCCAATTGAGCTACGTCAGCGCAGGCGCTTCTACGCAAGCCTGGAAAAATAGCCTGTTTTATGGCGTCGAGTCAACGGCTAGTTGACCTTTTTCCAACGACTTCCCTGGGGGCCGTCCTCAATCGTCACCCCGCGGGCCGTCAACTCATCTCTAATTGCGTCCGCCGCGGCAAAATCGCGCCGAGCGCGAGCTGCACGACGCGCTTCCAAGCGTCCCTCCACGTAGGCCGCAAGCTCGGGGTCTTCCGCCCGCTCGGGAACGATGTCGAGCACTCCGTTCACCAGCGCGAACGCCTCTCTCGCCCGCGCGAGCGAGCTCACATCGTCGCCCGCTATGTCCAGCTCGGCGTTGGCACTCCGGATGAAGCTGAACAACGCAGCCATTGCCTCCGGCGCGTTCAGATCATCGAACAGCGCGGCCTGCGCCTCACGCACCAGATCATCCGACGCCACGCCCAGCTCGTCGGTGCCGCCCGTCGCCGTCGCCAGACGCTCGGCGAAGTCGGCCACTCTGCGGACTCCCACGATGGATGCTTCGAGCGCATCGGGCGACAGATTGAGCTGCTTGCGATAGTGCGTGGAAAAGACGAAGTGCCGAAACGCCGCCCCTGATACGCCCTGGTCCCGGAGGTCCTGCACCGTCGCCACATTGCCCACCCGTTTGGCCATCTTGGCGCCCCCGGTGAGCAGAAACTGACCGTGGCACCAAAAGCGGGAAAACTGCTTGCCCGTCGCGGCCTCGGATTGCGCGATCTCGTCCTCGTGATGGGGAAAGATCAGATCGATGCCGCCGCAATGGATGTCCAGCGTCTCACCGAGAAAGCGCATCGCCATCGCCGAACATTCGAGGTGCCAGCCGGGGCGGCCGCGGCCCCAGGGCGAATCCCACGCGGCGCCACTCGCCTCGTCCTCCGGCTTGGCCGCTTTCCACAACGCGAAGTCCTGCGCGTTCTCCTTGGCGTAATCGTCCTGGGACACGCGCGCTCCCGATTGAATCTCGCGCGTGTCCAGGTGCGACAGCTTGCCATATTGCGGGAACCTGTCGATCGCGTAGTACACCGAGCCGTCTTCGGCCTGATACGCCACGCCCTTATCGACAAGTGTCGCGACCAGGGCGATCATCTCCGGTATGCTCTCGGTCGCGCGCGGATACCGCTCAGCGTCCTCGATCCTGAGGTAGTGCCGGTCGTCGTGGAACCGCTGCGTGACCGGCACGGTGATGTCAGCAATGGCGACGCCGGCCTCGGTCGCCCTGCGAATGATCTTGTCGTCCACATCGGTAAGGTTCATCACCTGGTCCACACGCCAGCCCGCCAGATGCAGCGTACGACGAAGCAGATCTTCGAACAGAAAGGTGCGGAAGTTTCCTACGTGCGCCGGATTGTACACCGTTGGACCGCACGTGTACATCCGCACCGTTTCACCGTCGGCGGGCGCGAATGACTCAACGCGTTCGGTGAGCGTGTTGTAGAGCTGGAGCATGCTGGAAAATACGGGGTTGAGGGCTCAACCCTCAGCCCGCTCTTGTCTTAAACGCGAGCACATCAACGGGCGGACCTTCGGCCAGAAGCACTCCGCCGTCGGGCACTGGAACACGCAGCCTCAGTATCCTGTCACGCTCGGCCTTGCGGAATCCCTTGCCTTCGTAAATGCGGTTGATGAGGATGCGCCGTACCACCACCATGAGCATCGCGAGCGTCGGGACAGCGACGACGAGTCCCAAGGGGCCCAGGAGCTTTCCAATGACGAGCACCGACATGATGGTGAGCACCGGTGGCAGTTCCACATTCTTGGACATCACCAGCGGGGAGATCAGGTTTCCTTCCACCAGGTGCACGATGATCCCGACGCCAAGGACGAGAAGTGCCCGGGTGCCACCATGCGGTCCGGACAGAACAAACGCGGCTGGCAGCATGGTGCTTAGGAGCGATCCGAAGAACGGCACGATCGCCACCGAGCCGGTGAAGACGCCGAAGGTGAGCCAGTAGGGGACGTTCAGGAGCCAGAGAAAGAACGCAGTGAGTGCCGCAAGCGCCGCCATCGTGGTTAGCTGACCGACGATGTACGACCGGAGTGAATCGGCGACATCGCGCAGGATGTCGCGCACGAGATCACGGTGTCGCGGCGGAAAGAGCGCGATCACCCACTCGCGGTACACACCAGGCTGCAGTGCCAGGTAGATGCTCATCACGAAGACTGAGAACACGCTAATAAGCAGGCCGAAGACGGAGAACACGCGCGGCGCGACGCTCTCCGCATAGCTGGAGCCCTGCTCGTACAACACGCGGAGCAGCCGGTGTTGCCCAGGCTGCCAGTATCCGTCCGAGCCCGGGAAGTTCATCACGAAGCGATCAATGCTCGCTTCCCATCCGGCGATGTAACGCGGCAGCACCTGAATCAACTCACGCGTCTGGCCCACAACGGCGGGAACGAGCAACCAGAACAGTCCGACGACGCCGACAAGAGTCAGCAGCACCGCGGCAAGGAACGCGGCCCGTGGAGGAACGCGAAGGCGCGAAACCAACAAGTCTCGCACCGCACCCAGATACAGCGAGATGATGATCGCTATGAACAGCAGCAGGAAAACTTCGGCCGAGCGCGCAAAGATCCAGAGTATGAGACCAACGAGGACGACCGACGCGAGAATGGCGCCTGCTCTCGTCCCACCCGCAGAGGTACCCGCAGTACCGGCGTTCAACTTCCCTGCTGCCGGTTCGTGATATCCGTTGTGCCGGCGCTGTCGGCTGGCTGACCGACTTCACCGGAGCCCAACTGGCGTGCACTGGCCGACTCACCGGCGGGGAGGACGCCCATCTTCTGCTTCAGCTGTAATAGCTGCAGGTCGGCGGTGGCATCGCCGGCGGATGATTCGAGCTGTTTGAACTGATTCGACAGTGCGTCGCCAGAGAACTCCTGATCTATCTGCACTGTGGCCTTGATCTGCCGCTCGTTCTGCTCGATCTTCTCTTCCATCCGCGCGAACGCGTTGAAGGCCGACTTGTCCGACATGGACGACATCGTTTCGGAGATCCGCTTCTGCGCCTCAGCGCGACGCTGGCGCGCAAGGAGAAGTGTCTTTTTGCGGTTTGCCTCCTCAATGTTGTCGTTCAGCTCGCGCAGGGAGTTCTTGATGCGCTCAGTCTCCCCTTTGTGCGCCTCCCAAGTCATCTGTAACTGCTGCCCGCGTGAGACGTGCTCATTGCGGCGCATGAGCGCTTGCTTGGCGAGCTCGTCGCGCCCTTCCTTGACCGCGAGCATCGCGCGGCGCTCCCACTCCTCCGCTTCGCGCAGCTCGCTCATGGTCTGGTCCTCGAGCCGCTTTTCATCAGCGATCGCGCCGGCCACCTGCTGCTTGGCGCGGACAAGCTGCGTGCGCATATCCGCGATTATCTGGTTCAACATCTTTTCCGGCTGCTCGCCCAGCGAGATGGCGGCGTTTACGTTCGCGCGGAAGAGGCGTGCAATTCGGTCGAAGATGCTCATTCAGACAAGAGGGTTCGAGGTGCCGGGAGTGAGACGCTGGACCCGCCGCGGCCCTGGTATGCGCACGAAGCTGCCACTATGGACAAATAATAGCGCCGGCGGGGCTACACCGCCCGCACGCCAGGTAAACTGGCATTCGATGTGGAGCACTGCGACCGCCCAAACGCGTGACTTCTTTACTTGCCGCGGCCGTGGCGGAGCATTTCCGAGTGAGGTATTCCGTCCTCGTCGTAGTCGTACCCGGTCGGCTCGAAGCCGAAGTCACCGTAGAACCGCAGTAGATATCGCTGAGCGCCGATGCGGATCGACCGCGGCCCGTACAACTCTTCCGCGCGCCTGATTCCCTCACGCAGAAGCGCTCGCCCAAGCCCGCTACCTCGTGCGCTCGCGGCGGTGATGATGCGGCCGAGCGATGGCTCGGGATACTTGGCACCCGGGGGAACGATTCTCAAGTACGCCGCGATCTCGCCACCGAGCCGGGTCCACAGATGGGAAGAGAAACGGTCGACGTCGTCGCAGTCCTGATACGGGCACGCTTGCTCGACCACGAAGACTGCGCTACGCGCGCGCAGGATGTCGTACAGCTCCGTCACGGTCAACTCGTCGAAGTGAGCGCAACGCCACACCGGTTGCATTGTACGAATCACAATCGTATCAACCGCGCTTGATCTGGTACGGCGGCCCGACCATCACTGGACCGATAATGTCCAGCAGAGACACCATCAGCTGGCCTTGAGCTGAAGCGGCCTGGCAAGCATCGGCCGCAAATAGTGACCGGTGTGCGACGCCGCAACTTCCGCGACCTGCTCAGGCGTGCCGCTCGCGACGATGTTACCGCCGCGCAATCCGCCCTCCGGCCCGAGATCAATGATCCAGTCAGCGGTCTTGATGACGTCAAGATTGTGCTCGATTACGAGGACCGTGTTGCCGCGGTCCACCAACGTGTGCAAAACCTTGAGGAGCATGCGAACGTCCTCGAAGTGCAGACCGGTGGTCGGCTCGTCCAGGATGTAAAAGGTGCGTCCCGTGTCCCGCTTGGAAAGCTCGGACGCCAGCTTGACGCGCTGCGCCTCGCCACCGGACAGAGTCGTTGCGCTCTGGCCGAGATGGATGTAGCCGAGGCCAACTTCGTTGAGGGTTTTGAGCTTGTTGAAAATGCGCGGTTGATTGGAGAACACCTCCAGCGCGTCTTCCACCGTGAGCTCCAGCACATCCGCGATGCTGAGGCCGCGGAAGCGTACCTCGAGAGTTTCGCGGTTGTAGCGCTTGCCCTTGCACACGTCGCACGGCACATAAACGTCGGGGAGGAAGTGCATCTCGATCTTGACGAGACCATCTCCCTCGCACGCTTCGCACCGGCCGCCCTTCACGTTGAAGGAGAAGCGTCCGGGTCCGTAGCCGCGAATCTTGGACTCCGGAAGCTCCGCGAAAAGCTCGCGCACGGAAGTGAACAGACCCACATACGTGGCTGGATTGGAGCGCGGCGTACGACCGATCGGGCTCTGATCGATGTCGATCACCTTGTCGAGATGCTCCAACCCGGTGATGCGCTTGTGCGCACCCGGAACTACGCGCGCGCGGTAGAAGTGGCGCGCGAGCGCCTGGTGCAGAATATCCTCGATCAACGTCGATTTACCCGAGCCAGAAACGCCCGTCACGGCAACGAAAGTGCCGAGTGGGATCTCCGCGTTGACGTCGCGCAGATTGTGCTCGGTTGCACCCTCGATGCGGACGATCCTGTCCGGATCAACCGGGCGGCGCACCTCCGGAACGGCGATCAC
>JBBSHV010000177.1:0-5589 GCA_038232435.1 Gemmatimonadales bacterium | reverse complement strand
GCCCCCCGGCTGCTCGAGCCACGAATGCTCGCAAGCCCGAGTCGCCGCGCGATCTGTGCGATTACCTCGCCGTCTCCGTGCTCGCTGATCAGGATGCGCACGCCCTGATTTCTGTGCTCGATAACCAGCGGCAGGAGCTCACCGTGCCAGAGGGAGAATACAAACGGCTGGCCGGCGGCGCGAAGCGCGCGCCAGCCCCCGTCATTCAGAACCTTTACTCGCCACGTTGCGTACAGCGCGCGCAAGACAAACGGGCCAATCGCGATCGCAGCACGCTGCGCAAGCCCGAGTGGATTCGCGCGCGCGTCGCCGCCGCGCACCAACTCGCCCTCGGTCACTGGGCCAGTTCCGATATCATCGCTGCGACTCTGTCAGCGGCTCCCGGTGTCCCGAGCTTGGCGCGAACTTCGCGCAACGCATCCCGCTGCGCATCGCGGTACGCGTGGTCCGACAGCAAGCGCTCGATCTCGTCGGCAACCCGCGCCGGTGCCAGAGCACTCTGAACGAACTCGCGCGCGACCTCGCGACCCGCGACGACGTTCACCAGCCCAATGTACGGAATCTTTACCACACGGCGAGCTATTGCGTATGATAGCGCACCGGTGCGATACGCCACCGCCATTGGGCATTCGGCTATCGCCGCCTCCAAAGTGGTAGTGCCACTCTTGCACAGCGCGGCGTCCGCTGCGCGGAGTACATCGAACGACGCGCCGCGCACCACCTGGAACGGCAGCGAGTCCGCATCTATCGCGACCGTGGGGGCGGCATGCAGGATAATGCGAATGCCCGGACGACGACGAACAAGCTCCTCGCCGGTCGCGACGAAATCGGTGAGGTGCCGAGCGATCTCCTGCTCTCTGCTGCCGGGAAAGAGAGCCACCACCTCAGCGTCATTGTCGATCCCGAGCCGTTGGCGCGCGTCGGCGCGCGAGGGAAGCCGCTGAGCGCGATCCAGCAGCGGGTGGCCCACAAACGTCGCGTCGATTCCATACCCGCGTAGCAGCGGCTCCTCGAACGGGAGAATCACCGCGGCCTTGTTCACCAGTCGAGCCAGCTTTGGAAGACGGCCCGCGCCCCACGCCCAGACCTGCGGTGTGACGTAGTAGAGTACCGGCACGCCGGCATCACGCGCGGCGCGCGCGACCTTCATGTTGAACCCGGGGTAGTCCACCAGCACCACCACAGCAACGTGCCCGCGCGCGATGCGGTCGCGCAATATGCGCAGGAGCGCTGCGTGTGTGGGGATGTGCTTGATCACTTCAGCAAATCCCATCACCGCCAGTTCGGCGTAGTCACGCAGTATCTCCGCGCCGGCCCCGCGCATATGTCCGCCGCCCACGCCCACCGGTCGCAGTTCCGGACGCAGGTGCTTCAGCGCGGCCGCAACACTCCCGGCGTGCAGATCGCCCGATGCCTCACCGGCGACGAACAGAATTTCACGCACGCAGCGACGGGCCGTTGCGCTCGATGTCCGTTACGATCCCGAGCGCCATCGCGAGCGCGCGCCGCCCGTCCGCGCCGCTGACGACTAGCGGCGCATCACCCCGAACCGCCGCGGCAAAGCTCTCGAACTCCAGACGCAACGGCTCACCCTCGGGTGCTTCGAGCGCAATGCGTTCCACCAGTTCCGAGAGATCGGGCGTCGCGCCACTCGCCGCCAGCATTCCAAGTTCCGCCGGATTCTTCAGCCGATAGAACTCGCCCGTGCCCGTAGCGAGATCCAGCGACAAATACCCGCTCGGCTGGAATATCCTCACCTTCCGCACTCGCTCTCGCGATATCCGGCTGGCCGTGATGTTTGCCACAGCGCCCGAGTCAAACGTGACACGTGCGTTGGCGATGTCCGCTGTCGGCGTCAGCACGGGAACTCCGACCGCGGCAATCGTCGCGGGTGGTGAGCCGACGAGAGTCAGGACGAGATCGATGTCATGAATCATCAGATCCAGCACGACAGCAACCTCCGATCCTCGCACGTTGAACGGCGCCAGCCTGTCGCTCTCGATAAACCGCGGATGCTGCACATGCGGAAGCGCTGCGCGCACAGCTCTGTTGAAGCGCTCCACGTGCCCAGTCTGAATCAGTGCACCCGTACGCTCGGCGATGTCCAGCAAAGCGTCAGCATCTTCCAGAGTCGTCGTGATTGGCTTTTCGATGAGCACATGCTTGCCGCGCTCAAGCGCCGCGCGCGCCACTTCGAAATGCGCAGGGGTCGGCACCACAATCGTTATCGCGTCGACATCATCCAGCAGCGTGCCGAGATCGGCATACGCTGGAACCTCCAGCTCGCGCGATACGTCCGCCGCGCGCTCTGCGCGAACTTCCACGAAGCCGGATAGACGAAACTCTGGCATTTCGCGCAGAATGCGAATGTGGTGATAACCAAGCCCGCCAGCGCCCACCACGCCAACCCGCACCGAATTCGACACTGAACTCAAATCGCGACCCCGCGCTGGCTCGTCTCGACGAACTCCACGAGCTGTCTCACCTCTGGCAGCGGCTCGATCTCCGCGTTCACACGCTCGACTGCCTGGCCCACATTCAGCTCGGACCGAAACAGCAGCACATACGCGCGCTTGAGTGCACGGATCGTCTCCGGGGAAAATCCGTTCCGCTGCAGCCCCAGGCTATTAAGACCGTACAGCTTCATGGGATTTCCCACCGCCTTGACGAACGGAGGTACGTCTTTGGCTACACGCGAGCAGCCACCAACTATTGCGTTGCGCCCGATCCGCGTGAATTGGTGCACCGCGGTGACGCCCGACAGGATCACCCTGTCCTCCACCGTGACGTGCCCCGCCAACTGCACCATGTTCGCTAGCACCACGCCGTCGCCCACATGGCAGTCGTGCGCCAGGTGTACGTACGACATGATGAAGCTCCCCTTCCCCACTGTCGTTTTGAACGATTGCGATGTTCCGCGGTTGATCGTGCTATACTCGCGAATCACGGTGTCGTCACCGATCTCGACGCTGGTGCGCTCACCACTGAACTTCAGATCCTGCGGATCACCGCCCAGCACGCTCCCGATCCCGATCTTCACGTTTCGCCCGAGCGTCACGTACCGCTCGAGTGTCGCGCGTGCCGAGATGATGCAGCCGTCACCAACGACGCAATCATCGCCGATGATCGCGAAAGGCCCCACATCCACCCCTGCGCCGAGCTGCGCCGATGGCGACACGAACGCGGTCGGATGAATCGTGCGAGTCATCGGTTGCGCACCATCGCCGCCATATCGGCCTCGGCCACCAACTCTCCATCCACCTTGGCAACGCCGCGCATCTTGCACACCGGTCCGCGGATCTGCACTACCTCCAGTTCAAACCGAATTTGATCGCCTGGTTTGACCGGTTTGCGCCAGCGCACGTTATCGAGCGAGAGAAAATACACAACCTTTTCACCAGGATCGCCCACGCCGCCTATTAGCAGCATCCCGCCCACCTGCGCCATCGCCTCGATGATCAGAACGCCCGGCATTATCGGATGACCCGGGAAATGACCCTGGAAGAATGGCTCGTTGATCGTGACGTTCTTGATCCCCACGATGCGCTTGTTCGGCTCGACCTCCAGAATCCTGTCGACCAGTAGGAAAGGATAGCGGTGCGGTAGCACCTTCATGATCTCTTCGATACCCATCACACCGGTCATTTCTTTCCTCATTTCTTGCTTGGATGTTTCACTGCCTGTTTCACCGCTGGTTTCACTGCGCCACGCCCGCACCATCTCGCGCACGAGCGTAACCGTCCCCCTGTGACTCGGCCGCACCGCAACGATGTGTGCCCTCACCCGCGCGCCAGCGAGCGCCAGATCACCGACGCAGTCGAGCGCCTTGTGACGCACGAACTCGTCTTCCCATCGCAGCGTGTTGTCGACCACGCCAACGTCATCCAGCACCACGGCGTTCTGCGCCGAGGCGCCCTTGATCAACCCTTTTGATCTGAGTTCTTCCACTTCACGGAGGAACCCGAACGTGCGCGCAGGTGCCAGCTCAGCCCGGTAGCTCTCCGCGTTCACGCAGTACCGTCCCACCTGGCGCCCGATGATCGGATGCGGGAAGTCTACCGTGACGTCGAGCACGAGGTGATCCGAGGGGTGCGCTTCATACACGGAGTTGCCGTCAATCACGCGCAGCGGCTCCCGCAATGTCAGATAGTCCGCCTCCTCCGACAGCTCGCGCACGCCGGCTCGCACAAGCGCACTGTGAAACGATACGCTGCTACCGTCCGCGATCGGCGGCTCCGGACCACTCATCTCGATCACAAGATCGTCCAAGCCCATTGCCGCGACCGCGGACAATACGTGTTCCACAGTGTGAATTGCCGCATTACCGCGACCGAGCTGCGTCCGTCGATCGGTCGCGGTCACTTCGCTCACGAGCGCGGGGATCTCGGGCGCACCTGGAAGATCAACCCGCCGGAACACGATCCCGGTCCGCTCAGCAGCCGGTCGAAACGTGAGCTCGCAAGGAAGCCCCAGATGAAGCCCTATTCCGGTAACGGTCGCCGGCTGAGCAATTGTGCACCGTCTCAAGCTGTTCCCTTTTCTTCCAGCAGCCGCGTAAGTCGCCGCATCATGCCGGACAGCTTCAGGAGCGCCGCCGAGGCGCGCAGGGATTCCGTGTGCGGCCGCGCCGGATATCCGGACCACGATTCGCCAGCCGGAACGTCGCCGAACACACCCGCCTGCGCTGCAACGCGTGCACCATCACCGATCGTGATGTGCCCCGCGAGTCCGGCCTGGCCGGCAATGATAGCGCCGTCCCCAATCCGCGCTGATCCCGCGATCCCGACCTGCGCCATGATCAGGCACGCTCGGCCGATGCGCACGTTATGGGCGACGTGCACCAGGTTGTCGATCTTGGTTCCGGCGCCGATCACCGTGTCATCGATGCTGCCGCGGTCTATCGTGCTGTTCGCGCCAATTTCGACGTCGTCGCCGATCACGCAACGACCAACGTGGGGAATCTTTTCATGCGCCGCCGCGCGAAACACGTAACCAAAACCGTCGCTCCCGATCCGCGCACCGGAGTGGATGATGCAACGCGCGCCCACATGCGATCCGCTGTGCAAACTGACGTGGGGGTGTAGTCTTGTCCCCTCACCAACGGTGACGTTGTCCCCGATCACCACATAGTCCTCGACCCGCACGCGCTCACCCAACGCCACGCCACGTCCGATTCGCGCGGTCGGGGCTATCCAGGGCGCGGGTGATGCCACGTCGTACAGATGTGGCAGCAACGCCAGCACGGCGTCGTGCGGTCTGGAAACGACGACGCTCGCCGCGGCTCCCGACTGCAGCCCGGACAACTTTTCCGCAACTAGCACAACGCCCGCGTCAGATCGCGCAAGTGATCCGGCGTACTTTGCGGATGCCACAAAGCTCACATGCCGTGGCCCCGCTCGATCGAGCGGAGCCACGGCATCCATTGTAATCTCGGGATCGCCGCGCAGCTCACCGCCAACTATCTGCGCGATGGCGTGCGCGGTCAGCCCCAAAGCTTCATCACTCTTGCGGCCGCGTCACACCCGCCGGTCTCTGCGTCGGAATCGTCGGTGTAGCTGCGGTGGCCTTCGGCGGCCCGAGCTGCTTCAG
>JBBSHV010000176.1:0-5635 GCA_038232435.1 Gemmatimonadales bacterium | reverse complement strand
GGCTGGGCCAGGACTCCGAGGCGATGACGCTGGAGCGGATCGGCTGTCTCATGGGTGTCACCCGTGAGCGGATCAGGCAGATCCGTGAGCGCGCTTTCGAGAAGCTGCGCCAGTCACCCGATGGAAACGCACTGCTTGGATTCTGGGGCGCCGCGTAACTCTCGGTTCAAACCTCCGGCTCACACCGTCGGTTAAGTTGAAGGGCGCCTCGTTTCACGACGGGGCGTCCTTTCTTTATCTACTCAGATGATCCCAGCATTCGTCAACGACAAGGCAGGCACGGCTGAGAAGGCGCGCGATGCACTGGAGAAGATCGGCGGTTTCGAGGTGCACGACGTCCCGCCCAAGGAGATGGAAGGTGCGATCCGGACCGAGCTGAGGAGCAAGCCTCACCGTATCGTCATCGCGGGCGGTGATGGGACGATCGCCATGGCGGCGTCTGTTGTGTGCGGCACCGAGGTGGAGCTGGCTGTCCTTCCGGGCGGTACGCTCAATCATTTCGCGGGCGACCACGACATCCCCACCGATCTGGAGAAGGCGGCCGAAGTCGCGTTGAACGGAGTGTGTGAGCAGGCCGACGTGGCTTACGTTGGGGATCGGCTCTTTTTAAATACCAGTTCGGTTGGTGCGTACGTCAGCTACGTCAGGCTTCGGGAAAGACTGGAGAAATTCTTCGGCTATCGGATCGCCAGCTTCTTTGCGGCGATCCGGCTCTTTTTCTCCTTCAAGACTGTGTTTGTGGAATTGGAGGTGAACGGCGAGACCAAGCGGTACTCGACGCCGCTCATCTTTATCGGCGTAGGTGAGCGAGAGGCCAAGATTCCCGAGTTTGGCAGCAGGGTTCCGGGCGGCAAGCACGCGCTACACGTGCTGGTGGTGCGCGAGCGCAGCGCGGCTCGTCTGGTCGTGCTCGCGATTGACGCTGTGTCGAGTGGCCTGCGGAAAGTAGCGCGCACGCCGGAGCTGGACAGCTTTCTTGTCGACTCCTGCTCCATCAATCTTGCCGGTCGCACCAAGCACCTGGCGGTGGATGGAGAAATCCTTAAGATGGAAACGCCTTTCCAGTTCCGCATCGCCCGCGACGCGCTCAAGATAGTCGTGCCCAAGAACCCAGACGCACGTGGCATCCGCTGAGACTTCCACCACGGCGATCACCGTCGATGGTCTACGCGCGGTTGTAGGCGACCGATTCGTCCTGGAGCGCGACGCCGAGCTACTGGCATATGAGTCGGATGGCCTGCCGGGCTACACGCGCCGTCCTCGGCTGGCAGTGTTCCCGGGGTCGCGGGACGAGCTGGTGCAAGTGGTACGAATCCTTGCGGCAGCGGGCCTCCCTTTCGTGCCGCGCGGCGCGGGAACGGGGCTCTCCGGTGGCGCGCTTGCGGATGGTGTGGTACTGGTAGGGCTGCACCGGCTCAAGCGCATCTTACGCATTGACGCCGAGGGGCTCACCGCAACGGTAGAGCCCGGCGTCGTGAACGCGATACTCAACCGGCATTTGCTGCCGCACGGTGTGTTCTACGCGCCAGATCCGTCCAGCGAAGCCGCGTGCACCATCGGTGGCAACGTGGCCGAGAACGCGGGCGGTCCGCACTGTCTCAAGTACGGTGTGACGCTCAACCATGTGCTCGCGGCGACTGTCGTTCTCCCCGACGGCGACGTCATCGAGCTGGGCGACGCGGACGATTCGATGCTGGGCTACGATCTGCTTGGTGCCTTTGTCGGCTCGGAAGGGTGCTTTGGTATCGCGCTCGATATCACTGTGCGCCTCACTCGCCGGCCGCAGACGGTGCGTACGGTTCTGGCGGATTTCACCAGCGTCGACGCCGCTGCGCGCGCCACGTCCATGATCATCGCTTCGGGCGTGGTTCCGGCCGCGCTCGAGTTCATGGACAACGCTGCGATACGCGTGGTGGAGCAATCGGTGTACGCAGCCGGCTATCCAGCGGACGCCGCGGCCATCCTGCTCATCGAAGTTGACGGTACGGCGTCGAGTGTGGACGACGACACGGAGACCGTGCGTGCGCTGTGCGTCGAAGCGGGCGCACGAACTGTCCGCGTCGCGAGTGATGATGTGGAGCGCGCGCGGCTGTGGCAGGGGCGCAAGAAGGCGTTCGGAGCGATGGGGCGAATGGCGCCGCATCTGGCGGTGCAGGACGCGGTGGTTCCACGCACGCAGCTTCCCGAGGTACTCGCGCGCATTCACGCGATCGGCGACGCGTACGGCCTCACGGTGTGCAATGTGTTTCACGCCGGCGATGGCAACCTGCATCCCAACATCGCGTACGACGCCAACGATCCGGATCAGGCGGAACGCGTGCACGGGGCGATGGGCGAGATCATGCAGGCGTGCATCGCGGCAGGCGGAAGCATCACCGGCGAGCACGGTGTGGGGCTGGACAAGCTTGGCTACATGACGTCGCTGTTCGACGAGCCCACGCTCGCGGCAATGTGCGACTTGCGCGGGGTGTTCGATCCAGCCCGGCGAGCCAATCCCGGGAAAGTGGTGCCGGTGCACTCATGCCGCGAGTGGCACGCGACGGCTTCCGCGCGGGGAACAGCCGGGGCGGGATTGACAGGGTTAACAGGTGCGCGGTGACGCTGATGTCGCGCAAGCGATACGTGATGCCGCGGCTGGCGGAGATTCGCTGCGAGTGGTTGGGCGCGGGATGTGGCTCGATGCGGGGAGCCCGGTATCCGCAAGCGGGCGGCTGTCGCTCGCGGATGACAGTGGCATCGTTGCGCATACAGCCGGGGATCTCACGATCACGGTGCGCGGGGGGACCACTATTGGGGAGATCGGCGATACGTTGCGGTCGCATGACCAGTGGCTCGCACTGGATCCCGCGGGTGGGCCCGACGGCAGCATCGGCGCGACGGTGGCGACGTGCTCGTACGGACCATCTGCCGCGCTGTTCGGAACGCCGCGGGATCAGGTGCTCGGGATGACGATCGTTACAGGAAATGGCGATATCATCAAGCCAGGCGGTCGCGTGGTCAAGAACGTCGCTGGGTTCGATCTCACTCGACTCATGATTGGCGCATGGGGGACTCTTGGCGTTATCACGGAAGTGACACTCAGGGTGCGGTCTCGGGGTATGAGCAGGGGATCAATGGAGCACATGCGTAGAGCGGTCGCACATGAATACGGATTTCGACAGCCAGTGACGGTTCATCCGGCGCTGTCGCGCGCGCTCAAGCTGCGATTCGACCCGCATAACGTGCTCAACCCTGGAATTCTGGGCGAGGAAGTTTGAGTCAGCCAACGTTACCAACGGCAGTACCAACGCCAGTACCAACGGCGTGCCCACAGGCAACGCCGCTCGCGCTGGAGCAGGCCGGGCTGGATGCGTGCGTGCACTGCGGCTTCTGTCTTCAGGCGTGTCCAACGTATCTCGCTCTGGAGGATGAGAACGATTCGCCACGCGGGCGCATCGTGCTCATGCGGTCACTCCTGGATGGCACGCTGCCGCCGGAAGATGTCGATCTACGCAAACACATCGACCAGTGTCTTGGATGTCGCGCATGTGAGACGGCGTGTCCGTCCGGAGTTCCGTACGGCCATCTACTCGAAGCCACGCGCGCCACGCTGCGCGGCGGTCGCGCGCCATCGGTTGGTGCGAGCGCGCTGCTCTGGATATTCGCCCATCCCGTGGCGCTGCGCGCGATGATGTTCGGTGCGCGACTACTCGCGGCAACGCCGATTCCGTCGCTCCTTTCAGGGATCAGCGGTCGCATGGGCTTTGCAATGGCGATGCTCACAGCGACGGACAGCCCGCTCGAACGCGGCAGCTATTCGCCGCGGAGCGACGGCGTCAACGGATCTGCCGCGCTACTCACGGGGTGCGTGATGGAAGGGCTCTTCACCGGCACGAACCGGGCGACTGAGCGCGTGCTCACGCACAACGGTTACGACATGATCGCGGCACCCGGTCAGGTCTGCTGCGGCGCGCTGCACGCGCATGCCGGCGAACTGGAGACAGCGCGCGAGTTGGCGCGCCGGAACGTCGCCGCGTTCGAGCAATCGGGAGCGGATTGGGTGGTGACCAACTCCGCGGGCTGCGGCGCGATGATGAAGGAGTACGGTCATCTACTGGCGGGCGATGCCGAGTGGGGCGAGCGAGCGCGCGATCTGTCACTCAGGGTCAGAGACGCAACGGAGCTGCTGGCGGCGGTTGGGCCGGAGCCGGGCGGCTTCATCCCGTTCAGTGTAACGTATGACGCGCCTTGTCACCTGCAGCACGCGCAGCGCGTGACGTCGCCGCCACTAGCTGTGCTCGGCGCGATTCCGGGCATCCAGCTGGTACCGCTGCGCGACTCCGATCAATGCTGCGGCAGCGCGGGAATCTACAATCTGCTGGAGCCAGCGACGTCAGACGCGGTGCTCGCGCCCAAGCTGGAGAACATTCGCGCCACACGCGCGTCGCTGGTAGCTACGGGAAACCCGGGGTGTCTCATGCAGATCGGCGCGGGGCTGCGCCGAGCGGACATGCGGGCGCGCGTTGTGCATCCGGTAGATTTACTGGATGCCTCCTACGCTTCTCTTTGACCGCTCCGATCGCGTTCGCATCGAAGTAACCGGCGCGCAAGCCGTCGCGACGCTGAACGGTCTGGTCACAAATGATGTAGCGACGCTCAAGCGCGGCCAGGGTGAATACGCGGCAGCGCTCACGGCCAAGGGAAAGATCATTGCGGATCTGCGCATTCTCATGCTGGACGACGGTCTGCTGCTGGACACGTCGGCGCGTGCCGCCGAAGGGCTTCGCGCCATGCTCGGCAAGTACGTCAACCCGCGCTTTGCGACGCAGCGTGACGTGTCGGACACGACGGGTGACGTCAGCGTTGTCGGCGCCGACGCGGCCGACATGTTAGCCCGGGTAACCGTCATACCGGCTGAAGCGCTGAAGGCTCTACCCGTGCACAGCCACGTGAAAGCGAACATCGATTCTGTCGAAGCGACGCTGTTGCGCGCGCCGGCGCTCGGCTCAGAGTTGTGGCACGTGTACGACGTCATCGTGCCGCGCGATGCGGTTGACTCCGTAATGGAGATCATGCGCGCTCGCGGCGCGGTGGCTGGCGAGGCGCAGGATTGGGACACGCTGCGTGTTGAAGCCGGCGTGCCGGAGTGGGGCGTTGACATGGATGAATCGACGCTACTTCAGGAAGCCAATCTGGAGGATCTGCACGCCGTCTCCTATACCAAGGGCTGCTACGTGGGCCAGGAGACTGTTGCACGCATTCACTTCCGTGGACGCGTGAATCGTACGCTACGCCGTCTCAATTTCAGTGGCGACGTCATTCCGCCGCTTGGCGCAACATTGACGGATTCCGACCACCGGAGCGTCGGTGAGGTACGCAGCCGCGTGCGCAGTCAGGCCGAAGGGGTTATCGGGATCGGAATGGTTAGGCGCGAGGTAGACGATGGAGCGGCGCTGGACGTGCGGTGGGACGGCGGTGGGACGGAAGCGATGGTGATGGGAAAAGCAAAGGGCGTGATCGAATGATCGCGCCCTTTGCCTTACTACAGGGAAGAGCCGAGACTACGGCTTCTTCGTCATCTTCATCGACGTGTCGTTCATCTTCATCGACGTGTCATTCATCTTCATCGATGTGTCCATCATTCTCATGGACGTGT
>JBBSHV010000175.1:0-5643 GCA_038232435.1 Gemmatimonadales bacterium | reverse complement strand
CGTGCCAGTGACCGGCGCAATCCCATAGCAGCGAGGCCGAGTCGGGGCCGTCGAGCTCGGCCTCAAGCACCAGGCCGGCCCTGGTATGTAGTAGTTCCAATGCCACGGGTGGGATCCGGGAGATCGCGGCCTGTGCAAGGATGTCATGACGACAGAGAACGCGGTTGTTGCCGGAGCCTTCTTCATCCCGCTCGGTTGTCAACATGCCGGCGGCGCCGAGATCCTCGAGTGCCCCGAAGAGCTCATAGGGCGGCTGCTCGAGCAGTCGCTCAATTCGGGGAAGCGTCGAATTCCTTCCCATCACCGCACATATCTTGAGCAAGCTCAGAGCCATTGGAGTCAGGCGTTCGAGGCGCGCGTCAAGCAGCGCCGTGAGAGATCGCGGCGTGGCGAACTGTTCGTTCGTCGCAACCCAGTGATTCAGCAGCTCCTCGAGCAGGTATGGGTTGCCCTCCGCCGCGGAAATGCACCATTCAAGCAGCGCGGCTGGGGGCACATGGCCGATCGCGTTCGCGTACTCCGTGGCGTGCTCAGCGGCGGCGGCGCCCGGCAGTGGTAGAAGGGTGTGGAGGCGTAGCGCCGCGGGCGGCCCGCCACACCTCGAGGTATTCCAAGGGTCGCGCGATGTGAGTGCGAATACAACGGCTCGCCCTGTTGCCCACGCCGACATTCCACACAGCAGAGTCCATGACGCCGGATCCAGCCACTGCATGTTCTCGATCACGAGAACGAGAGGTTGCTCATCCGAAACTGATTCCAGCAGATCGAACACGGCGTGCTGAATGCAGCCGTAACTATGCTCCATCTCACCAGCCTCAACGTCAGACGCGTAATCCTTGGCGGCGTGTTTGGTGAGGCGATCGAGATACGGAATCATCGACGGCGAAGCGCCCGCCGCTCCCGGTAGCAGCCGGACCTCGGGAACAATATCGACGAAGGCTGACAGCGGTCGAAGCAGATCAGATTGCTGACATGCGACAGATGCCACAACCATCCCACGCTCGCGTGCAATGCTGCCCAACGCGCGAACCAGACGGCTCTTTCCAATTCCTGCCGCGCCCGATATGAACAGTCCGCCGCCACTACCCCGAGCTGCCGCATCCAGTAGATCGATGATAAGAGCGACATCATCGGCGCGGCCGACCAGAGTGGTATCGCGCGCCGCCGGGAAGTCGCCCACCGGGAGCGACCACCTGGTACGAGGCATGGACTCGCTGACCACCTGCGGCCGGACCTCGTCGCCCAGCGCGGGCGCAGCACGTCGCGGCGCGGCTGGGCGTCGTAGCGCCTCCGCTGCGTGAGCTGTTGCGGCGAGGGCAGCCTCGTTGCTCGGCTCCAGCTTGAGTAGTTGCTCTGCAAGTTCCATCACGGTGCGCGCGTCACCGTCGTCTTCGGCCCGCGCGGTGGCGTTCAGGAGCTCCGCGATGAGTTGCTGTCGGAACTCGTCACGGTAATCGTCCAGCCAGTCGAGAAAGCTGGCGGAGCCTCTGGGTGAGTAGCCGGGGAGAATGGTGAGATCGCGTTGGAGCAGGGTCCGCGGTGGCTGGGTGCGCAGTCCCTCGATGTCCGTTGACACCGCGTCACGCGCAATCCAAACGCAGTAGGTATCGTCGCCGCAGACAGGGAGTCCTTTCCGCCGCAGTTTGTGAAGGGCCTCGCTGAGTGCGTGTGCCGCGGTGGCCTGCGGGGCGGTCGGCCAGAATAGCGCCAGCAGCGTCTGGCGCGAAGTGCGTTTGCCGCGCTGAGCGATCAAATACATCGCGAGAGCGAATCCAATATCGGCGCGCGGCGTAATTGTGGCGACGCTCGTGCGGATCACGCACTCGCCCAACGCGTGTACAACGACCATCCTTAGCTCCCCGGGGTCAAGATCTCGGGAAACATAGGGTTGTGCATCACCGAAAACGGACGAACCGGTGATTCTGGAACCGGTGACAATCTAACGGTCAGGTAAGGGCGACCGCCGGTGGCCACGAGGTCAGCAGGTACGAGCCCAGGGCACGATGTCCAGGCGCTCGAAGGCGATCTCCTTTCCCGTGCGCTCGCAAATGCCGAAGCTCTCTGGATTCTGGTACAAACGTTCGAGGGCGGCGTCTATATCGTTCAGGTTGCGCGTCTCGCGATCCACCATCACGGCATCGAGTTCCTGCTGCATGGTGTCGGTGCCCTGGTCGGCCATGTGCAGGGGCATGTTGGTGAGATCCCCGGCGGCGTCCTGCAGATCGTCCTGATTCTCGTGCTGTGTGGTGTAGCGCGACAGCAGCGATGTGGCTCCATCGCGTTCTTCCAGAAGTCGCTTCTCTATGTGCTTGCGCTGCTCATCGGTCATGTATGGATTCCCCGTTGGTTGATGGTGCCTGGGGAGATCCATACGCAAGGTAAGAGCCTACATGTTACCAACTCACCGCGGAGTCACCGCGGAATCACTACCGGCCTAGGGTAGTGTGAAATCGATGCGCCGTTCGACCGGGTGAGTGTCTGTGGCCAGAAGGGCTACAGCCGTGTACGCGCCGTGCGCGCCGTTGGAGTCCCAGCTGTCTTCCAGGGTTACACTCTCGCGGGACTTTACGGACTTGCTCTGCATGGTCTGGGTAAAGAGGCGTCCGGCGCTCCACCGCCAGACGGTTCGGCCTTGCGCATCCAGAACCGCGAAGTCGTGGGTGCGACCACTGGGGAAGCGCAGTTCGACGGTCTTGGCCGTGTTATTGGTGATGCGCAGCGCCAGATTGACACGGTCGCCGACGGGGACAACGGCCAACGTGGTTGCGACCGCGGCCTTAGCGCCGCGATTAACAGCGCCGTGTGGCTGAGCTGGCGACAGCGCCGCCGCGGGGGCGGGGGCGGGGGCGCTCTGAGAATTGATCCACGGACCGCAGGCATAGGCCAGCGCGGCGACGCAGAGAGTGGTGATGACGAAGCGGTTTTCCATGCCAATAGCGACGGAGGGGCAACGGCTGACAACGAGGCGTCGCCAGTCACCAAGTTATTAACCAGAGGACGACAAGGCAAGCCGAAACGCTACACGTAACCTGTTAAAGGATCGGCATTTGAGGCAGGATCACAAATAGAGATTTGCACGTAATGGATGAGGGCTGCGGGCGGTCGGCGCGGTTGTGGGTGAGAGGGCGACCGCGGGTCGCATCTACAGGCGCCCTTGCAACTTTTTTCACAAGCTCGTTAAATTCCAGTTCTGTGGCACAAAAGCCGTCTGCCGGGTCACCGTCGACGTACGCGGGCTTTGGTATCCAGTTCGTCGTGGCGATCCTGGTGTTCGCCTACGCGGGGAGCTGGGTCGATAGATATCTCGGGTCGCGTCCGTTGTTCCTCGTCCTCGGCGTGTTCGTGGGCGCGGGCGGCACTTTCTATAGCATGTACCGGCGAGTAATGAGTGATGCCGGCGCCAGGACCAACAAGAGGGACGGGCCCTGACGCGGGCTCTGATCTGGAGCTTGGCCGTCGGTGTGATCGTACAGGGCGCTGCGTTCGGTCTGGCTCGCACGCTCCGGCGCGGGAGTTGGATCACCGCGTGGGGTTTGGGAGCGCTACTTCGCCTGCTCGTATTGATTGCTTACGCCTTTGTCGCGGATCGGGTGCTCGGCCTTCCATTGGCTCCCGCGCTGCTGTCGCTGGCTGCGTTCTTTTTCGTTACGACTCTGATGGAATCTTTCCTGTTACAGCGAGTGCCCAAGTAATGCTAGCGCCGTCTGACCTGATCATGCCCCACATCACGGACTCGCACGTGCTTGATTATCCGTGCTTCCGTACCGGTTTCATGTGCGAGGTGGAGCTGCCGCGATGGGTTCCGCTGCACCTGGGCTCATTGACTCTGGACATGTCGCCGACGAAGCATGTCGTGTGGCTGCTCATTTCCGCGGTGGCCGTCGTGGCCACGTTCCTATTGACGGCACGCGCACATGGCCGCCACGCGCGGGCGGGGACAGGCGTGGGAGGAGCGGGAGCACCGAAGGGGTTCGCGAACGGCATGGAAGCGATGGTGTTGTATCTTCGCGATGAGGTGGCGCTCAGGAACCTGGGACCGCAAGGTGAGAAGTACGTCCCGTTCGTGCTGAGCCTCTTCTTCTTCATCCTGTTCGCGAACCTGCTCGGCCTGCTTCCCTACGGCTCCACGGCGACCGGAAATATCGCCGTCACCGCCGGCCTGGCGCTAATCACCTTCGTGATGGTGGAAATGGCGGGGATGCGCGCGCTCGGTAAGGGATACATCGGGACGGTCATCTATTGGCCCCACGACATGCCTCTCATGATGAAACTGCCCATGACGCTGATCATGACGCCGGTCGAGATCATCGGCAAGTTCACGAAGCCTTTTGCGCTCACCATTCGATTGTTCGCGAACATGACAGCCGGCCATGTTATCGTGCTGGCGCTCATCGGGCTGATCTTCACGTTCGGCAGTTACTGGGTCATTCCGGGTCCGTTCCTGATGGCAATTGGGATCATGTTGCTCGAGGTGTTCGTGGCGCTGCTTCAGGCTTACGTGTTCGCGTTACTGGCGGCAGTCTTCATCGGTCAGATTCGCACGGCGGCTCATTAGCACCAGTAGCACCACTAGCACCATTAGCACCAGTAGCACCACTAGCACACGGTTGGTAGATGTACCGGGTTCCCCCGGGAAGCCCGTTGGGACGGTGTTGAGACAGTGTCCCGCTGACGGGTGGCGCAGTGCCGAGGCGCGCAACTTCGGCGGTACAGTTTCATTTCGGAGATTAGCTACATGACGATGTATCCTCTGTTGCAGGCGACAGTCGACGCGGCTGCGGCGCGGGCTGGCTCGGGTGGTAACGCGATGCTGGGTGCCGGTGTGGGTGCCGGTCTGGCCGCGATCGGTGCCGGTATCGGTATTGGTTTCATTGGCCGAGGCATGACGGAAGGGATAGCTCGGCAGCCGGAAGCGGGTGCAACGATTCAGGGTGCAGCCATTATTCTCGCGGCGCTGGTCGAGGGTGTTGCTCTGTTCGCGGTCGTTGTCGCGCTGCTTGTTGTCTTGAAGTTCTAAGAAGTTCTAAGAAGTTCTAAGAGTTTTCAAAAAGTTTCCAAACCCGTGTGCGGGCGAGTGTCGTCGGGAATACCGGCGGCGCTCGTCCGCCATGCTTACCGAGATTGTTCATGCATTTGCTTCTGTTGCTTCAAGAGTCCGCGGCCGCGCCAGCCAGGAGCCCGGGTCTGCTTGACCCGAACTTCGGGTTGATGGTCTGGACGCTGCTGATCTTCATCACCGTCTGGTTCATACTCTCGCGCTACGCGTTCCCCAAGATCACTGAGGCGGTCCGTGCTCGCGAGCAGGCGCTTCAGGAAGCGATCGACGGGGCGCAGCGTGATCGAGAGGAGGCGGGTCGCCTGCTCGGAGATCAGCGTGAGCAGATCGCATCGGCGCGCGACGAGGCGCAGAAGATCATCGGCGAGGCGCGCAATGCTGGTGAGCGCGTGCGCACTGAGATGATCGACCAGACGCATGCGCAGCAGGCGGAGCTGCTGGAGCGGGCGCGTCGCGAGATCGGGGCGGAGCGTGACACCGCGATCGCGGATCTGCGTCGCGAGGCTGTTGATCTTGCGATTGCGGGTGCGTCGCGCGTGATTAGCAAGAACCTGGATGATCAGACCAATCGTCAATTGGTCGAGAGT
>JBBSHV010000174.1:0-5671 GCA_038232435.1 Gemmatimonadales bacterium | reverse complement strand
TCCCCTTGGGCGTGATCGCGCTCGTGAGCATCATCTATGGCGCGCTGGTGGCCATGGCGCAGCCCAATCTCAAGAGGCGCATTGCCTATACCAGCGTCAACCACATGGGTTACGCAGTGCTCGGGATAGCGGCCGCGGGTGCGCTGCTACACGGCGCTGATGGAGCGCGCAGACTGGCGCTCACCGGTGCGACGGTAGAAATGGTTGCGCATGGTCTCATCACGGGCGCACTTTTCCTCGTTACCGGCTCCATCTGGCAGCGATCCAGGACGTACGAGATCGCGGACTTCGGTGGACTCGCGCGCCGAGCACCGGCGCTCACCGGGCTCACTGCGGTTGCGGCGTTCGCGAGTCTGGGTCTGCCTGGTCTCGCTGGATTTGTCGCCGAGTTCCAGATATTTGTGGGCACCTACGCCGTGTTCCCGTGGCTCGCCGGGTTGGCGCTTTTCGGCATCATCATCACAGCGGCACTCTTCCTCCATCTCTTGCAACGAGTCTTTCTGGGTGACATGCCCGAGCGTTGGGCTGCATGGCCCGAGCTCGGCCGGGTCGAGCTGCTGACGCTCGCGACGCTGCTCGTGATCGTGCTCTTAATCGGAGTGGCACCCGCACCGTTGTTGACGGTGATCGATGCTGGTGTTCGCCCCATCCTGGGAAGTAGGTAAGCGGGTGGATGCGTGGTCCAGTTCTTCACGCATGATTGATGATGAACATTGCTCATAGACATCGTTCATCACGCTGCCATGGCCAGCGTGCATGAATAGCTCAGCGATGGCGATGCCAGTTGGCGACGTCGCGCCCGAACTCACGCTCTTGGTGGGATCGGTCATCATCCTCATATTCGCTCTCTTTGCACCACGTCGGATGCAGCGATGGGCAGGTGTGCTTGCACTCGTTACCCTCATCATCACCGCCGCTGTCACCGTGAACCTGATGCAGAGCGTCGGAGGTAGTGTCGGACGCTTCACGTTCTCCGGTACTTACGCCATCGATGGTCCGGCGGTATGGGGCAAGTTCATCGTTCTTGGCGCAACGGCGATCGTGATATCGCTTTCGGTCGACTGGTTTGCGACCGATCCGCGGCATGGTGAGTATTACGCCATTCTCATCATGTCGGCGCTTGGAGCGGTGCTGATGGCCGGAGCGTCCGACATCATGGAGCTCACGCTTGCCGTGTTGCTCTCATCCGTAACCGGATACGTTCTGGTCGCGTATCATCGCCGATCAAAGCGCGCCGGAGAGGCCGCCCTCAAGTACTTTCTTCTCGGCGCTCTGGCCAACGGGGCGATGGTGTATGGGATCGTGCTGCTGTTTGGTCTTGCTGCGACTACGACCTACTCCGGGCTTCTTATACACCTGGCGCGAGCTGATTCGCTGGCGCTGGTCGCGGCCGTGGGGTTAGTGATTGTTGGACTTGCGTTCAAGATCGGAGCGGTGCCGGTACATGCATGGATGCCCGACGTGGCGGACGGCGCGCCGGTCCCAATCGCTGCATTCGTTACGGCCGTTCCCAAAATCGGTGCGCTCATAGCACTCGCGCGATTCGTCATTCTGCTCCCTGAATCCGGTGTTGGTTGGCGCCCGGTGATCGCATTGCTCGCGGCGGTAACGATGACCCTTGGCAACGCGGCTGCACTGTGGCAGGACGACGTTCGTCGCCTGCTTGGCTGGTCCGCGGTGTCGCAGACGGGCTACGGACTCATGGCCGTTGTCGCGCTCGACCGCAGCGCTCTGGCCATTCCGTCACTGCTCTTCTTTCTCGTCGCGTACACACTCGCTAACCTGGCCGCGTTCGGCGTAGTCGCGGAGCTCAGGGGTGAAGCGAAACGGATGCGTTATGCGGGACTTGCCCGTACGCATCCGCTGCTCGCCGGTGCGCTTGTTGTCAGCTTTCTCTCGTTTGTCGGTATCCCCCCGCTCGCAGGGTTCGGGGCGAAGCTCGCGCTCTTTGGTGCTGTGATCGATGCTGGCTACGGCTGGCTGGCCGTTGTCGCCATCATCAATACTGTGGTGTCGCTCGCGTATTATGGGCGCGTGCTCGGGCCAGCTTACTTTGGACCTGCCTGGGACGAGGCCGGAGCAGAAGCTGACCGAGCTGGAGAGCCGCTACCGGTACTGGGCCAGTGGGCCCTACTGGGTGCGACCGCGAGTTCAGTGTTGCTCGTCGTCCTTGGTATCTGGGCAGAGCCACTGTTTTCCATCTTTCGGATTGCGCATCTGATACCGCACTGATACCGCGGTGGGCATTGTCCGAAAGGCGCTCTGTGCCGCTGGTATTGGGAAGCGCCTCCGGGTACATTGAGCCCATGCGCCGCAACGCTTCGGTCCGGCTCCTGTTCAGTATTCTCGCTTTTGTCGCCGCGTCCATGGACCCGGTGACAAAAGTTGTGCACGGCATTGTGCACCAGCGCGAAGCGATTGAGAGCGGAGTAGTGAGAGCTGGATCGGAGCGTACAGCCTCGCCCCTGTCGACTGTCTCTACTGCGACCGTTGGTGCTTTTGATTCTGGGCACTCCTCGGCGACCACGGTTGAGCACGATGGGGATGGCGACTGGGATCACCGGGCCCTCCATGAGGCTGCGCTGATCAATGTTTTACCCAAGTTGCTTCCGCAGCCACCGCCAGCGTTGGTCACGGTTGTATTTGTCCCACGGACAGCCACGCAGACATCGGCCAACGTAGGCCCGTCCGATGTTTTATTTGCGTACCCGCATTCTCTGCGAGTCACGCCCAGCCAGCCCCGAGCACCACCTCCTCTCCTCGGATAGCTGTACTAGCTCCGCGGTGCAGCCCATCCGCTGCCCGTACCTGAACGCCATTCGATAATCCCGTATTCCCCCGCCGATGCTCGGCGTCGGGACTGCATCTCCGCAACAATTTCGGTTTCCAGTTCGGGATCCGGCGGTCTGCTGCACCACCACGTCGCAATTGTACCGCCGCGACAGGGGGTAGTTGCGTCCGCAGGGCCATGCTGGGGACCGGGATTGACGCGGTGCGACTCAGCACATTGCGCACTCGCGCATAGCTGAGTCTCGCAGCGCGCCGGCGGCGAACGGGAGTAGTCGCCACCCCATCATCTCTGATCACCATGTATGCTGATATTGCTCGTGCCGTCGGTGCGCGGCATGTGTTACGACCGTTACAACAAGGCCCCGGTCAGGTACGACCCCGAACACCGCGTGCAGCTCTTCTCCTGGCTGTAACCGCTGTCGTAACGGCCGCGCTTGTGCCCTTAAGTGACGTGGCAGCCCAATCTGTTCCGGAACTAGCCGGTGCGCCGCCGGGCAATGTTCCGAATGTTCTGACGCTGCCTGCTGTCCTACGAAGTGCGCTCGATCGGCACCCGTTGATTGAAGCCGCGGCAGCTCGCGTGCGCGGAGCACAGGGCGCACGCCGCACGGCTGGAGCCCTCCCGAACCCGATCGTGACGTACCAGGTGGAGAACGCTGCTCTGCCGGGTGGCGCACGGCCGATTGGTCTGGCCCAGGAAACGTCGACGTTTGCCACGCTTCCCCTTGAGCCACTCTGGCAGCGTGGGCCACGGGTACAGCGCGCCAACGCGGATGTGCGGGCGTCGGAGGCGGAGCTTGCCGTTGCACGGCGTGCTGTCGCACTCGACGCGGCTAGAGCCTATTACCGCATCGCGCTTGCGCAGATCGCAGTTCAGGGGGCAGCGGAGGTGCAGGAAGGGCTGGACAGCCTGCTTCGCTTTAACCGCACACGGGTGGCGGAAGGCGCCACCGCCGAAGGCGATCTTATTCGCCTGGAGGTCGAGCGTGATCGCAACGCGACAGAACGAGCGATTCAGGACGTTGAGTTGATTCGCGCGCGTGCAGCGCTGGTACCGTTCCTGAATGATACCCTGAGTGGATCAGTAGCCCTACCAGCAACAGTAAGCGAAGGTATCATGCCCGGCCTGCCACATTTCGCGGTCGCTGTGGATAACGACGCGACGATGGCAGCTCAGAATCTGGTTCTGCCCGACAGGAGCGTGTTCGTCACGCGCGCTCTTATCGCCCGCCCGGACGTACTTGCCTCTCGTGCTCGCGCAAGAGCATCTGGTGCGGAACTCGCGCTGCAACGCACGCTGTTTGTTCGACAACTGGGCGCGACCTTTGGGACGAAACGCACCGCTGGCGTCAGCTCAATGATCGCGGGCCTCAGTCTTCCAATCCCGCTCTTCGATCAGAACCGCGGCGAGGTCGAGCGAGCGACGGGCGAACGCGGTGCTGCCGAACAGGAACTTACCTGGACTGAACGACGTGCAACGGCCGAAGTCGCTGGTGCATACGAAGGAGCTCAGGCACTCGCGGCACAACTCGCTCCGCTGCGTGGTCGCTTGATCGAGCGCGCGGAGGAGTCGCGCCGCATAGCGCTTGCCGCATACCGAGAGGGTGCAGCACCGCTGTTTCAGGTCATTGATGCAACGCGAACGCTGGCTGATGCACGGCTCACCTACTACCGCGCGATGTTCGCGCAGCGCGAGGGTTTGCTGGAGTTGTACGCCGCCGCCGGATTCGACCCTCTGGATGCCGCTACGGGCCAGTTCCCAAGTCTTTCGCTCGGTACAGCACCTACGACAGCTACAACACCCACCGGAAGTGCAATCGCTACCCCTACTCAGATCCGCCAATAATGTCTCACCTACTGTCTCAATCAACATTCCTCCTAAGGCGCACGTTGACGCTCGCGGGCATTCTGTCGGTGAGCGCTGCCGGATGTCGTGATGCGTCGCAAGCGAAGGCAGCCGATCCGGCCACATCCTCAAGTAGTGCATCAGCTGCATCCAGCTCTTCTGCTCCTTCTCCGGCCGCCGATCCGAGCAGTGCAACGGAGGTACTCATGAGTCCCGCCGCGATTCAGCACGGCGGTGTCCAGTGGTCGCCGGTGGTGCTGCGCGCGATGGCGACAGCGGCCGAAGTTCCGGGGCAGCTCATCCCGAATGAGGACCGCACCGCGCGCCTCGGCGCCCCCGCACAGGGCCGAGTGCTTACGGTCCACGTACAGGTCGGCGATCGTGTGTCGCGTGGACAACCACTCGTCACACTGCAGAGCGCGGATGCGAGCACAGCGCGAGCCGACTATGACAAGGCCGCAGCCGATCTCTCGGCCCGGCGCGCTGCCGCTGTATACGCGCGAACTGCTCGCGAGCGTGCGGAGCGGCTACTGGCCGCAAAGGCCATCGCACGGCAGGATCTGGAACGCGCACAGGCTGACGACGAGCTGGCCAGGTCCGAGCTCGCCCGCGCCTCTGCAGAGGTTGCGCGTACACGCGCCACACTCGCCCAGATGGGAGTAAGCTCCGCGTCGGGTCTCGCGTCGGGTCTGATGGTGATACGCTCACCGCTCGCAGGCGTGGTCCTGAGCCGCGATGTTACGCCTGGTACCGTGACCGATGCTGGCGCCGCGTTGGTCACTGTGAGTGATCCATCCACGCTGTGGCTTGATCTGGCCATAACCGAGCAAGCTGTATCCGCACTCAGCCCTGGAGCACGCGTGCGCTTTACCGTACCCGCGTTCCCCACGGACACTTTCGAGGCACGTGTCGTCAGCATCGGGGGAGCATTCAATGCGGAGACGCGTACGCTCCCAGTGCGAGCAGTCGTGCAGAACGCTCCATCAAAGACTGGATCCATGACTGGTAAACTTCGGGCGCAGATGTTCGCCACTG
>JBBSHV010000173.1:0-5759 GCA_038232435.1 Gemmatimonadales bacterium | reverse complement strand
CGACTATGGGCGCTCTTAGTCACGCGCAGCGCTCATCAGCTCGGCGCGAATGAGCCCCGCTGAATTGATGCGATCTGCTTTACCCATCCTGTAGATCCTGTCCCAAATCTTTCGGACGGGATCTACAGGATCTAGAGGATCTAGAGGATGACTGTATCACAACGGATTCGCGACGCCCTTTAAGCTGGTTGCGAGGCATAGCGACGTCCGTCTAAGTCCCGTCTTGCGCGCTAGCGTTCCCGCTACCGCCTTCCGAGTTGCGCCGCGCGCTTCGTGAGGCGTTGCGCGCCTCTGCGCCTCTACGCCCGATCTCCGACATATGCTCGCGATTGCGACTCACCGCCCGACCGCCCTCGTGCGCGATCTCCCGTTGTGCCGCCGGATCCATTGCAGCGAATCCGCGCTTCGCGCTGTTCCCCCCGCTACTTCCTAGCTTCCCTGCACCTTTGTCGCCACTGTCCTTGTCATTGTTACCGCTCGAACGTGTTGGCATGTCGTCTCTCCCCCCCACCGATGTGTGAAACGTGCTTAGGGAGTCAGGTGCAGCAACATCGCTGCCATCCACTTCCAAACGATCGACCGTCCGCGCTGTGCATGACAGCTCTTAGAGAGCGCTCGACGTCACGCACTCGCACCGGTGAGACCATAGATGAGCAGCGCCAGGACAATCGCGGTGATCGCCACGTAGGTACGGTCGCGTTGTCTGACGAAGGCAAACAAGGATAGCGCCACTCTCGCGATAGGCGTGGCAATGAGAATCAGGAGCCCGAGCTGAACCACACTCTTGCTGCGGAGATGAAACGCGTCCCGCAGCACAGCTCGTACGCTGCGCAGCTCGTCTGGTTCTCCGTGAAAGACGTGGTACTGAGCCACTGTCGAGCCGTAGCGAGCGAGATAGAGAACTCCGCCGATGACCGCGACCGTCGCGGCTACGATCACCCCAACGCGCAGCAGATTTCCGACGAACAGCTCGACCTGTTCGTCCGTCCAGGCCGTGCGATCCCGCTGTCCATGATTCTGCGATCCACGATTCTGCGTTGGGTCAGTCACAGGCCACCCCGTATGCCTTTGTACAACATCTCGATCGCGAGACCGACAATCACGATGCTGAACACAGTCCTGAGCGCACCTACCTTGGCAACTGTGAGAATGCGAGCACCCGTGAGCGCACCCGCCAGAACTCCCAGCATTACGGGCAGCGCGAGCCCAGGATCGATGTAGCCGCGGTGCAGATAAACGCCGGCACTCGCTGCCGCGGTCACACCGATCATGAAGTTGCTGGTTGTCGTCGACACCTTGAATGGCAGCCGCATGGCCTGATCCATGGCGAGTACCTTCACCGCACCCGAGCCGATGCCGAGGAGCCCGGACAGAATGCCGGCGACGAACATTAGCGAAAACCCCACCGGTACACGATGCACCGAGTACGCCTGCATGCCGTTGGGTGTGGGAAAGGTGCCCTCCAGCCGCAGGCGAATTGCCCAGCGGTCGCTCGCACCACCGGTGCCGTGCTCATCACGCGGTTGAAAGGAACGATACGCGGAATAGACGAGCACCAGCGAGAAGATGATCGCGATCGCACTCGTCGAAATCAGCCCCGCGACGTACGCGCCGATGAGCGCGCCACACGTGGTCGCAATCTCGAGCAGCATCCCGATACGTATGTTGGTATAGCCTTCACGCACGTACGCCGCGGCCGCGCCGGACGACGTGGCGATCACTGAAACCAGCGACGCGCCGATGGCGTAGCGAATGTCGACGCCGAAGAGCAGCGTCAACATCGGGACGATGATCATTCCGCCGCCGAGGCCGGTGAGTGCGCCGAGCATTCCCGCGCCGAAAGATCCCAGCGCTATGAGGGTCGTGAGCGTCAGTACTGTCACGCGACGTGATTACTGGGTTGGTTGGGAGGAGCTTTACTTCGCTTCGTTTTGCGGTGGTGGCGCCGTGCTGGAGATCGCACCCGCGATGCTCCGCGGTCCGGGAACCTCTTTGTCCCCCGCGGGCCACCCCTCACGCTGAGTGCGGCGATCGCCGTCCGTCTGCTCCGACTGGTCATGCAAGAGGATCTGGCGCGTAGGATACGGCAGATCTATCCCGTTCGCCTGCAGCTGCTGCTTCACTTCGGAGAGCACCTTGTCCTGTCCGATCAGGACGTCAACTATCTGCGAGCTGCTCCACCAACGCGCGCGGAGATTGACGCTCGACTCCGCGAGATTCACGACTATGACATCGGCCTTCGGGTCCGGATCAACTCCCTGTGCCTTGCGGAGAACCTCCAGAATGATCTGCTTGGCTCGCTCGATGTCATCACCGTAGCCGATACCGATGTCGTACTGAACGCGGCGCTGCGCAAAAGCCGTGTTCACCGTGACAGGGTTGGTGAACAGGTCGCTATTGGGGAGGACGACCCTGCGACCATCGTATGTCTTGATGTAAGTCGCGCGCGTCTGGATGTCCTCCACGGTCCCTTCGAAGTCCTTATAGAGGATCTGATCGCCTATGCTGAACGGCTTGGTGATGAGGATCAGGATGCCGGCGAGAAAGTTCTGGAAGATATCCTTGAATGCGAAGCCAATCGCGATGCCGGAAACACCGAGAGCGCTGACCAGGTTTCCTGGCGTGAAGCCGGGGAATGCGGCCGCGATTGCAACGAGTATTCCAAAGGCGATCACTCCCGCATGCGCCAGTCGGCCCAGCGCGATCTCGAGTGTTCCCCGCCCCTCGCGGTGTTTTACATGCCGGCGAACGAGTGCGCGCACTCCCTTGGCCAAGTAGTAGAACAGCACGATGATGATCGCCGCAAGCAGAAACCGCGGTACCGCGGCAATGAAGCCGTTGATCAGACGCTGTGTTGTTCTCCAAGCCTGCACGAAGTCAAGGTTCATAGATTCCTGGTGCGGGAGCTGCTGGACCCACTCTATCGGTCGGATCTACTTGTCGATCCATTCGTTGCGCGATTCTCTCGATCACGCGCGGGTCATTGCCCCAGCGCATCATGCTATCGGCTGCATCGATCAAAGCCTCGGCGGAGAAAAAAGCACTTCTACGATCCAGTTCCAACATCTGAAACGTAGGCCTCGACAGCTCTCGGCGCACCTTCGCTAGGCGGGCTTCGGGCGCGACGATGTACAGCGGGAAATTGAGATTGGGCGCCGATGCCGCGAGATCGGCCAGCCTGAGAAGACCCGAATACACGGCCGTCGTGCGTTCGACCTCGAAAGCCGCAGCGACCTGCTTGGAGCCGCGAAGCCATACCACGTCGATGAGACTGATGACGCGCTGCGTGTCAGGATCCAACCCGAGCGATGGCAGACGGTCGATGCTGAGCGAGGCTAGCGATTCTCCATTCCACTCCTTCGTACGGTCATTGGCCGCGACCCAGACGCGGCAGCCAAACCGTTTGCCTATGTGGGCCAGGAGCCACTGGAGATGGGTGTGGTTGATGACGGATCGTTGGTTGCGCTGCTTGAGTTGCTTGGGAGCCGCCTGCTGCTCGCGCACCTGAATTGCCGGAGCGATCGGTGCCGCGATTCGCGTCCGCGCGCGTGACTCGCGAACGGCACTCGGGATCCGGAGCCTCTCGGGCCCGTAGCCGCCGACGGTATCATCCGTCCGATCGCGCTGTTGATGCCACCAACAGAGATAGTCCAGCTGCCAGGCACTGATGCCGAGCGCAGCCGCAAGCGCCAGATATGTCTCTCGAAAGCTGAAGTAGTCATCCACCGCATTCCCGGTCGGCGCGTACAGACCCTCCTCCAACTGGAGCGCCGTGCGCGCCGAAAGCTGGAAGTCGGGCCAACGACGGCTGTCCTGTAGGTGCCACCATGTCGTTACGAAAAATGCAGCTCGCGCTGGTTGAATCTGCTTGCCTGTGGCAGCATCTGATTCCGCGGCGTCGGCGAGGAAGGAGACGAAATTGCGCAGCTTCGCGCGCCCGTCATCAACGGACTCAGGAACGCCCAGCGCTGTGCGCAGCCGAGTACTGAGCGCACCTGTATCGGCGACATACTTGCCGAGCTTGTTGAGGAACATTGCGCCGGATGCACCGCGCAGTCTGAATAGATCCCAATCAGTCCTCGTTCGCGCGTCGAACGTGGCGCGTAGCTCCGCGACGTCGGCCGCACCGGAGAGAAAGCGACTGAGCAGCTCGAGCATCTGTGGCTGTGCCCGCCGGCGACGATCTTCCCACTCCCGATACTCCGCGAGCGACCATGGATCGCGAGCGAGCTCCTCCCAGAGAAGTCGCCACGACTCCACCTGGAGTGCTGTAGGCGTGTAGATGATCGCCTTTCTAGTATTGTTGGAAGCCCGCATGGTGCAAGTGCACTCAGCAGCTTCCATGCTCGGCGCGCCACAATCGTACCGCTCGTGTGATGTGGGACCCGCGACGGGACCCCTAGAACCTGCTCCCGAACAGGATGGCAAGGATCGCGACCACGGCCGGAGCGAGCAGTGCCGTCACGATTCCGTTGAGTCCCATCGCCATCCCGCTGGCCGCACCCTCAACGTCACCCTCCTCGGTCGCGCGAGCAGTGCCGAGGCCGTGCGCGGCGGCACCGAGCGAGAGACCGGTCGCCAGACGGCTGGTCACCCCAATCGATCGAAGCAGCGTCGGCCCGATCACGCCACCGATCACCCCGGTCGATATCGCGACCAGTGCCGAGAGCGCGGGAATGCCCCCAATCCTGAGCGCAATTGCCATCGCTATCGGCGTTGTGACGGAGCGCGGCGCGAGTGAGCGGACTACATCGTGCGGTGCGCCGAGCGCCGCGGCAACACCGACTCCGGCAAGAATCCCGATCATGCTGCCGGCGGTTGTCGCAGCCGCGATCGCGCGCACGTTGCGCCAGATCTCTCCTAGTTGCAGAGCCAGCGGAACGCCGAGGGCGACGATGGCGGGTCCGAGAAAGAACGAGAGGAGATGTCCGCCCCGATCGTACTCGGCATATGGCGTTCCCGTGACACTGAGTAGGCCGATGACCGCCGCGATCGACACCAGCGCCGGATTGAGCAGCGGGTTACGCGTCCGCGCGTACCCCCATCGCGCGAGCGCGTAGATCGCGAGCGTCACCACTATCCAGATCGCGGTTGATTGGATTTGCGCCACCGCGCGCGGGAGAGCACTCACGGCAACACTGCCGCGCGGCGCTCCAGCCGCTGAACCGTGAGGCCGACCACGACAAGCACCGCGATCAGGCTGGCGAGGGCCGCGCTGGTGATGGCCAGCCACTGCTCACGCAGCAGCTCCGCGTACAGCATCACCGCGACTCCAGCGGGGACATACAGCAGCGCGAGATGACGCACGAGGAAGTCCGCCGTGGGCCGAACCAGGCTCATGGGGACAATCCTGACGTGCAGCGCCGCGGCGAGCAGCATCATCCCGACCACACTGCCGGGCACAGCCGCGTGTGCGACACTCACCAGCCACGACCCGAGCAGTTGGAACAGCAGCAGTATGGCAAGGCCAAAGCTGAAGCGACCCACGCCGAACAACGAGCGAAGCGCCATCATTCGGCGTAGGAGCAGCAACAAGGAAAGCATATGGACAACAATATCCGCCTATGACCGACGCGACGCACTATCTTCTCACCGGACAATCTGCCCAGTGAATCACGATGCCACAGCCGGATTCTTCCGCGCGCACGGCGCGACTCGTCATGGCCGGCGCTATCGCCGCGCTGCTTGCATTGCTTGCGCTCGCGCTGGCCGGTATTGGCTACAGGGCGGGGTGGTGGGGACTGTCCGCGGCCTTCCGT
>JBBSHV010000172.1:0-5860 GCA_038232435.1 Gemmatimonadales bacterium | reverse complement strand
TACTTCGACCAGATCCTCCCGATCGGGCCCATCGCGTCCCGTCTGATTTCGGTTTTAGTGATAGTCGTGATCGCGGCAATGAACGTTCGTGGCCCTCGCAAGAGCGCGAGTGTGCAGAACTGGACCACGGGCATCAAGGTCGCCGCCCTGGTCGCGTTGAGTGTTGCATTGATCGCATTCGGACGTGGCTCGCAGGCGCACGCGATCACATGGCCAGTTTCGCTGATGCCGTCGTTGATGTCCGGCATCGGTGCCGCGATGATTGGAGTACTGTGGGCGTACGAAGGCTGGCAGTATGTCACCTTTTCCGCTGGTGAAACTCGCGACCCGCAGAAGACGTTTCCGCGCGCGATCACGCTCGCGACCGCTGCGATGATCGTAATCTACATGCTGGCGAACCTCGGCTACATCGCCGCGCTGGGGCCGGTAGCCGCAGCGCAAAGTGATCACATAGCCGCGGACGCCGCGGGCGCTCTGCTGGGACATGCCGCCGGAAAGGTAGTCGGTGCGCTCATTCTGGTGTCCATCTTCAGCGCAGCGAATGGGATCATGCTCACGGCACCGCGAATGTACTTCGCCATGGCGCGTGACGGCGTGTTCTTCCAGCGTCTCGCCATCATCCACCCGCGTTTTGGAACCCCCGCGTTCGCGATTGTGGCAATCGCTCTCTGGTCGGCGGTGTTGGCTGTGAGCGGTACGTTCGAGCAGCTTCTGACCTACGTCGTGTTCACCGGCTGGATATTCTATGCCCTCGGCGCGCTGACTGTGTTCGTGTATCGCCGGCGAGAGCCGGATGCACGCCGTCCATTTCGTGTTCCCGGTTATCCGGTAACCCCCGTGCTGTTCGTCGCCTCGGCGGCGGCGCTCGTGCTCAACACGATCATCACGCAACCTGTACGCGCGGCGGCTGGACTGGTTGCAGTGCTGATCGGCACACCAGCGTTCTATGCGTGGCGTGCTCGCTCGCGGCGCAGCCAAGCTGTTGTCGTTCCCCCAGCAACTGAGGTCGAGAATGCACCAGCTGCTCCGTAGTCACTGGTACAATTGCAAGCGCCAAACAGGCGGCGTTTATCGCGCATCGGGCACCGTGCTACTGCTGGCGTTGGTAGTCGCGCAGACGGCGATGATGGCTGGGTGCGGAAGCGTGACGCCGGCGCGCGGCGTGAGCACGAATGCGCTTCCTGCCGCGCGCGATTCCGCATACGACGTTGTCATCGTCAATGGAAGGCTCGTCGATGGAACCGGCAACGCGTGGTTCTACGGTGATATCGCGCTTCGTGGCGACAGGATCGCTGAGATCGCGCGGCGCGGTCAGTTGGCGAACACCATGGCGCGCCGGCGCATCGACGCCACCGGAATGGTCGTTGCACCGGGGTTCATCGACGTACAATCCGGCGGACCGTATCTGACCGGCGACGGACGCGACGTCGGTAAGCTGACACAAGGTGTCACCACAGAGATCATGGGTGAGGCGTATACAAACGCGCCGATCAGCAATCTCACGCTCGCCGATCTGGCCGCCGAGGGTCCGGCCGCAGTCGCCTCCGCGCGGCGTTTCCAGGGCGCGCACGGTTTCGATGCGTGGTCGCGCGCAATGCAGGCGCACGGCATCTCGCCCAATGTTGGCTCATTCGTTGGCGCGAGCACGCTGCGCGAGTACGCGATGGGCCTGCACATGGGTGCAGCGACGGGTGCTCCGCTCGACTCGATGCGCGTGGCGATGCGTCACGCCATGGAAGACGGTGCCTTCGGTCTCGGCACCGCGTTGATCTATCCGCCCGGCAACTACGCCGGTACCGAGGAGCTGATCGAGATAGCCAAAGCGATGAGACCGTACGGAGGCCTTTACATCACGCACATGCGCTCCGAAGCCGACAAGGTGCTCGAGGGCATGGATGAGGCGCTCCGCATCGGCAGGGAAGGAGGTGTGCCGGTGGAGATCTATCACCTCAAAGCAGCGCGGACGCGGAACTGGATCAAAGAACGGGCGATGATCGCCAAGATTGATTCGGCGCGCGCCGCTGGCCTCGACGTGCAAGCGACAATGTATCCCTACACCGCTGGCGGGACTGGACTGGCCTGTGCCCGGCATACACCTCGACGCCTTCTGGTGGGGTGCGTGTAGAGATCGGGCGACCGGGAGTTTTCGTGACGTCTAACCGCGGTGACGGCTATAAGCTGGTGGCAGAGGCGTTCGGATGGCCGTGGCCAATGCTTGCACGAACAAAGACGAGAAGTTGATGAGATATCGTGGCAACATCCGGCGGTCCTTCGAGGACGTCGCCTGGCCTACGTCAAACCGAGCACTTTTTGAGCAGCTGTCTTCGGGTCCCCGAAAAACACCGGATCCACCTGCTCCACGATATCCGCGCTCACTTCGAGAAAGCTCCGCTTGTTCTCAATCGGCACGAGCGCCCGTCGCGCGCCGTTGTCCATCGCGATCTGCAGCGGTTCGGTGAGCGAGCGAAGCGGCTTGATGTTGCCCTGAACGCTCAGATCACCGAGTACGACCAGAGCCGGGCTCACAGGCGTCCGCCGTAAGGCGGATATACAGGCGACGACGAAGGCCACTCCGATTTCAGTCTCGACACGATTGGCTAACAGGTCGATGGCCTCAACGTGCAGGTCGGAGATGTCGAGCTCACGGGCAATCCCAAGCTCCGTCTTCTTCGCCTGCAGATAGCTGAATCCTCTGTTGACCGCTTCCTTCATCGCGCCCGCGACCCCGCCGGCCATCTTTAATTTGCCGGTCCCGCTGGAAATTGATACTTCGATACGATGAAGCCCGACGGTACCCTCTCCGGTCACGCTCGCAGAGTACACCGTGCCGGGCGGCAGCGGTTCAGCCGAGATCAGATTTCGTCCTCCTTGTTCCGGAACTCCGACGAAATGCTCGTCGCCGCTGTCTTGATCGGTGTAGCTGAATGACGTGTGGTAGTACTCAAACGAGCCAAGCTTCTTCAGTTGCTCCTTCACGCGCCGACGTCCTTCAAGCGCGAACTCCAGAATCTCGGCGAGCTCCTCTCTCGTGACCTCTCCGTGAGGATGCACGATTTTCATCAGTCCCGAGACGGTCTTTCGCACTGCTTTTCGGTCTCGGGCATTCAGATGCGCGCCAAGAGAATAGTGTCGGTCTATCACCTCGGTAAAGTTGTGCTTGCGCAGCTCGCGAAGGGCCTCCGCGAGGTAGTCCACCACAAAGCCGTAGTGATCGGTGAACATCTCGTTCCGCATCTTCGGTATCTCCCATCCCGGGAGATAGAAGTGCAACCGGTCGATGAAGGCCATGTCGTCGCGGATCACCTCCGGCATTGGCTCAAACAAGTCGCCGGTCTGCACCATGACGTCAATGGGACGATTGGTATTCCCGAACATCGCGATACTCGCGTCGCCTGAGGCTGACTCGTGTCCCCGCTGGAATGTGCCTGACTCGCAGTAGGTCTTCATCGTCGTGATGACCTCCTTTGGCATCTTCTGCAGGTCCGCTACCTCATCGAAACCGACGATGTCCCAGAGCTGCACCATCCCCTTTTGCTTTCCGCCCATGTGGCCGAAGAGATTCGCCACCGTCGTCGGCCCCGTAAGCAACGCCGCGTACGGCGAAATCTCCTGGATTACGTAGCTCTTACCCGTGCCACGCGGACCTAGCTCGACGAGGTTGTAGTTCCGCTCACTCAGTGGAATCAGACGAGCGAGGAACAGAAGCTTGAGCCGACGGCTCATGCCTGTCGGCTCGTAACCCATGCTGCGGACGAGCAGGTCAATCCATTCATCTGTGCTGAATTGCCCGCGTACTCGGCGGTATTCTTCCACGTCGAACGTAGCGATCTGAATGGGCGTCAGCTTATCGATCCAGAACGGATTCTTTCCCTTCCCTTCTTCGTCGTACTCAAAGCGCAAATCTATTTGTGCCCAGATCCCGCCCGTGAGCAGTCGTTCGTAGTCGCGAACATATTGCGTTGGGACGTGCAGAAACTTGCTTCCAAAGTTGACGGCTTCGGCCCAGTAGTCGGAATCCACCAGGCGCACCTTCACCTTGTCGATGAAGCTGTACCGGCCAGCCTCCTTCACCCTGCTCTGCGCCTTGATCGATTCGTCCGGCCGAATGTAGTTATTGGCCAGAGTGTCGTTGACGACCTGAAGCCCCATCTGGATTGCGATCTCGTCAGACGAAGCGCAATACTTACCGAGCAGAAACTCGAGCACGAACACGGGCACGTTGGCGCCGACCTTAACCTTGCGTACAAGATCTTTGCGAACGACCTTACCCGCGAACAGGCGATTTGCCTTGTCGTCAAGCGGATCGCGGAGCGGAATCACGTTGCTGCCCATCTCAGACTCCGAGCCGAACAGGGATTTCCGCGGACCGATACAGCTCGGCGTCAGTGGTTGGATCCTGAATCACCAGCCTGAGTGCTGCAACGCTTTCGTCTTGAAGCACCATCGCGATCGTCACTACTTTGCCGGCGTTGAGGATGAGGTTACCCGACACGCGATCCAACTCACCCTCAACGGACATACCCGCCACACCGACTTCCCTTCCGGCAGCAACAAGGAGCGGACGTACCGTCATGGAACTCGCGAACAAGCCGAGCTCGGTGCCGCCGAGCTGTAACGTCGCGGTGAATACTCGGTTTGTCACCGCCTCGGGGACACCCGCGACGGTGATTGGTCCTGACGCAGGCGCGGTAGTGGCCCGTGCCTTCAGTCGAATAGTGAGCACGGGGACAATCAATTCCTGAAGCGACAGCCCGCCGTGATGATACGCCAGGTCGCCGCCTGCCCGGAAGACACCAGCTCCTGAATGAAAGACAAATTCCAGGTCCGAGCGATATCCGAGGGCAGAGGCCGCCACGCGGACGCAACCCGGTGGGGTTGTGCCACCGCGTCCGATCCAGCACCGACGGTGTAGCTCCAGCTGCCGGCCCCCGGGGGAATCGGTCCGCATCGACTCGTCGCGATCGGTGGGGAAGAAAAGATGGCCGTGGTCTGCGGCTACCACCGCGTTCTCCACTCCGGCAGCCGCTAGCTTCTTGATCGCGCGGGCGAGATTGTCGATGACGGTGTCCATTACCTGGCGCGCCTGGATCGGGAGCCCCGCTTCACCAATGATATCGATCTCCTGGGAACGCACGATCACCATCTGCGCTCCATTCAGCTTCTTCGCCAACTTCGAGGGTGGAAGTCCGAGGACTTGGTCAAGAGGGATATCGATGAGATTGGGAACACGGGCGGCGACGAATTTCCCCCGCGCCGCCCGGTCAGGAAGGAACATGTCGTCGATCAGCGCACCGAGTTTGTCCCCTTGTTCGACGACGTCGAAGCTGGATGCAGCTCCTGGCTGAAGCGCCGCCATGCCAATCGGCGTAATGCTCGGTAGCGCTCCAACCGCGTGTCGAAGACTCACTTCAGCCTCGGCGGGGAGCCGAGCTACAAGCTCAACGCCCATTTCATATCGCAGCGAGTCGACGAGGAAGTAGGCGACTGGCTTGGGGCGATCGGCGACGACCGCACTGAAAACTTGCGTCTGATGCAGCCGCGACTTCAGCAACCAGTTCCCAGCCACGAGCGCTTTTGTGAAACCGCTGGCCAGCGCGTTACATGCATCGTCATAACAACGCCGCACGACGCCGAGCGCGCGCTCGTCCGGCTCATCGTCGAGGGTCCCCAGCCAGGATTCGAGCCGTCGCTGCGCCTGATCCATGCGGTGCCAGCCGTCAGGGGCCGTGTATGCATCGATCCACGCACCGGCGTCTGTTCCGATGCCGCGAATTCCGAGGAGTGCACCTATCGTCGCCTTTCCCAGCTCAGCCATCCGGCGACACGCTTCCCACTGCGCCTTGCGGCTGATGTCCCGGTC
>JBBSHV010000171.1:0-5943 GCA_038232435.1 Gemmatimonadales bacterium | reverse complement strand
GGAGACAGTATCTAAATGGCTGACCCTTCTTATCCAGAAGCGGGAGTTCCTGGTAGAGCGAACGCCTTGCCATCTTTACGCTCCACCAAGCCTCCTCAGGGGTCAACCCAGCGGGTGGAGTCAGGTGCCGGAAGGTGTCCCAATGGCGGTACTTGCCTTCAGGAGCTGGGCCCAGGCCTGAGCCGCCCAGCAGGAAATCGAGACGGTTGCTCTTGCCTTCCCATGCGGCGAGGATGCTCGTGATGATTTGCCCCAAATTCGGGGGAGAAACCGGCAATTTCATTAGCTCCTCAACTACTAAGTAATTACTAAGTATTCATAATTTAGTAGTTCAGCCTGGAAAGCCCAAGGTTTAATTACTAACGTGTAACCAATTAGGAGTACGTTAGTAATTAGAAGGGACAGCCGGTGCTGTCCAGGTGTGGCTGAAGCGCCACACGCCTGGCGACGTACTGGCGAGCTTGGACTGACCGTCGCGATATTTGCAACCATGCCCGAGCTCCCAGACATCACCGTCTACCTGGATGCGCTGAGACCGCGCATTCTGCATCAACGCCTCCAACAGCTGAGCGTGCTCAACCCGTTCGTGCTCAGGACCGTTGATCCACCCGTCACGGCGGTGAGCGATCGCGAGGTTATCGCGCTTCGCCGTGTCGGAAAGCGAATCGTTCTCGAGCTTACAGACGACGTTTTCGTCGTCATACACCTGATGATTGCGGGCCGGCTGCGGTGGCTGCCAGTTGACAAGGTTCCGCCGAAGAAGCTGTCGCTCGCGGCATTCGAATTTTCGGCTGGCACTCTGGTCCTGACGGAGGCCGGTAGCACGCGCCGAGCATCTCTCTCGCTCGTGCGTGGAGAGGAAGCGCTTCGTGCCATTGATCGCGGGGGCATCGACGTATTCTCAGTCGACTCCGCGGGATTCGTCGCCCGTCTGCGGAGCGAGAACCACACGCTCAAGCGCGCACTCACTGACCCGCGCCTGTTCGACGGGATCGGCAACGCCTACTCGGACGAGATCCTTCATCGCGCACGTCTCTCGCCGGTCACGCTGACACGGCGGCTGACGGACGATGACGCGATTCGGCTGTATCATGCATCGCGCCAGGTGCTCCGGGAGTGGATTGACAGGCTACGCACGCAAGCCGGCGACGGCTTTCCGGAGCATGTCACCGCGTTTCGACCTGAGATGGTCGTTCATGGGAAATATCGGCAGCCATGCTCCGTGTGTGCCGCCCCGGTGCAACGCATTCGGTATGCGACCAACGAGACCGACTACTGCGCCCGGTGCCAGACCGGCGGGAAGCTCCTGGCCGATCGGGCTCTGTCGCGGCTGCTAAAGCAGGATTGGCCCAAGTCTATCGATGATCTCTAGTGCGGCGTGTCGCGTCAGGAAGCTGCAAGAAGTTGCAAGAACTGACGAGGCGGCACGATCGTGATTGCCCCATATGTGCCAAGCCCGAGTAAATGGCGGTCGCCACTGACGACGTACTCCGCCAACCCGGTGACTGCGACGGCCAGATACAGATCGTCATCAGGGTCATCCTGCACCACGGCGGTCCCCGGGAGCGGCTCGTCCTGGACTACCAACGAGACGACCGCGA
This sequence comes from Gemmatimonadales bacterium, assembly GCA_038232435.1. GTDB lineage: Bacteria > Gemmatimonadota > Gemmatimonadetes > Gemmatimonadales > Gemmatimonadaceae > Fen-1247. The sequence continues at coordinate 4,342 of JBBSHV010000171.1, read as the reverse complement.
AAAAGTCGATCCAGCGCGCGAGGGCATCATCGTCCATGCGAATGTATGGTCGCAGCCGCAGGTAGGTGACGCATCGGCGAAGCTCGGCCAACGTCGCGTTTGACACAACCGACTCGAAGGCGGCGTCCGCAAACAAACGCGTGACGATCTGGCCTGGGACGCCGGCGGGATTGACCAGCGCGCTGGCCACCACGTTGGCGTCCAGCACAGCTCTCACGGCCGGAGATGCCGCAAGACCTGCGCTTGCCACGGCTTACTGCTCGGTGGTGCCACTCATCGGTCGGAGCGGGACGACGTCCTCGGTGTCGTCCCACGCTTCCTGGTAGCATGCTTCGCCTCGTCCGCGAGTGTCATCGTCCTTGCGTCTGACAGTGTCGCGGTCGGGAGGTGGTTCAGCGCGGCGAGTGCCTGGTCCCTGGCGAATTGCTCCATCTGCTCGAGCTTGCTGATCGGAACGACCGCGGCGAGGGGCTTCCCCTTCCGCTCGATGATGAACTGGTCGTGCCGGAGCGCCACTCGATCAAGAACTTCCCCCAGCTGCTGCCGTAGGTCCAGGGTCGAAAGGATTGCGCGCACGTGACCTCAATGATGTAGAACTATGATACTTGTCATAATTATAATAGATCCTTCCGCAGTACGATCGTTTTCCATTATTGGCGGGAAGCCAGTCAACTTCCCCGGTACGTCGAATACCCGAACGGACTGAGCAACAGCGGCACGTGGTAGTGCCCCGAACCGGCGCCAACACGGAAATCAACGGCGATCACGCTGTAGAATGACTCGGTCCCCATGCTCGCGAAGTATTCCCCTACGTGGAACGTGAGCCGATGATCACCCGCGCCAAGCTGCGTATCGCCCGTGAGAATGTCACGCACGCGCCCGTCCGCGTCGGTCACTCCAGATCCAAGCGTGGTACCATCGCGCTCGAGCAGCACGCGGATTCCCTGTGCGGGGCGACCGAGTGCGGTGTCCAGAACATGCGTGCTCAGCGTGCTCATTTCTTCTCCGTGTAATCGATCAACTTCTCCAATCTGAGATTCATGATCTTGCGTTGTTCGTCAGCGGCCACTCGGAGCTCGGCCTCTGGCTCGTTCCGTAACCGCGCGAGCGCGAGTGACAGCATCTCCGACGCCGTCTTCCCCGTCGCGCACACGATGTAGATGTGGCCGAAGCGCTGCTCGTATTCGCGGTTGGTCGTGGCGAGCTCATCGCGTACGTCGTCACGAGCGCGATCGATGCCCGCCTGTTCGCCGACCGACCACGCGCTTCCGCGCTCGCCCTGCGCCAACGCACTCGTCCGTTCCCCGATCCTCGGATGGTGCGCGAATGCTTCCAGCCAGTCACTCGGCGTGAGTGAAGCGTAGGCGTCGTCCGCTCCCCACAGAACGGCGTCACGCGATCCGAACGGGCGCCGCGCTACCATCGCCGCAACCCAGGCCGATGCACCGCAGCATTCGGTGAGCAGCTCGGTCGCGCGATCATCCGACAGCGCGTTCAACTCAGCGACGCTGACCGTCATGTAACCCCCGCTCAGTCCTGCACACGGCCAAACAACCGCAGCCGCGCCACACCGCCATCCGGATAGATGTTTAGTCGCACATGCGTCGCTGTGCTGGCCGAGAGATCGTCCCAACGATGCCGCGCGTGCGGCTCCAATGGGCTCTCGGGTACGAGCACTTTCCACTCTTCCGCGGCAGCATCAAAGGACGGCCCGGCATCGCAATACTCCAGCATGCACCTGCCCGGAGCATTTCCCTTGAAGTGATCAGTGTCCAGCTCCACGCGATCAATCACGCCGCGGCGCGCGAGGCGAACAATGGACCAGTCGTGGCCCGGACCGCGGCGACGCCTCGTCTCCCAACCATCGCCCATGTGCGTGGAGCGCCCGGGCAGGATGAGGTTCTGACGATGCCCGTAGTGCATGTCGCTGCACGAAACGACAAAACCGCCGTTCTCGGCCGCCGCCAGATCCACCTCATGACCCGAACTGAATATCCGCTCGTCCGGCAAGGGTTCGCCGTGAACACGCAGACGCGCAACGCCACCATCTGGAAAGATGTTGAGCCGCAGATGCGTGACACGCCAGTCGTTACTATCGATCGCGAACGCGTTGGCGCTGTCTCCCCGCAACGGAGAACGCGGCAGCAGCGACTCCCAACGAATCTCGCCGCTCATCATCCTGTCGGCTGAGGGCGTACCATCCACAGCGCACGCGTCAATGCTCGCCTCCTCCGGATAGTTCCCCGTGAAGAAGCTCGTGTCGATAACGACGCCGCGAACGATACCCGGAAGTCCAAGCCTGATGATCGCCCAGTCGTGCCCGGGCACGCGCCGTCGACGCGTTTCCCAGCCGTCCATCCACTTGCCGCGCTCGGTGTACGCGCCCTCGCGCCACTCGGGCGCGCTCGCCTTGATCAGTCCCTCCTTTGGCGCAAAGAACTCGTCGTTGGCGCCGATTACCGTCGCGCCAAAGCGCTCGGCCGCGAGGTCGGGGAGATCGGTAAACGGAGGAATGGATCCGGTCGCGCGGTCAGGAAAGGTGGCTGTCATTGGCTATAGCAACAGTGAAATATCCAGTGCTCAGTGAAAGTGACGATCATCGACAAAGACACGCTGGCCACCGACATACGTCGCCAGCACCACGCCGAATAGCTCGCGTCCCGCGTACGGGGTCACCGGATGCCGGTGCCGGAGCGAACGAACATCGACGACAAAGCTCGATTCGGGGTCCCACACCACGATGTCTGCGTCGTACCCGGCGGAGAGCGATCCCTTCCGGTCCTCCAGCCGCGCAAGCCGAGCGGGCGCGGCGCTCATCCATTCCACAATGCGCTCGGGCTGTACATCGCGCGCACGCGCACCGGTCCACACCGCGGCGAGCGCAAGTTGCAGTGACGCGATTCCACCCCATGCGGAATTGAAGTCACCATCTGTGTCCTTCATCGCCGGCGGTGACGGTGAGTGATCCGATGCGACGAGGTCGATCTCACCGTCGATCAGTGCGCACCACAATCCTTCACGCTCGGCTGCATCACGAATGGGCGGAGCGCATTTGTACTCCGTCGCGCCATCGGGAATCTCTTCGGCCGCGAAAGTGAGATAGTGCGGACACGTCTCGACCGTGATGGGGAGTCCGCGCGCACGTGCGGCGCGCACGAGCTCGAGCGATGTCGCGGAAGAGAGATGAACAACATGAACAGGAGTGCGACACCACTCCATCAAGCGGATGAGCAGCGCGATCGCCGCGTGCTCCGCCGCAACTGGACGCGTTGCGAGATAGTCCGCATACACGCGTGAGCTGCCGCTGCCAGCAAGCAGATACGCTGGATCTTCCGCGTGGACCATCAACGCGAGTCCGAGGCGCGCGAGCACGGGAAATGCCTCGCGCAGATCCTGCTCGTCGACGTTCAGGAAATCGTCAACGCCGGACGGGGACAGGAAGCACTTGAAAGCCCGAACGCCAGCGTCGCGCAGTCCCTCCAGCTCACCAGCGTTCCCGGGTACGACGCCCCCGATGTACTCCACGTCAACGACGGTCTTGCCACGCGCGGACTCACGCTTCGCCTCTAGCGCGCGCACTGTAGTTGTCGACGGTATGGAGTTGAGCGGCATGTCCAGGATAGTCGTGATCCCACCAGCGGCTGCCGCGCGCGTCGCGGACTCGAACCCTTCCCATTCAGTGCGGCCGGGCTCGTTCACGTGCACATGCGTGTCAACCAGTCCCGGCATCACGATGTGCTCACCAGCGTCAACCACTGATACACCAGACAGCACATCGTCCCATGCACCCACACGAGCGATGCGCCCCGCCTCAATGTGTATCGATGCCGCCCGCACACCCTCCGGTGTGACGACGCGCCGGCCGCGGATGATGGAATCCATCAGGAAGTAGCGATCGATATCGGCGAGACTGGCTGCCTCAGCCAGTCTCCGCCCAGAAGCGGCGTAGCAAATTCACCGACACGCGACGTCGATAATCACCGGTCGACCTGATATCATCGATCGGGGCGATCTCGCGCTCGAGAATTACTGAGGCTTCGTGTATATTCGCGCCTGCCGCCAGAGCACGCTCAGTCTCTCGCGCGCGCACGACTGTCGGTGCAACGCTGCCGAACGCGATGCGCGGCGTCGGTGACCGTACGGCGGCAACAACAACTTTCGAGATCGCCTGCGCGGCGCGGGTTCCCACCTTTCGGAACCACTGCCTCCCTTCCACCGGTGGGATCTCGATCGCGACGATCAGCTCGTCGGAGCGCATTACCGTTGCCCGATACCCAACGTAGAACTCCGCGAAGGGCACGCGCCGCTCGCCGTCCGCACTGCGCAGTACGACGACCGCGTC
>JBBSHV010000170.1:0-5964 GCA_038232435.1 Gemmatimonadales bacterium | reverse complement strand
TGCGTCGGAGTATCAGGATGTAAAGGCTGGCGGTGAGTACCTGCAATCGCTGCCTAGCGTGGATGCGCGACGCATCGGAATCTGGGGCGGTTCGTACGGTGGCTTTCTGACGGCAATGGCACTGGCGCGCAACTCCGACATCTTCAAGGCCGGTGTCGATCTGCACGGTGTGCATAACTGGATTTCGGACTTCAGTGCTCGGCTCGCGAGCGCACAGCTGCAGTACGAAAAGACTGACATCAAGCCGGCACTCGACGTTGCGTGGAAGTCGTCTCCGGTGGCGTCGATCTCCATGTGGAAGAGTCCGGTTCTGCTCATTCAGGGAGACGATGATCGCAATGTTCGCTTTCAGCAGACGGTCGATCTTGCGCGTCGTTTGACCGCGGCCGGAGTACCCTTCGAGGAGCTGGTGCTGCCGGATGAGATTCACGGATTCCTGCGACATCAGTCGTGGCTCACGGCTGATTCAGCGACGGTGCGCTACTTCGACAGGCAACTGGGGGTCCAACCGGGTGTTCAACGAGGAGTGAGCACCCTGAGTAATCGCTAAGCTGGTTTAATCGAGTATCTCAGGCCGGCCGAACAGGAGTTGGACCATTGGCTCGGTGCTAGGGTTGGCCAACACATAAACGTGGTCACCAGTCTGCAACTCCGTAGATCCCTCGGCCACGACCAGCGCGGATCCGCGCAAGATCATGGTTACAGCGGCGCCTTCGGGAAATGGAATGTCCGCGAGCTTGGCCCCACAGACCGAGAGGGCCTCATCGACAAAGTAGGAGCGCAACGCGCCGCGCATGGGCTCGCTCGACTCGATTACGATGGTGGCCTGGGGCTCTGGCACTGACGTGCCAACGACACCGAGCCGTCGCGCAAGCCATGCGACAACGGCACCGGGGATGATGGTATTTACCACGACAATGAAGAAGACGATGTCGAAGATCGGCCTGGCACGCGGCACACCGGCGATCACCGGGATGGTAGCTAGTACCACCGGAACAGCGCCGCGAAGCCCGACGGTTCCCAGGAAGAGCGTCTCTCGCAATGAGTAGCCGAACGGCGCAACGCAAAGCGCTACAGCTAGAGGACGCGCGAGAAAGGTCAACACTATAGCCAACGCAAACCCCGGAGTCGCTGCCAGGGCCAGTCGTGACGGAAAGGCGAGCAGGCCGAGCATGAGGAACATCCCAATCTGTGCGAGCCAGGCATACGCGTCGTGCACGCGGAGAATGCTGGCTCGATAGGGCAGCTTGGAGCCGGCCAGGGTTACCGCCGCGACGTATACGGCAAGGAATCCGCTTCCGCCCGCGAGCGACACGAGGCCAAAGGTCGCGAGCGCGAGCGCTCCAGTGAGCACGGGGTATAGTCCCGCGGACTCGAGCCGGATTCGGGAGAGCAGGCGCTGCCCAACCATGCCCGCGACGAGTCCACCAACAGCGCCGATGCCGATCTCCACCGCCGCGGTCGCGGGAAGAGACCAGACAGCGCCGCCGGTTTCGGTTCGCCGGAAGAGCGCGTACGTCGTCAGCGACACGGTAAGGAGCACCGCGACCGGGTCGTTGAGCCCGGACTCTGCCTCGAGTGTACGGGCCACTCGAGTCTTGAGTGTGAGACCCGTTCCTCTCAGTGCGGAGAAAACGGCGGCTGCATCGGTCGACGAGACAATGGCGCCGAGCAGCCAAGCGTCGATCCATATCAGCCCGGCCACCCGCGCGGCGACGGCAACTATTGCCGCGGTGACAACCACGCCCAGCGATGCGAGTACGAGCGACGGGCCAACGACGCTGCGCAACGTTGAGGGCGGCGTGTTGAGTCCGCCGTCGAAGATTATGAGTACGAGTGCGAGGACACCAAGCCGAAAGGCGATCTCGTAGTCGCTGAATGGGATGCCGCCGATCCCCTCGGATCCAGCCAGCATGCCCACGGCGATGAAGCCGAGCGCGATCGGAACACCGACGCGTCCGGCCATTCGGGTGAGCAGGACGGACGCGCCGAGAAGAAGTCCAACGATGGCGAGGATAGCGGCAATAGCCGCTGGAGCGTTCAAGTCGCCGCGTCCTTCTCCTTCACCGCCGATTCGAGTTGGGCGGCCAGGATGACGCCGGTCTGCCGCAGGCGGCGCATTATTTCGAGTAGCACGGCCTGCTGCGTGTCAGCGTAGATCTGGTAGGACGGATCGGTGAGATAGTAGACAGTGACGAAGTCGATCGTCGAGTCTGCTACTGCTGTCATCGTGGAACGCACGAAGCGTGTGGTCGGCCGGTCAGAGATGATCTCCTTAATAGTCTGCGGGATTTGTTCGAGTTGGTCCGGGTGCGTAGTGCCTACAACGCGGGTTGTAATCGTGGCACGCCGCTGTTCCATCCGTCCGTAGTTGCGGATGCGCCCTTTGAGCAAGTCGCTGTTCCCAAAGATGATCTGCTCACCACCCTCGGACCGAACGCGAGTGGACTTGAGGCCTATGCGCTCCACGGTGCCGACGAACGTGTCTACCTGAATCGTTTCACCGATGACGAAAGGTTTATCAGTGACAATGGAGAGTGCAGCGAACACGTCGCCCAGGATGTTCTGGAGCGCAAAGGCTATCGCGATGCCGCCGACACCCAGCCCGGCGATGAGCCCTGTAACGTTCTGGCCGAGCTGCTCGAACGCGATGAGTAACAGCAGCGCCCAGAGGAGCAGCTTTACCATCACAGATACCGCCTGGATGGTGGTCATCTCGGCTCGCCCTGCACCGTGCCGTTCGGCGTATCTGGCGGTCCAGTAGCTGACGGCCACGCTGACCCAGATCGTGGCCTGAATAAAGAGGGCGAATACCGCCACGTAGTCCAGCGCGCGATTGATGCGCTGATCGTACCGTGCCGGGAAGGTCACGACGGCCGGGACTATCCTGGCGGCTACGAATATGACGAACAGCAGCCCGGTGCGCTGGGCGAGCTGCTTGAAGAGCGGCGATATGGGCATGCGTGAAGCTAAGACCGAAGACTACGTCGTGCGATCGTACGGCGTGATGCCACCGCATGATGCCATTGCGTGATCACGCCAACCGACGCCGCTCCCACTCAGCGAGCTGGTCACATGCGTCGCAGTTACCGCAGGCCCATCCATCTTTTCCCGCTTCGCCAAAGTGGTCCAAAATAAAGCGCGTGCGGCAGCCGGTGGTCTGGCAGAACTGCACGATGGTGCGGAGCTGCTCCTGATCGCGCGCGCGGCGCTCCTCGTAGTCCGTGAGGTCAGCGCTCAGATCGACCGATGTGAGATTGTCGCGAAGCCGCTGCCAGTTGCCGCCTCTGTGCTCGCGTACGAGTGCGTGGCGCTTGAGGAGGGTAAGAACAATCTTGGCCTTGCGACGTGGAAGCTCAGTGATCTCGACGAGATCGTCAAGTGGAACAAGTGTCTCAGCGGGAAAGCTCTCGAGCGCGATGGCGACGCGTGCCGCCTCGGATACTTCGGGGTATTTGCCGCCCAGAAAATATGACTGGATGCGGCGGTCTTCAACGCGATACAGAAGCGTACAGGTTGCTGGCTTGCCATCGCGTCCAGCCCGGCCCGCCTCCTGATAATACGATTCGATCGAGCCCGGGAAGTGATAATGGATGACAAAGCGGATGTCCTGCTTGTCCACGCCCAGGCCAAAGGCGTTGGTTGCCACGATTGCCTTGAGATCGCCTTTCATGAAGCGGTCCTGGGTATCGCGCCGCTCGGTCGGGCCCATCTTGCCGTGATACAATCCGACGTCGAAATCGCTCTCTTTCAGCTGGTTGTACAACCGCTCTGCTTCCTTTACTGTCGCCGCGTATATCACACCTGATCCGGGTGTGTCGCGAAGAATTCGCGCAATGGCCGAGTCCTTGACGCCGTCGTTTACGCTACGTACAACCTGGAAGCGCAGGTTTGGGCGGGCGAAGCCGGTAACTGTGATATACGGATCGCGCATGCCGAGCTGACGGATGATGTCATCCCGCACCGTCGCGGTCGCGGTTGCGGTCAGCGCAAGAATCGGGGGCCGTCCCAGCCGTTCAGCGATGGATCCAAGCGTGAGGTAATCGGGACGGAAATCGTGTCCCCATTGGGACACGCAGTGCGCTTCATCAACCACGAAGAAGGAGATCTCGCGCTGCATGAGCTGTTTGAAGAAATCGCGGTCCTTAAATCGCTCAGGCGTGACGTAGAGGATCTCGCCTTCACCGTCGGTTATCTGACGGTGAACTTCGCGCATCTCCGCTGTGGAGAGATGCGAGTGGATCGACACGGCGTCAACGCCGAGCGCGCCGAGCTTGTCGTGCTGGTCCTTCATCAGTGCGATGAGCGGGCTGACTACTACGGTGAGGCCGGACGTAAGGAGCGCAGGCAACTGGTATATCAGCGATTTCCCGCTCCCGGTCGGCATGACGACCAGGGCGTCGCGACCGGCGAGCAATTGCTTGATTGGCGCCCACTGACCTGATCGGAAGTCCGCGTGGCCGAACGTTTCGTACAGAACGGTGCGGGCGGCAGGCTTCGTGGCCGCCGCCTTGCTGCTACGAGGAGACATAGGCATGTAGCAGAGGCAGGAACCATTCCGCGCTGGCGGGGGTCGTTAGAATCATGTTGATAAAGCGAGTAGGCGACGTTCCGGCGTCGGAGATAACCGACGAGCGGCTGTACCTGAGCCGCAGAAAGTTTCTTGGTGCCGCGGGTGCGGTCGCACTGGGCGCAACCATTCCCGCGGGACTCAGCGGATGTGTCGAGAGCGGGCCACAGCCGGACAAGCTGAGCTCGTACGAGGACATTACTACGTATAACAACTACTACGAGTTCGGTACCGGCAAGGGTGACCCGTCAGAGAACGCCGGGCGCCTGCGTACCAGTCCGTGGTCAGTAACCGTCGAGGGGCTGGTCGACAAGCCAGCGGTGTACGCGCTGGAGGACATCGTGCGACCGGCGAAGATGGAGCAGCGCGTGTATCGGATGCGTTGCGTGGAGGGGTGGTCCATGGTAATCCCGTGGCTCGGTTTCCCGCTACGCGATTTCATCGCCCGGGTGCAGCCCACATCGCAGGCCAAGTTCGTAGAATTCACGACGCTATTGGATCCACAGCAGATGCCGGGGCAGCGAACGCTCGTTCTGCCATGGCCGTACACGGAAGGGTTGAGGCTGGATGAAGCAATGCACCCGCTCACGCTGCTCGCCACGGGTGTTTACGGTAAGACGCTGCCGAACCAGAACGGCGCACCGATCAGGCTGGTCGTGCCATGGAAGTACGGTTACAAGGGAGCGAAAGCTATTGTGAAGATGCGCTTCACCGACACTCAGCCAGCAACAGCGTGGAACAGGGCGGCGCCGCAGGAATATGGCTTCTACGGCAATGTGAATCCGGCGGTGGATCATCCGCGCTGGACTCAGTCAACCGAGCGCAGGTTGGGCGAGTGGCGTCGCCGACATACGCTGCCTTTCAACGGCTACACTGAAGTGGCGCCACTGTACGCGGGCATGGACCTGCGGCAGAGCTTTTAGCGCGATGGCTGTCAGCGCTGTTCCAAGTGGGCCAGCACGGACGCGCACACGGACCGAGACGCGGCGCCATGTGGTGAGGACTGTCGTCTTTCTCGCCGCACTCCTCCCGCTACTGTATTTAGCGTACGGCTTATACGCCGACACACTCGGCGCGAACCCCGTGGAGGCCGTAGAGCATGGAACGGGGAAGTGGACGCTGAGGTTTCTCATCTTCACACTGATGATCACGCCGCTGCGTCGTGCGACCGGTTGGAACGAGCTGATAAAGTACCGCAGGATGATCGGGCTGTTCGCGTTCTTCTACGCCACAGTGCACCTGTCGATCTATTTCTCACTGGACGTTGGCTTCAGCGTGGCGGACGTGGTGCACGACGTGATCAAGCATCCATACATAACCATGGGGATGCTGGCGTGGCTGTCTCTTCTCCCGCTCGCCATCACGTCAACGCGCGGCTGGGTGCGAAGGTTAGG
>JBBSHV010000169.1:0-5985 GCA_038232435.1 Gemmatimonadales bacterium | reverse complement strand
TGCCAGCCGCGCCGACGACCATAAGCGCGATGGACGAACCAGCATGTGGCCGTGATGCCGCCGCCGAGTTGACGGTAAGTCCGGCGTCCTGCCTGTCAGCCAGAGGCCGGATTCCAACGGGGACCGCGCGCGGGCCGGTGCTGGGCGTGGCGACGGCACTCGATGCCTCGCGGGCGGTGGCCGGAGCAACTACTGACGCCGATGCTGGCGCGTAAGTGGCGGTCTGCTGCGCTGTAAGCACACCGGGCGCCAGGGTTGAGGCAAGTACGGCAATGACTAGAAAACGGTTCATGCTAGGTCTCCTGAAATGGTTGGGCAGCTACGGGGCGGCCAATTGCCCGGCTACTGATTCAAACGTTTACAGGGGCATGATACAGGCATAACCTGAGCCAAGAGATGACGATAGTGCCAGGAAGTCCGTTGCTGCCAACCGTTTTGACCCGAGCGACAGATGCAATAACGCATGGAACAACGGATGGAACAACGGATGAACAACAGTGACGGTTGCGTTGAGTGAGCCGCACTGGACGCGCGGCAGGGCGTGGCGCAAATTGGACCGGTTGGCCAACACTGCCACCAACCGGAGACCGCCTGATGCGCCGTGTTCCGCTTCTGGCGCAGCGGAGAAGAGATCACAGGCCAGCAGGGAGCACACGCGGTGGAAGCCGAATGGCTGTGGGGCTGGGATCCTACGCCGGGCATTGTCTCCGTCCACGCAACGCAGGATGGTCGAGCGCTGGTCTGGCGCCGCATCCCGGAAACAGGCGCGCTGGTGCGTGAAGAGGAACGCTTTCGACCCTGGCTCCTCCTCGAGCACCTCAATGATCTCCGCCATCTTGGGGCACGCCTCGGCCGTGATGATGACAGCAGTGCGGATGCCGGCAAAGGCATTCGCTATCGCGAGCTCGAAGGTCCCGGCGCGTTGCGCCATCTCGTGAGCGCCGACGATGGTCGCTCTCTCACCTCGGCCGTTCTACGCGGCGCGTCGGAGCGGTTGGGGAAGCGCGTCAGCCATCTGGGTGAGCTTGAGCAGGGAAGCGTGCTGTCACTGCCACCCGAGGAACAGTACCTCGTTGCTACGGGACGGACGTATTTTCGCGACCTCCCATTCGATCACTTGCATCGTTTGCAGTTCGATCTGGAGACTACCGGACTCGACGCACGCCGCGACCGCATCTTCATAATATCCGTTCGGTATCACACCGGCGACACGGAAGTGCTCGAAGCACTCGGCGAGGACGACGCGGCAGAAGCGGATCTGATCAGCCGGCTCATGCAGCGCGTGCGCACGGCGGACCCGGACGTGATCGAGAACCACAACCTGCACGGCTTCGATCTTCCCTTCCTGGATCAGCGCTCTCGCATCCTGGGTGTGCCGCTCTCTTTGGGCCGCACCGGCGGCCCCGGGCTGGGGCAGCGTGCCGCGCGACGCGGCGTGTCCTCGCGCGGCTTCTCTGGAGATCCGCACGACCGTCGACGCGTGCGATTCGTCGCGCCTGGCCGGGAGCTTATAGATACACTGGACGCGGTACGTCGCCATGACTTCTCCACGCGCGACTTGCCTGGGCATGGCCTCAAGGCAGTTGCCAAGCATCTTGGCATCGCAGCGCCCGATCGCGAGTACATTCCGGGCAGCGAGATCTACACGACATACCGTACCGATCCGGACCGTGTCCGCCGATACGCGACAGATGATGTTGAAGAGGTCGCCGCACTGTCACGCTTGATGGGTGGCGCGGCGTACGCGCTCGCACAGATGGTCCCTCGCCGATACGAACGACTCGCCGATGCCGGAGCGGCGACTGGTGTCATCGACCCGTTGCTCGTACGTGCGTATCTTCGAGCCGGCATGGCGCTCCCGGCGCACGAGGGAAGTGACGGGACTCCGCACAACGGTGCGGCGCTGCATCTCTTCGCGTCAGGTGTCGCGCACCGCGTGGTGAAGGCGGACGTGGCGAGCCTGTACCCATCATTAATGCGTGTGTATCGCATTAGCCCGTTACGCGATCGGCTCGGTGCACTCCTAGCACTCGTCGATGATCTGGTGGAGCGTCGCCTGGACGCGAAAGCCCGCGCGCGTGCTGCCGCTCCCGGATCAGCGGAGCGGCACACGTACGAAGCGATGTCGGCCGCGCTCAAGATCGTTGTGAATTCGGCGTACGGCTATCTCGGGGCAGGCGGACTCACCCGCTTCGCCGATGTGCACGCAGCCAACGAGGTGACGCGCCGCGGTCGCGAAGTGCTGTCATTGATGTGCCGAGAACTCGCTGCACGCGGCGTCACGTTGCTCGAGGCCGATACCGACGGCGTCTACTTCGCCGTTCCGGAGGAGTGGAGCGAAGCGGATGAGCGGCGCGTCGTATCCCAAGTCGCCACTCTCTTGCCGCAACTCGTCCAACTCGAGTTCGAAGGCCGCTATGCCGCCATGCTGTCGCACGAGCCGAAGAACTACGCACTGTTGAGCTATGACGGCACACTCCTCCTCAAGGGTGTTGCCTTTCGTTCCAGCCGCTCGGAGCCATTTGGCGACGCGTTCCTTCGGCGGGCCATCAAGCGCTTGCTCACGGGTGACATCGCTGGCGTCCGCGATACTTATCTCGCGACCATCACCGCGCTCCGCATTCGCGCGCTCCCGACGTACGATGTCTCGTCGAGGGTGCGTCTCACGAAGTCACCCGAAGAGTACCTCGCGACAAGAGCCAAGCGGCGAGAGCTTCCGTACGAAGCGCTGCTCGGAACTGGACAGACAACATGGAGTGTTGGCGATCGCATCCGCGTCTACCGCAAGCAGAATGGTGAGAGCGGTCTGGTTGCTCCGTCCGAAGCAGATGCCGTGACGAGCGAACATCGTGACTACGACATCGATCACTACGTTCGGCTCCTGCGCACGACGTACGCGGAGCGGTTGGCGCGCGCGTTCACGCCGGAGGACTTCGCCACGGTGTTCGCCGATGCCGACCAGTTGTCGCTTTTCGCGCCGTCAATCCAATCGATACGTCCCGTGCTGACGAGTATGCCACAGAGCGGATGGCAAAGCGACCGCGGCAGTCGCACCGGCGACGGTGTTCAGGACCCGGGTGAGGAGAACTGGCAGCGTGGCTGACGGCACGGTAGCTTCGTCGATGTCGGCTTCAGCTATCTCATACCCGTATTAATACCCGGGCCTCGCAATGCTAGCTCAATGCGGATCGATCAGTACCTTGCTTCGGCTGTCACTTGCCTGCGCTTTGTTTGGCGCTGCCCCATCCTGCATCAGGTTCAACCAGGTACAAGTGCAGAGTGTACCTCGACAGCGGGCGCCGACGGTGGTTACATCTCCCGTAAAGGCACACCTCAACGACGGGTCCACCATTCTGTATCCGCGTGGTGTCACCATTGAGGCTGATACTGTGCGCGGTAACGGGTTCAGGTACGCCGCCGGATCATCGTTGTCTGCTCCGAGCAGCTTCGTGGTGCTCGATAGTGTCGTCGGTATGGAGACATACCAGACCACTGTACGCCAGGCCCCCACGATTCTCACGTCCACCGCTGTCGATGTAGTTGGCTTCGCGGGAGGCGTCCTCCTGTTCAAGGTCATTTTCGGCTCCTGTCCAACGTTCTACTCGGACAGCTCCGGCGTCCCCGTGCTCGAGGCAGAAGGCTTCTCCTACAGTATTGCGCCGCTGTTCGAGCAGAGGGACGTGGACCGGCTGCGAGCGTCAGCAAATCCTGATGGGCACCTGACACTGGAGGTGCGGAACGAGGCTCTGGAGACGCATTACCTCAATCAACTAGAGTTGATCGAGACACTGCACACGATCGACGAGTACATCGTTCCCGACCAGGGCGGTAGACCGATCGCACTCCGCGGACTGCATGCAGCAGCGACCGCGCGTGATCGCGCGGGGCGCGACATTGCTCCGGCAATAGCGGAGTCGGAAGGCATCGTGTTCCGCACTGATTCAGCGACTCTTGCCGGCGCCAGCGCGAACGATCTGGACGACTATATCGATCTCACGATCCCCAGGCCCAAAAACGTCGACAGCGTCGCCATCGTGTTACGCATGCGCAACAGTCTTCTCAACACGGTGCTGCTGTACCAGCGGATACTCGGCGATCCCGGTGCAAAGTCGCTGGATTGGGTCGGACGATCGCTGCAGCAGATCACGGGCGCAATCGATGTTGGTCGCTGGTACACTCGGCGCATGGGCATGCGGATCGCTGTCAAAGACGGCGCGGATTATCGTCCTGTCGGACGCATCGGAGACTCGGGTCCAATTGCCTTCCATGACGTCGCCTTCCTGGTGCCCGTGCCCAGCGGCGGGGCTGGTGCCACTGGCGACAGCATGCATGTTCGCCTCTCGTTCATCGCGGACGATTGGCGTATCGATCGTATCCGCGTCTCCACAGGTTACCGCAGACCCGCAACGCGCGCCATTTCGGCGACGGACGTCGCGACACACGATCTCTCGCAGAGCTCCAGCGCACGCAGAGACCTGCGCGAAGCGGACGAGGGGTATGTCGTCGCGTCGCCCGGTCAGTCGTTCACGATTCGGTTCGAAGTGGGAAAGGAGCCGCCCACGGGAGTTCGAACATTTCTTCTCGCCTCTCAGGGCTACTACAACGAATGGGTGCGTGGAAGCTGGATCAAGGCTGCGTCAGGCAAGGAGTTCAAGCCCACCGACGATGCACTGATGGAGGCGATACAACGCTGGCGCACACAGCAATCCGTCCTGGAGCGGGAGTTCTATTCCACTCGGATCGCGGTGAGGTGATCATGAAGCAGCCACGTCGGATCGGACTCGCGGCGGCGCTTGCACTGGTGCTCGTGCCGGCATGCGTGAATGTTGGCACGCAGGTGCAGGACTTCACGGTGGCTGCAGAACCCAACGGCGCTATGGCCAACATTCAGACCGACTTCGGAACCGTTTCGGGAGAGTTGCTGGCCGTGCAGGACGATGGCGTGATCGTCCTGCACAACTCTGTCATGGAGCTCGTCCCCTATGAGTTCATCCGATCGTTGCAGCTCAGCCAACTTGACGGCGAATATTCGCTGGGCAGCCGAGCTCCCGATCGCGCGCGACGTACACGGCTCGCCCTGGTGAGCCGCTATCCACAAGGAATGGATGCGCAGCTTCGGACGCGGTTGCTGGCTCAGCTGGGTCAACAAGAGATTCGTGTAGTACGATGATAAAACATTCGGCGACAACAGAGCTGACCAGGTACTGGATCTACATCTTCTGCTCAATTTGTGGGTGTGTATTACTCGCACCGCCTGCATCATCCCAGACGCCGCTCGCCCACGGTGATGCGCGCCATGTAATGACACGTGTGACTGAATCTATGCCATCGTCGCGGGACTCCGCGGTGATTCAACTTCTGAACCGCGCGCGCGCGGCAACCAAGCAATTCGGCGACCGGAGCGTGGCGATCGCCAGCGGCTACCGGCGGCTCGGGATAGACTTCCCTTCGATGGGTGAGCACTGGGTCAATCCTGGCATCATCCTGGCCGGCCGCTTCGACGTGTCGCGGCCGGCGATGCTCTCGTACGCCATGATCGACGGCAAACCGGTCCTCACGGGTTTGGTGTATGCCGTCACTCTTGCTCCGGGAGAGGACCCGCCAGCAGTGCCTGGAGGCGTGGGCATGTGGCACGAACACAACGGCACGGTAGACGACGAAAGTATGCTCCCCGAGCATCAGGGTGCGTCCCACGATGCGTCCCACGATGCGTTACACAGTACGTCCTCCACGAATGCCGGCATTCGGCTCGCCATTCTTCACGCGTGGATCGGCGTATCCAATCCGGCTGGAACCTTCGCGGCCGACAATTGGGCACTCCCATTCGCACGACTCGGGTTCGCAACGCCGATGCCGATTCCGGTTGACGCCGCCCGCGCGATCTCGCTCCTGACCGGCGGCAAGGAATATTACATGGCATTGGCCAATGCGGACGGCAGCACTGCCGATTCCGTCTCGGCGGCTCTCGACAGCTGTGCGCGAGCC
>JBBSHV010000168.1:0-6025 GCA_038232435.1 Gemmatimonadales bacterium | reverse complement strand
TGCTCGCCTCGAAAACGCGATCAGAAACGCGGTAGCAAAGGGCGACCGCTCGATCGCCGCTTCATCGAGCCGGCTCTGCCACTGGAGGCCATCGCTGTTGGCCAGAAGAATCAGCGTGCGCCGCTCGGCGGGCACGTTGCTGAGGACTTTCAGGTACAGCGCCGAATATCGCCCCTCCCAGAGACCGGTGTGCCAGGCCAGGTGCAGTCCCGCGTGATCGGCGACAAACCAGCCCAACCCATACGGAAGCACCGCGCCCGACAGCGTATGCGTCGGCGTCCATAGCTTCGCACGCCATTCGGGCGCAAGCAACCGCCCGTCAGAGAGTGCGATGTCGAAGCGCGCCAGATCCATCGCGCTCGCGATCACCCCACCGGCCGCGCCGTCCCCCTGCGGTGGCGGCGGGTCCGACCGAGCGAGGCGGCCTGCGGAGTCAATGTGGTACGGCGTCGCGAGTACAGCAGCCAGATCGGCACGGAGTGGAAGCCGTCGATGGATGCGCGCCGCGTGGCGCATCGCAGCCGGGCGGAAGACCAGGGAGTCCACGAGCTCGGAGAATGGGCGCCCGGCAACCTCCGCCATGGGACGTGACGCCCATGAGTAGGATGGCGGATTGTACCAGAAGCGCGTCCCTGGCTCACCGTTGGCCGTCATAGACAGCACATGACGCAACGTGAGCTGATCGCCTTCGCAGCGGTAATCACCGAAGAAGATGCCTCCTTCAGCAGTAACCGCGTCGCAGAACTCGGCAAATCCCTGATACCGCCGCATCGGACGATCCAGGTCTAACACACCGTCCTCGGCGAGCCGGAGCGCGACCACGGCGGAGATCGGCTTACTGACCGACGCGATGTTGAACGGCGTCTCTGGCGTGACGGGCATCTGGCGCTCGACGTCGGCGAGACCGAACCCGCGCGCAAGGACAACCGTGGTGTCCCTCAGGATGACAACCGCGAGTCCGGGAATGCGCTGGGCTCGCCGGAGCGAATCGAAGCGCGTGGCCAGCCGCGCGGCGATAGCCACATCGGCCTCCCCCGCGCGCGTCCGAGCTTCTGTCGCGCGCATGGTCGCGCAGCTACAGGAGAGCCAGACTGTCAGTGCCACCTGGAGCATATGAGGTCGAGAAGTCATGCTCTGTCCATGCACTCATCCAGTAGGACACGCAATGCGGCTCAAGCAGCCGATTTCTGGATCGCTATGAATTAGACGTAGTTGGCTGGGCTTTGCGGCCTGGTTTCGCCACTGCCGATCGAGGCGACGATTGGTAAGCCGACGAACGGCATATGTCCGATCAGCTGGACCCACCAGCGAGGAGTAAACGCGGGCGGACGGTGCAGGAGCAGCGGGATTACCACCAGCGACATCACCAGCCAGATGACAGGCCCATACACCGCGGCGACCTTTACTATCCCATGCGGGGACGCGAGTACACGACGAACCCATGGGGAGCGGAGGACCACGTACAGGAAAATGCCGGACCATCCGAAGGCGACCCCAAAGTGCATCACAACGCCGAGGACAGCCGTCGGAATCCCTCCATTGAGCGCCTCCGGACCCACGACCGTCGCGGCGACACCCTGAAAGAGTCTCGTTACCGTGGAGCCATAGAAGGCAACGCTCAGGACACTCGAGAAGAGTCCGTCGGTGACACCGGTCAGGAGACCAGCGCGTGCGAGCCGAGACATGGTGTCACTGGTCATGCGGTAAATATGGAACGCACGACCGCGAGACAGCGAGGACATAGCGCGGTCTGCTGAACATCGGTAGTCATCGCCTCACCTGAGGTGCCATTCACCGGATGCCTTGATCGCGTCGTACATGGCGTCTGGCGCCAGATCGACTTCCCCCGGCCATGTGACCGCACCGTGCGCGAGATAAGCGCGTTCAAAGACGGCCGGATCCGACAACACCGCGAATACACCGGCCGTCGCGGATCGCACTAACGCCGTCATGTCCACAACACCTTCGAGCCCGTCGAGAAATCGTACGTGTAACCGAAAGTTCGCCAAAACGTGCACCTGCGCGACGCGCCAGGGCGTCTGCGGCCGGATGGCCGGCGTCAGCTCAGCGGCGGAATCCTGCGTAGTGCTTGCCTGCGCTCGCATAGCTTCCAATCCCCAGTAAATCGCCCCTGTGCTCCTGTGCCCATTCCAGTACGAGTGCAAGGCCCGACGCTGTAACCAGCCCCGCATGATCTCCAGTGTTTGAATGTTGATCACAGCCTCGTCTTCCGCGTACAGCGCGTGGAAATGCGGCGGCGCGTGATCGTTCCAGAACATCTGGATTAATATTTGGATGGCCAAGTTCCGTCAGCAGTGCGGCGACGGCCTCGGCATCGGCGACGATTGCCGCGCGCACGTGTATTGTCTGTCCCGTCATTCCAATCACCTTGGGGCGGTGCCCCACATGGTGCACCGCCCAACCGTCACACGCTTTCACCACCCTCGCGCGCCCACTCAGCGTAATCGCGCAGGGCCGCACTAACATTGACAGAGTCGCCATCAATCACCTCGGCGTCGGCACTCCAGACGTGCTTGATATACTCTCGTGCTTCGATAGCACCTCGGGTCGCGTTATCTCCAGACGGATGAAGCACGCCAACAAGCCTGATGGTCCGGTTTTCCAGCGACTGGATTTCACCTCTTAGCTTGTTGTATGCCCAAAAGGCGCGCCCAATTCGTCCGGTAGCTTCTCGCAGGGCCTTTTGCGTCAAGTTGCGTTCGACCGCGACGCTGTCTATCAGCACGTCCCTGTGAAAGGATCGCAGCGCACGAGCGATTTCAGGTACTCGCATGCCGACACGCCGACGCAAATCAAGCCCATAGAGGTTTACCGGCTTCACCCGCTCAACCATTTGTAGACCTCGCAGGGGAACTTCATCGAGTTCATGCTGCAGTTGCGCGTCGGAGCGCGCTACGACTTCATCAATCTCCACGGCTGATTTGCGCGGAGCATGCAGAAAGCGTCGGACTAGACGGCGAATCATTTCGTCATCAGGCTGCAGAAAGAGTCTTCGCGGCTCGGCTATCCGAAGTTGCGGTCCGATCATAGCCTGAAGGTCTTCTACCGCCATTCCCCGAGAAACTGTTTCTTGTACCGACTCAAGGATAGACTGGAAGGCCTCGATGACCTCGCCTTCTGCGATGCACGCCAGCCTCGGCAGCTGTGGTCTGAAAGCTAGATGCGACGTTGCCCCGTTTCCGAGTAGAACTCCAACGTTTACGGCCTCTCCGGCTTCAGGGACAGGCGCAGCAGTTACTAGCGAATACCACCAAGTGGTCTGCCGCTCCGCAGCCGTCCACATTTCGTTACTGACCACGCCACACCTCCCGAATGAGGTCTTGGATCCGGCTCCCACGCAACGCCAAGTAACCCGCTGCGGAATCCGCCCACGGAACGTTTGCAAGGTTTATATCCATGGACAGCCGCGCAAATTCGCCCTCAATTCTTTCCTGGGACACACCAGCTATTAAGTCACACATTTCGCTAGGAAACGGGAGTCGCCGACAGATGCGGTCCAACGGTTCATTCGGCCAGCAGTCGCGGGGGTTCATGGTCGTTATAATGAATCTACTGATTCCTCGCAGGATCGCTGATTTCTCAAAGTCGATCGCGAACAGTTCGAGTTTGCCGGCCTCAAGAGAGTCGCCGACAACATTCCCGATGTTCCTGTCTGGGTTGAAGATCCATACGTCGAACGCGATACAACCCTGCAAGAACGTCCGATTTAGTTGGAAGTCCGTATCGATCAGCAGCTCGACACCGGACCGAACGGGAATCTCAGCGCTCGCGAACCACACGTCGGAACTTCCGGGCAGGTGGCACAGAGCGCAATCCGGAACGGCCAGGCCCACTAATTTCGCGAGCGTGTACCCAGCCGCCTCTGCAAATACTATCTCAGCGGCTGGCCCCTTCAGAAAATACTTGCGTCCGTTTGCCGCCTCGGTGGTTAGAGGATTTGTGCTATACACGAGTCCGGGCACAGGAGTTCGAACCCGTACAGGTTCGTCATATAGGGTAATCCAGTCCACGGAAATCCTCAGGTTGGCGGCTGGGTCATAGAAACAGCAATTCTTGGCCAGGCGAAATGAAACACGGGTTCGGAGTAGGACGGCAGCCCGCCCTCACTCCACAGCCTCGATAGCCCAACGAGAAACCCGTCCTCCGCACCGGTCGGATAGACGACTCTGGAATGCGCGTGCCTACCATAGAGGCGACACCGTGCAACACGTTTAGATCGACAGAGATGTAGTCGCCACTCCTAGTCCGGTCCGCTATAGGTTGCTCGAAGTATACACCCGGATCAGTTCAGGCCGAGCACCCGTTCAGCTGCTCCATTCCACCACTGTGGTGAAGCGGTGTGACTCTTCGGTCTGGCACTGGATGGTATGAGTCTGTGTCTCACTGCGACCGGCAACGAGTGTACTTGCGATCGCTGCCGCGCTGAAATCCGACGGGTTCATAAGTGCTGGACAGAGTCCGTCGAGCTGGCTTTCAATGTCACACTACGCGTGTAGCAGGGCTGGATCCAAGGCTGCAGATATCTGTGGCAGGGCTAACCGGCGTTTCCATAAGCGTACCGGTCATCTGTGTGACTCTCCCGTCGACAGCACCACAGGTATTTGTGACAACATAATTAATGCGTCCGAGACGTCCTGCTTTCGCGTCTTCTCCATTTGGGAGCGGACATACTGATAGGCGAAAGCACGTGTCAATACGTGCCTTGCGCAGCGGTTAGAGCTGTTCCGGAAAAACGGTGTTGCGTCGTGTGGGGCGAAGAGAGAGTTGAGGCCCGTCCTATGCAGCCTAAAGAGATCAATGGTGCCTGCGCTCGTCATGGCGACAAAATGGAGGTCATTTTCCCGCCGCGCTTCGCGGATAATCGGACGCTCGGGATCCACGGAAACTTCTGCCCAGGGCACCGAGTCGGGTAACACGCCGGAGGCAAGTCCATACGTGATATTACCGGAAAACTGGTCGTACGACTCCAAGTTCGGCGTACGCTCGTAGTCAGCAACCGCCGACGACGGCATTTCTGGGAAGAGCACTGCCCCAAGCGGTGCGGAAAACGAAGCCTCAATGATCGACCGAATAGAAGAGAGCGCATGCTCCAGGAAACTCTCGAGCAGGACAACCATTGCTGCGTCACTGTACCCAGCGGATAAATTGTGCTGCGCGAGACCTCCCCTTATATCAGGGGATGGCCACACCGACTCAATCCGTTCGATCCCACGTTCCAGCAAGCGATCAATTGCTGAAATCATAACGGCTAGTTCTGAGTCACCCATGAGTGCGGTGAATCGCCGACCACTGGCGATATCGTGCTCGGCGCGCGCTCGCAGTTTCTCGTGCTCGCCCGGTGGCCACGCAAAGTGTGAGTGGGTGATACCATCCTGCGTTTGGACGTGGGTCGCGTGCGAACTCGCCATGAGTTCGGCTGACCGGAACTGCTCATGGTAGCAGTATCCGAGATGCAGCTCGGTTCGACGGCGATACTCCGCAAGGTCAATTGGACAAAGGTCGAGCCCGAAATACATCTCCGCGAAGGAACCGTCGGACTTGATGGAAGCGGGCGGTAGTCCTAGTTCGCGACGATGTACGTTTGCTGTACCCAGGATCTTCTCGGAGTCGAGAAAGAAGTCGCTACCATCATCCAAACCCTCCTCCTTTGTAACGAGGCTGAGATCTTCGAGGAAAACGGATGCTGCATAGCCCTCGGGATCCGAAAGGAACCAATCGCTGAGACCGATGACCGCGATCGACGCACGAGCCCACCAACTCTGCGGAAGATTGTGCCATCCTAACTCGTTAGTTCGAGCAGCAAAGTCAGGTTCATAGACTACACGCGGCTCATTTGCTTCTCGCCGGAAGAAGGCACGACCAACCGTGCCGTCCTTCTCTAGCCCGAAGGCAATCCCGACTGGGCCATCGTTCCTAGGATCAGCGCGACGGCGTACCAACGGGGAAAGGTGAGAACGCAGTACCTCGTACGTTCTCACGACGCGTTCAGCCTGAACACTCGCTG
>JBBSHV010000167.1:0-6042 GCA_038232435.1 Gemmatimonadales bacterium | reverse complement strand
GAAGCCGGACGTCGACTCCATCGAGGGGCTCTCGCCCGCCGTCGCCATCGAGCAGAAGAATCCGACCAAGACTTCGCGCTCCACGGTCGGCACCGCCACGGAGATCTACGACTACCTGCGGCTCATGTGGGCCCGGATCGGCCGCACCTTCTGCCCACTCTGCGGCAGGGAGATGAGACCGGACAGCGTCCAGTCGGTAACGGACGTCGTGATGTCGCTGCCGCCTGGGACACGCTTTGCGGTCGCTTTTCCGCTCAAGCTATCGGATAAGGTGACGCACGCTGTCGTTCTCGATAACCTCAAGGCGCAGGGCTTCCTTCGCGTTGCGGTGGCCGGCAGGATCCAACCCCTGGACGCGTTGGACGCCGACTTCGATCTCACGCACGCGCGCGACCTGCTCGTCGTTGTGGATCGCCTGGTCGTGCAGGAAGATGTCGGTGCGCGCCTGAGCGACGCTATCGGCAGTTCGTTCAGGGAAGGTGACGGCGACGTCGCTATCCTCTTCCCCGGCGATGTCCGCTCGCCGCTGGACGGCGTGCCCGTCGACCGGCTCCGCTTCACCGATCGGTTCGAGTGCGCCACCGACGGGACGCGTGCGCCCGTTCCGAGCCCGCAGCTCTTCTCCTTCAATAATCCGCGCGGTGCGTGCCCACGCTGCAACGGCTTTGGCGCAACGCTGGAGTACGACGAGTCGCTCGTTGTTCCCTACCCCGATCGATCCCTGCGCGACGGCGCGATCGATCCCTGGAGCAAGCCGCGGTACGAGAACAAGCGACGGCAATTGGCCGAGTTCGCGAAAAAGGCCGGCATTCCGATGGACGTGGCGTGGACCGAGCTTTCTTCCGGTCAGCGGCACGTACTGCTGCACACCGAAGCCAAGCGCGGGTTCGTTGGTGTCTTTCCCTTTCTGCGTGACCTGGAAGAGAAGCGCTACAAGCAGTACATCCGCGTCTTTCTTCGGCAGTATCAGACCGCGCGGGAATGTCCCGAATGCCACGGCGCGAAGCTGCAGCCCGAAGCACTCAACGTGCGCGTTGCCGGCCGGAACATCTCCGAAGTCGCCGATCTACCCGTCGACAGTCTGAGTGACTGGCTCGAGACATTGGAGCTCACGGAGTTCGAGCAGAAGATTGCTGAGATGATTCTGCGCGAGGCGCGCGACCGCGTACGTTTTCTTCGCGACGTCGGCCTTGACTATCTCACGATGAACCGCGCCATGCGCACGCTGTCCGGCGGTGAGGCTCAGCGCATCGGCCTCGCCAACTCGCTTGGCTCTCGTCTCGTTGACACTCTGTACGTGCTGGACGAGCCATCGGTCGGACTGCACTCGCGCGACATGGATCGGCTGTTGTCTCTGCTGCGCCGCTTGCGCGATGCTGGAAACACCGTCATCGTCGTGGAGCACGATCCGGCGGCGATGGAAGTGGCTGACTACATGGTTGAGCTGGGCCCGGGTAGCGGCGCGATGGGCGGTGAAGTCGTCTTCGCGGGTCCGATGTCGCGCGTTGCGGAGAGCCCACTCACGGGCAAGTATCTCACCGGTGAGCGCTCCGTTCCGCTTCCGGAAGAGCGTCGCCGGCTTGGGCCGCGCTGGATCACGCTTACCGGCGCGCGCGAGCACAACCTGCACGGCGTCGACATCAAGCTTCCAGTCGGTGCGATGACGGTCGTCACAGGCGTCTCCGGCTCCGGCAAGAGCACGTTGGTGCACGACGTTCTGTATCACGCGCTCGAGACCCATCTCCAGGGCGAACACTCCGCCAAGCGCCATCTGGGCGAGAGCGTCGGCGCATACGAGAGCATCAGCGGCGTCGAGGCAATCGACGATGTCGTGCTCATCGACCAGAGCCCGATCGGTAAATCGCCGCGCTCCAACCCTGTCACATACATCAAGGCATTCGACGACATCCGCGCCATCTTCGCCGACGCGCCACTCGCGCGTCAACGGAAGTACACACCCGGCTCGTTCAGTTTCAATGTCGAGGGTGGCCGCTGCGACAAGTGTGAGGGCGCGGGTCATCTCGAAGTCGAGATGGTCTTCATGGCCGATGTATACGTGCCGTGCGACGAGTGTGGCGGCAAGCGCTTCAAACCCGGCGTGCTCGACGTGCTCGTGAACGGCAAGAACATTTCCGACGTTCTGGAGCTGACAGTTGACCAGGCAATCCGCTTCTTCGCGCGGCACGAAAAGCTGGGCCAGGCACTGTGGCATCTGCAGCAGGTCGGACTTGGATATCTGCGCATGGGCCAACCCGCGACGACGCTTTCCGGTGGTGAGGCCCAGCGCATAAAGATCGCGCGCGAGCTGGCGCTCGCCGGGCGCAAGGCGGGGCGCAAGCTCTACATCATGGATGAGCCGACTACCGGTCTCCATCTGGAAGACATTCGCAAGCTCGCCCTGGTGCTCGACCGGCTGGTCGCGGCAGGCCACACTCTCGTGCTCATCGAGCACAACCTCGACGTCATCAAGCTGGCCGACTGGATTATCGACATGGGCCCCGAAGGCGGTATCGGTGGCGGCCGGCTGGTCGCGATGGGCCGCCCGGAAGAGATCGTGACCATCGCCGAATCGCATACCGGCAGATGGCTCGCGCCGCTACTGATCAGCGGTTCTCCTGCGCGAGTCGCGCCAGCTTCGTCAGCAGTCGGCGCGGAGCCAGCCGCGTCGCAAAAGCGCCGAGCCGGTTGAACGCTCCCGGAATGGCAACGCGATCGCCGCGCATCATTGCGCGATAGCCGTACTCCGCGACCGCGCGTGCGCCCATGGTAAGTGGCGAGTTGAAGAGTCGTGTCCCCTGCATGTTGGCGATGTTCGCGAAGCCCGTGTGCGTTGGGCCGGGACACAATGCGGTGAGCGTGACGCCGGAGTCGCGCACCTCCTCGGCGACCGCCTGGGTGAACGAGAGCACGTACGCCTTGGTGGCGTAGTACACGGCCATGAGCGGCCCGGGCTGAAATGCCGCGGTGGAAGCGACGTTCATGATGCGGCCGGTCCCGCGCTGGACCATCCCGGGAAGAAACAGTTTCGTCAGCTCCGTCAGCGCGGCGACATTCACCTGGATCATTTCCAGCTCCCGCCGCCCGTCCGTCTCATCGAATCTGCCGGCCAACCCAAAGCCCGCGTTGTTGATGAGGACGTCGACCACTGCGCCACGCCGCGCTAGTGCATCGAACAGCTCGACTGGTGCCGCCGGATCGCCCAGGTCGGCGCGAATGGCTTCCGCCGTTATCCCATGCTGGGCTCGCAGCTCCACCGCGAGCCGCTCCACCTCCGGAAGCGACCGTGCCGCGAGGAAGAGATCGTGCCCCTCGCGGGCCAGAATCCGGGCCAACTCCAGCCCGATTCCGCCGGACGCGCCCGTCACCAGCGAGGAAGGGCGCCGCGACCGGGATCGTGCTGCTGCTTGGACTGGGAGTTGAGGTTGCGTCATGGGAGGGCTAAATTGTATAGGCTGTCCCTCGGTGAGAGGCAGACAACATTCCCCAGTAGCTCAGTTGGTCAGAGCATTCGACTGTTAATCGAAGGGTCGTAGGTTCAAGTCCTACCTGGGGAGCTACCTGCACTTCCAATCATGAAAACGTCGCAGCCGGACACCGATGTCGCCGCGGACGCCGCACGCCCCACCGCTTCCGACGCGCTCACAGCTGCGCGTGAGTACGGGATTGACCTGACGCTTCTCGTGGCCAATCTCCGCCGCACACCAGAGCAACGCCTCCGCCAACTCGACGCGATGCTGGACTTCAAGAATCGGGTCCGCCGCGCCGCTAGTTAATGCTCGAGCAGATCATTGCAGCGCTCGTCGCGTCCGGCGTTCGCTTCGTCGTCCTCGGCGGCGTCGCTGCCACTATCCACGATCCGCTCGGCTCACGAACGATTTGGATATCTGCTATGACACCTCTTGGGATAACCTAGAAAGTCTGATTCAGTTGCTACAGAGTTGGGACGCACCCCGGAGCATGACTACAATGTCGGGGAGCGGCGCGATTTTGCCCCGCATCGTGGGTGATCGGTCCTGGTCGGCAGGCAAAACATGCCGATACTGATGTGAATGGATACGATCGGCAGGGGCTCCAGAGTTGCGCGCGTTCTGCCACTCGCCGCGTTGGTGCTGGTGTCTGCAGCGGCGATCCCGGCCTTCGCGAACGGCAGCCGGACACTTCCAACCGAACCGGCCGCGATTGAATCGCGCGATCGGCGCTTCGCGCCGGTTTCCGCGGCTGAGGCCGCCAACCGCTCGGCCACAACCAGCGAGTCAAGGTTGCCCGCAACGGGGCTGGACGCGCTTTCCGCAACGGAGCGCGCCGATACGAGCACCGGCTTGAGCGGCCAGCTTCGCGTTCATATTCTTGCGGCTGGAAGCACGCCGCCTGGTGTGTACGATGTGCCTAGTGGGGTGGCCGGACGTCCATTCGCGTTCCTCGGAGTCGTTCCATTTGCGGCCAAGCGCGGGAGCTGGGTTGGGACGTATCGAGTTGGACTGTGGCCCGCGGAGTTGCGTAGCGTCAGGTCTGGCGCCTACGACAACCCCGCCGGCTTCATCGCGGTAACGGCGGAGAATGCTGATCTCCAGATATCTGCACACTTTCGTCTTGGCGATTTCGTGACGCATGATCTGGCACCATTCCCCAAATACGTCGTCCTGCGCGAGGCGCTGCTGGACAAGCTCGAGCTCGTTCTGGCGGATCTCAGCATGCACGGAGTTCCGACGCAGCATGTGGTCGTGCTTTCTGGCTTTCGTACGCCGGCCTACAACGTCGCACTGGGCAACGCCAGCGGTCGGGCGAGAGAGAGCCGGCACCAGTATGGCGACGCATCGGATGTGATCATCGACGCTGACCAGGACGGCCGGATGGACGATCTCAACGGCGACGGCCGGGTCAATGCACAGGATGTGCGTGTGATCGAGGCCTCGGTAAACCGCGTCGAGCAGATGCATCCCGAGCTTGCCGGCGGGCTCGGCCTATATGAAGCGATGGGGCCGAGCGGGCCGTTCGCGCACATAGACGTGCGAGGCACACGGGCGCGATGGGGCACGCTCGGGCGCGGCGCGCTTCTGCCTTACCAGCTCGCGTCCAGTGTCGCACCGAGGCCGCAGCCTGCCGCGACCGGCCACTGCTACGCCGAAGGACCTTCCGCCGTCCTGTGCCAGGGCTTTCGACACGGCCACTAGGTCACTTCCCGAGCAGTCGCAGAACTTTCACATTCCCGGCCCCGGCGTTGCACCGCTGATGTTGCAAACGCACAGGGGAATAACATGCAGTACAATGACTTGCTCACACTGGTGCAAGAGCGGGCGAACCTCGGCAGCCGGGCGGAAGCCGGCGCTATCACGCGGGCGACATTGGAGACGCTGGCCGAGCGGGTTCAAGGCGATAGCGCGAACAATTTGGCATCGGAGCTGCCGCGCGAGTTGGCCGTGTTGATGCAGCGACCGCCGGGCACAACCGGTGAACAGTTCCCGGTTGACGAGTTCACGCGACGTGTGGCGGAGCGTGCGAATATCGAATCAGACCAGGCGATTCTTCAGTTACGTGTTGTTCTCGAAGCGCTGCGCGCGGCTGAATCGGAGGGAGCTATCAACCATCTCTGGGCCGAGCTTCCGGGAGAGTATCTGTCTCTGTTTGAGGAGAATCCTAATCCCACGCAGCCCAGGAACGACGGACGAGAGCTCGCCCCGGAAATAGCTCCGGCTGACCGGCGTCGCTAGCCAGGGATTGTCGCGTCGTGCGGTTTGCGGGTGTTGATGCGGATACAATAACAATGGGGCGATCTACTCAGATCGCCCCATTGTTATTGTAGTGCTGTCTACCTGGTTACTTCCGCTTGCGACGCAGTACGGGAACGAGGCCGACGAGGCCCGTGCCCATGAGCGCCATCGAGCTGGGCTCGGGTACTGTGCTGGATCCTGCCGCCGTCACACTGAAGTCATCAAGGTGCGTGAAGTCGGCGTTGTTTACCACGAAGATCTGGAACAGCGACGAGCTACCGGTGGCCGTGCCTGTAGCGAAGAACTGCTGGTAGCCGTTGTTATTAATGGCCTG
>JBBSHV010000166.1:0-6089 GCA_038232435.1 Gemmatimonadales bacterium | reverse complement strand
TTCCAGAGGTTGGCACCAAATTTAGCGGCATCGCTCCCCTCCTCCGGAAGCGACGTTCCCGGTGCTCGTTGTTCGTACCACCAGAGCTGTTCATCGGTGGTGCCCCACTGGCGCTTGAACTTGTGAGTGCCGCTCTCGGGCGTGCACCGGCCGAAGTTGAAGGTGGTGACACCCGCTTCAGCGGTGGCTTTCATCAGCTCCCAGTACACGAGCATGTTGGGCGACATCTTGTTGTACTCTCTCAAGGCAGAGGCCCAGGTGATCTCAAATTCATCACCCCAGCGGAAGCCGCAGCCGCAAGCGATTGCCTCGCCTTCGTGATATGCGACGGCAAATAGCACGTCGTCGCGAAACTCGCGCGCGATCGAGCGAAAGAAGGAGCGAGGATATGTCGGCGTGCCGAGGTCGCGCATGTGCTGGGCAAAGACCTGAAAGAACGGCGCTACCTGATCGGCGCCCATGCGTACCGTGACGCCGTCCTTCTGTGGCCGGCGCACCTGGCTTCGCACCTTGCCGTCCAGTCGCTTCCATAGCGCATCGGCGCCGCCGCTCATGTCCAGCAGAACCGTGACCTTGCGATGCGACACCGGAAGCGCGACCGGGAGCGGATACCGATTGCGCAGCTCCAACACGCTCGCACGTTCGGCGTCCGCAATGGTCGCGGCGTGACTCACCAGGCTCCGGACCGCATCATCGCTCCCGAGCGGCCCGCCGTAGTTGGCGAACGGAATCGACACCAGGAAGCGACCGAACATTCTGCTCCTGACTCGAACGAGTGGAAGCACACCAGCGATCTCGCCATGTACGCGCGCCGCCAGATAGATCGCGTCGTGCCCAAACGCATCGCGCATGACGTTCCGCCAACCGTACAGGTGGCAGTGCGACCAGCCCGGCTGTGCGCGAACAAAGTCGTCCCACTCGCGCGCGGTCCCGGTATACGGTGCCACGTTCGACTCGGAACCAATCGCGACTTCGTTTGGAGCGGGAAAGTGTTGCTTCATTGACGCAACAGATGACGTTCTAGTGGAAGAGAACGAGCATCGCGAGTCCCCATGCAATCGTCAACAATGTGACCGGAACACCGGCCTTGAGATAATCCACAAATCCCATCGACGCACCCCGGGCACGCGCTCGCTCCGCAACAATAAGATTCGCGACCGATCCGAGCAGGGTGAGATTACCGGCGAAGGTCGAGCTCATTGCCATCACCAGCCATACGAAACGCGGGTCCGGCAGCTTGGGAACCACCGGAATCCAAAGCAGCACAGCTGGAACGTTAGACACCACGTTGGACAGCGCCAACATTGCCGCGCTCACCACGCTCGCCTCGCGCCACGGACCACCGTTTACCTGTCGAATGGCGAGCGCACTTAGCGCGAGCACCCGTGCCGTGTTCTGAATCGCGGCGGTCACGACGAATAGCGACGCAAAGAAAACTATGAGCGGCCACTCCACGCGCTGCAGCGCCGGCGTCGGGTCTCGGCGCGCGATCCCGAGGAGAATTGCGCCAGCCGCGACGGCTACGAGCGGTAGCGACGCGCCCGAAAGCCAACCGACCAACGCTCCAGCGAACACGAGCAGCGACTTGGTGACGAGTGTGCGGTCGAAGTGATGTTCCGTCGCGGCCGCTATCGCGTTATTCACGCTGACATCGGCGGCATCTGAACGCGGCTGCTCCTGAAGGCGGGTAACACGCGCGAGCGTCAGATCACTTCTGCACACGAATGCGATCACGCCGTAGACGATGACAAGTCCGCCCAGCGACGGCAACACGAGTGCTTCCAGGAACCGGCTGAAGCCAATCCCGCTGGCCACGCCGATAAGCATGTTCTGCGGGTTACCTGTTATCGCCATCGCGCTCCCTACGTTGGACGCGAGCGCGATTGCGAGTAAAAATGGCAGCGGACGCGCGCCGGACGGACGCAACGCGGCCAGCACCACCGGCGTCAGGACCAGGCACATCGTGTCGTTCATAAAAAACGCCGAAAGAATCCCGCTGACCGCGACCACCGCGGCCAGTAAGGCATGCTGCGTGGTGAAGCGGCGTGCGAGCCATGCCGCGGCCCAATCGAAAAACCCGCCGATTTCCAGATGCGCGGTAAGCAGCATCACGCCTACAAGAAAGACAAGAACGTCCGCATCAATGGCGGCGTAAGCCTGCCGCAACGGAAAGCGGCCCAGGATGATCATCGCGACCGCGCCCAGCAGCGCGGTCGCCGGTCGAGTGAGCTTGAGAAATGGAACTTCTTTGAGTGAGACCAGCCCGTACGTAATCGCGAAGATGACGAGCCGCACGACATCGCTCGTCAGATCGGAGCTCCGAGCGGCGGATCGCTATGTGGCGGCCGTTCACTCACCAGCGTGGACGTGCTCATATTTGGACAGCGCCCACACAACGAGAATGATGACGCCCATTGCGCTGTAGTAGACACGCGCCGTCCCGACCCAGCCGACAATCCACGGCAGCACGAGTAGCACGACTCCGACAATAAGCTCTACCATCCCGTGCAGCTTGAGCGATACGGGGCGCTTGCCGATGTCGGGGAACTTGGTGGCAAGGGTAAGGAGAAGATGAATTGCGGCGAGTGCGTACGACAGAATCGCCGGCGGGCCGCTCAGGCGGAGGAAGATCGGAGCGAGCGCAAATATCGCGACCGTAACCAGGTCGAGCGCGCGATGAACAGACGGTGGAATGATTTTCACGGCTACTCCGGACAGTTTGGGGAACGATCTACGTAAGACGTACAGCTGCATGGCAGTGAAGCCGCATTAGCGGCTGAACCGCGCAGCACCCAAGTTACGATGTACCACTTCCGCCCGCTCGCTTACGTACTTCTCGGGATCGACCCGCCCACGCTCCGCCTGGCTCCAGAATCTTCCAACCGCGGATATGCGACTGACACGCGTTGCAGAACGCCACGGAGCTTGCAGAATCCTACGTGCCGGGCCACGTCGTCTACAAATCGCGACATCGCAAGTGCTTATCATTCCAAGACTTACCGGTTCGTACCCGTCTGGCGCGCGCGTTGCCATTGCTTCGGTTCAATTGGCGGTCAGACTTTTCCCAGGAGAACCCAATGAAGCGCAACACGAAGGGCTTTACTCTGATCGAGCTCCTGATCGTCGTCGTGATCATCGGCATCCTGGCCGCGATCGCAATTCCGAAGTTCGCCGCGACCAAGGAGCGCGCGTATCTCGCGCTCATGAAGAGCGATCTGCGCAATTTGGCAACCGCCGAAGAAGGCTATGCCGCGAACAACAGTGGCCGGTACGTCGCGCCGAACGACTCGGCAGCCGTCGCGACGGTTAGCGCTCAGCTCTCACCGGGGAACTCCATGGTCTCCGGCTCCTCAGTGGCCGCGTCCGGTTCGGGTGCTGGTGCAACTGCTCCAGGCTGGAGTGCTACAATTCAGAACATGAACACGGGCAAGCAGTGCTACATCTTCGTCGGCGGCGCCACCGCACCCAAGACGCTGACACCAGCGCTCGCCGACGGCGCACCTGGCTGTGATTTGTGATAACCCGGCAGACCCGCGCGACGCAGAACGGGGTGGGAGCGACAGTGCTCCCACCCCGTTTTAACTGCCCGCACACTAGCTACTGAGCTAAGGCTTGGCGGTTAATCCCTCTTCCCGCGCGGCGGTTTTGGTTTCATCGATAACCCGCTCCGCGACGTGCTCCGCCTTGTGCTTCGTGTCCTGGGCGACCTGACGCA
The DNA here is from genome assembly GCA_038232435.1 of Gemmatimonadales bacterium. Lineage (GTDB taxonomy): Bacteria > Gemmatimonadota > Gemmatimonadetes > Gemmatimonadales > Gemmatimonadaceae > Fen-1247. The sequence continues at coordinate 2,374 of JBBSHV010000166.1, read as the reverse complement.
TGCGGTCGCCGAACTGATCGCGAGCGTCACCCATTAGCGCAACTTCGGGATGGGTGCGCGGGGCCGCCAGTCCAGCAGCGAGCCCCAAGGCGAGGGTCACCGCGCCCGTGAGCAGCGGGTTCTCGTAGAAGGCGTCCTCCACCTTGCGAGCCCCGACGCGAGTCCCCTGCGCGACGGAACCGGCCACGTCCTGCGCTCGGTCGGCAAGATCGCCGGCCGCCCCTTTGACGGTATCGGTCATGTCACCGGCCGCGCCCTTGACGGTGCCACCGATGTCGCTGGCCTTTTCCCGGAGGGTATCGGCCATGCCCGTACCCTCTGAGCCGTAGCCGCTGCTTCCCTGGCCGCGACTACCGTAACTATCGCCGTAGCTGTCTCCGTAGAGGCTGCTTCCAGAGCCACTGGCGTAGCTGTTTCCGTACGAGTTGGCCGCGTAGCCGCTGCCAGATCCCTGCATGTTCCTGTTACGGAGACTCCGGTCAGCGCTCGCGTAGCGCTGCGTGACGTCGTTCGAGTCGCTACGACTGTTCAACATCATCCATCCAAGTCCCAATCCGACCATCGCGGCGGGAATTGGGTTGTCCCGAATCGCGTCGACTACGCCGCGCTTCGTTTCGTTTACTCGATCTGCTGCCTGGTGCGCCATATCCTCAACCCTCCCGATTGTGGCTTCTCTGATACTGTCCTTCACCTGGCCGATGCTATCCTTCACCTGCTCGGTGACCTGCTCCTTTACGTGCTGCGGATTCAGTCGCTCACCGATGGCGTCGAGCGTGTTGCTCATGCGGTCGCGTGTGTCTGATATCTCCGCGCGAATTGCGTTGGGATCGTCCTGACCTGAGTCGCTAGTGGAGTCGCTAGTGGAGTCGCTCGCGCTGTCTCCAAACCGGCTCTCGTCATCCATACGAGAACTACTGGCACTGCCAGCTATCTGTCCCTCCGGCTCCGGGCTCACCTGCGCTCCGAACCGGTCGAGTTAGGCGCACCCGTGGACGATCCTGTCTGCCCACTTGTTCCGGCGGTACCGCCCATACCCGTGCCGGTAGTTCCACTAGCTACGCTGGCTCCACCAGTAGCACTCGCGCCGGTGCCCATAGCGCCACCAGCACCCATTGCACCGCCGGTCATTCCGCTACGCGCGGTATCAGCCGGGCCCGTGGATCCTGAGCCAGGCATAGAGCGCTCACGGTCATACGTAGGTGTCGAGCGCTGGGAGGAGCTATCGTGGGACGCTGACGAGCTCGTGCGCATGCCCGGATTCGCCCTCTGTTGATCATGCCGCTCCTGACGGCGCGAGCTCTTGAGGAACCGGGCGCCTATCAGTCCAATTACGAACGCACCGCCCAGGAAAGCCGCCGGCTGTTTCCGGGCGAAGTCTTCCGTCTGGTCAGCGATGTCGCTGATATCCGTGTGCTCGAGATAGTCTGCGAGCCGCTGAACCTGCTGGCCCGCGCGGTCGATGTAGTGACTGACTCCGTCCTGGTGTTGATCGCGCATCTGCTTGGCCGACGTCTCCAGCGACTGCGCGACGCCGCTGAGTGCACCAACCGCGCGGCTCTTTCCGGCCGCGACACCTGACTTGAACTGCGATCCCACATCGTGTTTGGTGTCCGACGCTAGCTGCTTGGCCTCGGATCCGATTTGCTTGGCCGCATCCTTGGCGTCCTGCGCACCACCCTGACCGGGTTGACCGGGCTGACGGGCCTGACCGCCCTGCTGCCCTGCGGGCATGCTTCCTGGCTGGGCCGTGTTCTTTGGCGGTTGGGGAGGGCCGCCAGGTTGGCCGGCACCCGCCGCTCCCTGCGCTGGCGGGGCCGCTGGGGTGGCCGGTGCCGTCGGTGTGGCCGGTGGGCGTCCGGAGTTTGGCTGGGGATTCTTGTTTGTATTGTCCATTACTGATCCACCTATCGCTTGGGGTTCGCGGCCGATGTGTCGGCCGTCAGTTCACGCTTCATCTCTCGCGCCTGCTGTCCCGCCCACGATGCATCCTCGCGGAGCGTGGCTATCGTCTTCTCTGGCTTGAGGCCGCGACGCTTGACGTCGGCGATGGCGTTTTTCGCCATGATCCCACCGACCGCGAGGAAAACCACACCCACGATCAGAGCTGATAGCCAGTAATTGTTGAGCAGATCGCCCAACCCAACGATGAGAAATGCCGTCAATGCCAGCATGCCCGTCCAGGCGAGTGCGACAGAAATGCCCACCTTCATCGCATCGTGCGCCAGGACGCTGCCGGCTTGCGCGAGCTCTGCCTTGGCGAGATTCGCCTCCTGCTGCACCAGTTCGGCCGTGTCTGTGCTGAGCTGCTTTAAAAGCTCACCCAGCGACGGCTCAGCGCCACCGGCCGATCCGTGTCCCGGATCCACACCGTCGG
>JBBSHV010000165.1:0-6140 GCA_038232435.1 Gemmatimonadales bacterium | reverse complement strand
GGGAGCGCGTTACTGCAGCGCGTATACCAGAAGCAGATGTCCCCTGGGCTGTGCCGCCAGCCCCGGAGCGTAGCCGTTGATCCATCCGCCCCAACCCACCGGGAAGGCGACATACTGTTTCCCGTTTACGGTGTACGTCATTGGCGAGCCGTGCACCCCCATCGGCGCCTCATGGGTCCACACGTCCTTTCCGGTTTTCGCATCCGTCGCGTGCAACATGCCGGTTGCCTCACCCCAGAACACCAGCCCCCCCAGCTGTGCTCAGAACACTCGCCACCACCGGCTCGTCGGTGTGGATCGCCCAGACGGAATCACCGCTCGCCGCATTCACCGCGAGCAGCTTCCCGTGCGACTCGGCCGGCCCGTTCGCCGCTGGCTCCGCCATGCTGCCCCAGAAAGGAAGGCCGGTGCGATAGTACGCCTGGCCGTTGCGGAAGTTGGCGCAGTTCTCGATCACGGGTATGTACGCCATCCCCGTCTGTGGGGAATACGACATGTGTACCCACTCCTTTGCACCAGCCGGTCCGGGACACACCGGTTCCATCCCGGCCGAGAGGAGTGCGGCCGAGTCCACTATCGGCCGGCCGCTCCGTGAGTCGATCCCCTTTGCCCACGTAACCCTGGCGAATGGCTTGGCCGACAGGAACCTCCCGTTGGTGCGATCCAGAACGTAGTAATGACCGCTCCTGACGCATCACTTCCAGCTCCCGCTTCACGCGTCTGAGCTCCTCGTCCTGGCTAGTCAACTTCCCATTGCCAGGAAACACCTCGCGCGCTGATCACACCGTCGCCGAGTGCCCGGCCAAGTGCGGTCCCGGCAACAGCGCCGATCAGGAAGCCGGCCAGGGTCCAGGATCAGGTTTCCTCACCCACGAGGACCTGCCCTTTGGACATGTCGCTTCTGCTTCATCTTCATACCACTGTCCGTACCGCTGCCGTTATCCATGATCAGCGTGGCTGGGTTCGGACGCGGATGGCTCCGGGTGCCGTCCCTGTCCGGTGGGCGCCACGCCCACTCCATACCGAAACACGAGCTCGCCGCCGAGCCAGCCCTGATACATGACAAGCGCAAAGACCATCACGGCAACGACCAAGTAGCCCAGCCCGACCGCGAACGTGCCGTTGAGCACGCCTACCAGGCGCCAGACAAAAAGCAATCCGAGCGCGCCCAGAACGGTAAAGCCAACACGCATGTGGTGATGCACACGTAGGTGCGCCTCGTGCTCGATCGTCTCGTGTCGCATGTCGGAGAGGCCGAGTACGACGGCTACTGCTCCGAGCACGACTGCCCCGACGAGCGCCCACCATCCGGCAGCAAATAGCGACGGCGCGATTGCGGAATCTCGCGTCAGCCACGCTATTGCGTCGGCTACTACCGAGAGTATGGCAAGCGCGATCGGGAAATGCACCACGGCGGGATATCGAGGAGTCATAGTGGCCACCGTGGCGGCTTGAGGAAGACCAATGAGGAAGACCAGTCGGGCTGCGGCTCCGCGGGCAAAGAGCCGGCATCGTCGAACAGCCGGTGCTCTGCGGTCGCAGAAAGCGGGCCATAGCTTTATGCTTCGTAAAGCCAACTGCTGACCAATAATGGCCAGTCGTGATCGCCAGCTATGACCGCAAGGAGAATGGAAGGTATGCTGGCGCGGAAGCCCAGCCGCGAAGATATTCGTCTGGCCGTCGATGGAACGGTTCCAGACGTCATCGCGCCCGAGCTTTGCGTCCTGTTCTGTGGAATCAACCCGAGCCTTTACACCGTGGCAGTTGGGTATCATTTCGCTCGACCTGGGAACCGCTTCTGGCCAGCGCTCTACGCGAGCGGCTTCACTGATCGGCTGCTCTCACCGAACGAGGAGTACGAGCTCCTGACACTGGGATGTGGCATCACCAACGTCGTCCCGCGCGCCACTGCCAGAGCCGACGAGTTATCCCCGACCGAACTGGTCGCGGGCGGGCGGGATCTGGAGCTAAAAGTCCGTCACTTCTCGCCGCGGGTCGTCGCGGTCCTCGGCATCTCGGCATACCGCGTCGCATTTGGACGTCCCAAAGCGGTGCTCGGGCCGCAATCCGAGCGGATTGGCAACTCACTCGTTTGGGTGCTTCCCAATCCGAGCGGGCTGAATGCGCATTTCCAGATAGGCGACCTGGCACGATTGTTCCGCGAGATGCGTACCGCCGCAAGCCGCTTCGAATAGCCAGTCATGAACCGTCCAGGAACATAGGCAATGAAAACAGCCGTAAACATCGAGCATCAGTTCGAGCACGTCACCGAACTCTGGTCACCCAAGATCTTAGGCCAGGTCAACGACCAGTATATCAAGATCGCGAAAGCCCAGGGCCAGCTTGCGTGGCACAAGCACGACGATGAAGACGAACTGTTTCTCGTGGTCCGTGGACGCCTGACGCTCCAATTCGAGGACGGCGAGGTCGATCTCGGTCCTGGTGAGTTCTACGTCGTGCCGAAGGGAGTCATGCACAATCCGGTAGCGGACGAAGAGTGCTGGATCGTGCTGATCGAGACCGTGACGACAAAGCACACCGGGGAGGTACAGACGCCGCTGACGAAGACCATCGAACAGCAGCTATCCTGAGCCAGGAGTACGACCGCGACCCGTGGAATGTCGCCGGAGTAGCGGCGATTACGCAGAGAGGCCGCCGGATCTACCGGCGGCCTCTCTGTACTGGACTACAGCGTAGCTGGACACGCCAGCGTGATTAGAGAACGGGTCAATTCACCCAGATCGTCGTCGAGACGATCTTGTAGCCGCTCGTCTTCACTTCCTCTTCCGACTTGAGCGTATTTGGTTGGTAGCTGGCCGGCACCAGCACCCAGTTATTGTGCCAGATGGGGCTGTAATTCGCGTCCCCCGGCGCCGAATCGAAGACCGGATCACCAACTATGGTTTTCGACTTGGCCATGAATTCGGCTGGCGTTTGCGTGGGCTGTTTGTAATCTGCTTCACGAAGGACCAGGTACTGTTCGGCGATCTTGTACGCCGGGCGTTCGCTCACGGCGCCGAGATTCAGGTGGAACGCCTTCTTGCCGTGAATCCAGACCGGGTGGATGCCCTGCTTGAACGGGTCGTTGTACCTGAGGTTCACTACGTCGCCGACAAATGTTGTCGCGGCGGACGCGGTATCAAGGCCTGGAGCCGCCGTTCCCGGCGCTGCGGTGGAATCGGTCTGCCCGGCCGCAGCAGCCGGCGTTCCAGCATCATGTGTCGTGCAGGCGCCTAACCAAAATGCCGCGGCAGTTCCGGCGCCGAGCCGAATAAAGTCCTTCCGCGATACACCCTGCCCGCTCGTGCTCTCCTCCTTCATACTCTTCTCCCCCGAATGAACAAACATCAACAAAGTCTCAACAAGCGCTCGCCCACAGAGGCACCCGCAGAGGGATCCACAGAGGGGATGCCTCTGCGGTCCACGTCGCCCAAGCGCCGCTTGCAGGATCCGCTGCAAATCGAGCGCCATGCGGCAGCCGAACTGGCTGCTGGCAAGAGTAGCTGAATGTTCTGGATACAGACATTCTGGACAGAACGGAGGTGGTGGATTGTACGCCTCTCGACCACGTAGATATCGGCGTACGCCCACTGAATCGGAGGAAAGACCGAGAGACGTGGTTGGCCCCCGACCGAATGAGGAGATCTATTGGCGGAATGGCAGCTGGGGCCAGGGCGCGTGAAGCGCGGCGAGATTTCGATCGGTCCTTTCGGAGCGTTCGCTCCATTGCGGTTGCAAGATCCCATCGCCGTCCGTAATTAACCAGCAGGTTAGCGCGGAGCGGAGCGACCCGATCACTGAACCGCCTCGCGGATCTTTGGCTCCATGTCGGGGGTGACCACGGCCGGACGGGCTGGAAGCTGAATGTCGCCGCGGCGGCCGTTTCGGTCGATGTCCTCGATCAGCAGCTTCATCTCGCTGATCTCGCGTACCTGCGAGGCGATGATCTCGTCCGCCAGCTTTCGCACCCTCGGGTCGCGGATGTCCGCCTTGCGCGAGTTGTTGATGGCGATCGAGTGATGCGGGATCATCGCCTTCATGAACCGCGTGTCGTCGATTAGGCTCTGGGCGCGGTTGACGAAGAGTAGGATGACGCCGAGCAGCGCCGCCCCGGCGAGGATGCCGATCTTGGCGCCCTTGCCCTCGTACATGGACCACATGAAGCCGAGCATGACGACGGCCATCACCGCGCCCATGACCATGGCGGCGATCAGGCGATTCACGCTGAACATCAGGTGATCCGTTTCGTAGACGAGCTGGTACATCAGGAAGAACATGATGAACGTCGATGTGGCGATCATCGCGGCGAACCGCGTGTACGAGCCGTGCATCATGTGCTTGCCGCCGTGTGGCTGGCGGCCGGAGGTCTCGCGGTCATCGTGCGACGCCGACGACTCGGCGTACGGGTTGGTCGAGGTCACGTCGTAGTATTCTGCTAGAGGTGTAAGGTTGTCCCGATGCACGACACATGCCACGCTTTACGAGCAGTAAAAATCTCGCCGCAACGTCTTCCTCCGCTTATGGGCCCGACCCACGTCGGCACCGCGCACGAACTGTACGCCGCTTGAAGCGCGGAAGCAATCGGCTCACGAAGCGCTCTTCCATATCTCGTACGCGCGGACGTTTGATGGTGATCGTGCCGATCGACAATGCGAGCTTCCTGGGTTTCGCATGCCCGTTGCGATAGCCCACAGCACTGTCTCCCGTCCGGCGCTCCGACTTCTGTCGACCGAGCAGGTCATCAACTTCTTCCTCTTTGTTTACACACCTTCCGACAATAGCTCGCCGCCTCAGTTGAAATGTGACATCACATTACCGCTGAACCGGCACAAGGCCGGAGAAATGGAACAGTTTCAATCTCACGCGCAGTGTTTCATGAAACATATACCGGGTCATTGACTAAGCTCCGGTAAGCGAGCAAACGATTGTGCCACAATAATTTACGGTTGTTAGCGTGCTTCGGACGTGAGTGGGTTGGCCATTGCCTACTAATAGAGCACTGCGTTTGTACCAGCGAACGTCAGTTAGCACCGTAACTGCGCAACTCGTTGTCAACCCAAGGAGAGTCTACCATGAATACAACAAGAAGTATCAGTAGTATCAGTAGTACCAGGAGAATCGTCGCCATTCTCGCCGCTGTCGGCTCGTCAGCATTTCTGGCCTCGTGTGCCAGCAGCTTCGCGAGCTCCACCCCTCCGAAATCCGTTACCTTCACGGTCACAGTGAAGAACGTATCCGTCCCGGGCACCATCGCTTCCGACCGGGCAATGGGAACCGTTCCGCTCTCGCCGGGCGCCTTTGCGGTGTTCCAGGGGACTGACCCGACATTCACTCCCGGCCAGTCCGCGGACTCGGGAACGAAACGCATCGCCGAGGACGGATTTCCCGGACCGCCGTTGCCCGGAAGCAAATCCACAATGCTGGCCAGTGCTGCGAACGTAACTGCGAGCGGCGTCTTTCAGTCGCCCGGTGGACCCGACAACGGACCGGCGATTTTCGCCGGAGAGACGGCGACCTTCACCGTCACCGCCTCTCCCGGTGGTCGTCTCCAGTTGGAGACGATGTTCGTCCAGTCGAATGACTGGTTCTACGGCTTCGGTAAAGGTGGTCTTCAGCTCTTCAACGGCAACGCGCCAACCAGCGGGGATGTGACGTCACAACTGGTTCTGTATGATTCTGGCACCGAGCAGGACACGCCGCCCGGCACGGGCGCCTTCCAGAAGCCGGTCCAGGATCCGATGGCGATGAACGTAGGCCCCTCCGAGAGCGTACCGATCCAGACCGCGGCCCAGAGACATCCTAACTTCACGATCCCCGCTACATCCTCGGTCATAGCCGTCACCGTCATCCCGCAGAAATAACCTGCTCGGCAGATATGGCACGACCCATTGGATTCGCCTTGCGTTTGGCCGGATGCTTCTCCTACTCCAGAGCTCCGGGAGGATCATCCGGGGACGTTGCAGCGTGCTCTGCCTCTCCTGATCGGGATCGCACTCCGGCGGCAAGATCCGGATTGAGGTCGTCGACAATGGGCCGGGAATCCCGCCCAACATTCTGTCCAGAGTATTCGACCCGTTCTTCACCACCAGGAGCACCGCCGGTGGCGTGGGGCTCGGGCTTTCGGTTGCGGACGGAGGCGT
>JBBSHV010000164.1:0-6141 GCA_038232435.1 Gemmatimonadales bacterium | reverse complement strand
GTATCGGACGTGTATCAGGATCTGTACGGCGAGGGGAGCTTCACGGGAAAGGGGATCTACGATGTCAGGCTCTTTGAGGAAGCGACGCGCGGACGCTTCCCGGAGAACACGCTCCTCAGTCACGATCTGATTGAAGGGACGTATGCGCGCGCCGGTCTGGTGACCGACGTCGAGCTGTACGATGACTATCCAACACGCTATCTCACGTACACGCGCCGCAAGCATCGCTGGATACGGGGCGACTGGCAGATCGTGAGTTGGCTGGGGAGCACTGTGCCGGGCCCGGATGGCCCCGAGCTGAACAGGCTGTCCACGCTGTCGCGCTGGAAGATCTTCGATAATCTGCGCAGGTCGCTGTTGGAGATATCGCAGCTTGTGCTGCTCGTTGTTGGGTGGTTCATCTTCAAGGGACCGGCACTGGCGTGGACGGCGGTAGCGCTGCTACTGATCGCGTTCCCTTGGCTCTTTTCCATAGTATGGGAGCTGGTGCGTCCGCCGGTGGATCAATCCTGGCGGGCGTACTTTGCGGCGGTGTTTCGCGATGCGGTGGCAAGCAGCGAGCAGTTCGCGCTGGCCGTGACGTTTTGGCCGCACCAGGCCTGGGTCTCCGGGGATGCGATCGTGCGCACCATTGCGCGCACGACTGTAACACATCGCAATCTCCTCGAGTGGCAGACGGCATCCCAGGTGGAGCGCGCGATGCGTTCCGGCGCCGCCGACCGTGAGGTGTTCAGGCGCATGTGGCCGGCTGTCGCATTCGGTGTTCTCGTTGCGCTTGGCGGGATCACGCTGGCCACGTTGGTGGACATGACGGGCTTCGGCCGTTTCCTCACGGTCATGGCTACTGTTCCGCTGGCGATCCTGTGGATGGTGTCGCCGAGCATTGCCGGATCGCTGTCGGTGCCCGCAATTCCTGGCGAGATCAAGTTGTCGCAAGCCGAGCGCGCACGCGCCTTGCGATACGCTGGGCTGCACTGGGAGTTCTTCAGCCACTTCGTCAGTGAGAAGACCAGTTGGCTGGCGCCGGATAATTTTCAGGAAACTCCTGAGCCGGAAGTAGCGTATCGCACCTCGCCGACGAACATCGGCCTGCAGCTACTGTCGACAGTGAGCGCGGCGGACCTGGGCTTCATCACGCGTCAGGAGATGATCGAGCGTTTGGAGCGCGCGTTTCGTTCGCTCGAGCGGATGCGTAGACATCGCGGTCACTTCTTTAACTGGTACGATCTCACCAATCTGGAAGTGCTGGAGCCGGCTTACATATCGACGGTGGACAGCGGCAACCTTGCGGGGCATTTCATCGCGCTCAAACAGGCGTGCATTCAGATAATTCATGGAATGCAGCCGCGCACCTCGGAGATGGACATCGGCGGCAAGTCGCTGGGCGGCGGAATTCTCGCGGCTGCGCCGGGCGAGAGGATGCAGGGAACGGTCGCGCCCGGCGAGGACGCGGGCGATGAATCCACCAGGTTGCGAGCGATCGCTGACCGCGCGTTCACGTACGCGATGGAGATGGATTTCACGTTTCTGTACGATGAGAAGCGCAAGCTCTTCTCCATCGGCTATCACACCACGGCGAGTACGTTCGACAACTCGTACTACGATCTGTTGGCATCAGAAGCACGCCTTGCCTCGTTCGTGGCGATCGCGAAGGGCGACGTGCCGGTGGAGCACTGGTTCCACCTCGGGCGGGCGCTCACTTCGGACAAGGGAGTACGAGCGCTGGTGTCGTGGAGCGGGAGCATGTTCGAGTATCTCATGCCGGTGCTCGTCACGCAGTCATACCCATTCACGCTGCTGGACCAGACGTATCATGGGGCAGTGCGGAGACAAATAGGATACGGTATCGAGCGGCACGTGCCGTGGGGCGTATCGGAATCCGCGTACAACGTGCGCGATCGGAACCAGGTATATCAGTACCGCGCGTTCGGCGTTCCCGATCTGGCGCTGAAACGCGGTCTCAGCAAGGATCTTGTCGTGGCGCCATACGCGACGGTGCTTGCGACGCTGGTCGAGCCAAGGCAGTCGTTGCGGAATCTGCAGGTCCTCGAAGCTGATGGCGCGCTCGGGCCATACGGCTTCCGCGACGCCATCGATTATACGCGGCCGGCGCCGGGGTCCAATCGCGCGGTGGTCGGTGCGTACATGGCACATCACATCGGCATGAGCTTGGTGGCGCTCACGAATGTGCTGCAGCGCCAGCTGTGGCAGCGACGCTTCCACGCTGATCCGCTCGTGCGCTCCAACGAGCTCGTGTTGCAGGAGCGCATCCCGCGAAGGTTGATAATTCAGCGGACTGGAAACGAGGACGAGCCGGCTCCGATGGTTCCGGTGGAGACAGCCAAGCCCGCGGCCCGGGTCATGGACACGGCGTACACGCCGCAGCCGCGCATCGCGATTCTCGGAAACGTACCATACACCACGTTCATATCCAACGCCGGCGGCGGCTACAGCCGGTACGGCGACATTGCGATAACACGCTGGCGGCGCGACACCACACGCGACAATCACGGCGAATGGATCTACGTTCGGGATATCAGCAGTGGACGCGTCTGGAGTGGAGCGCACCAGCCCGTGGGAGTCGACGCCGACTGGTACCGCGTCCTGTTCGCGAGCGATCGCGTCGAGTTCCTGCGGCGCGATGGTGACATAGAAACAGAGATGGAGGTTGTCGTATCATCCGACGATGCAGCCGAGGTGCGGCGTGTCACCATCACCAACCGCTCCAGCGAAGTGCGCGAGATCGAGCTGACCAGTTACGCCGAGATCGTGCTGCAACCGCTCGCTAACGACCGACAGCATCCGGCATTCGGAAATCTTTTTGTAGAAACGGAGTGGGTGCAGGAGCACTCCGCGATCATCGCGACACGCAGACCGCGCTCGAGCGATGAAAAGGTTTATTGGGGAGCGCACGTGGTAGCGACTGGACCCGAGCGTATCGGGCCGGTGACATACGAGACCGATCGCGCGCGGTTCATCGGGCGCGGCAAGTCTGTGCGACACCCATCTGCAATGGATCCGGGCGGCACGCTGTCCAACACCACCGGTGCGCCGCTTGATCCGATATTCTCGCTTCGCGTGAGAATCCGCGTCGAGCCGGGCAAGTCGGTTCCGGTGAGCTTCACGACACTTATTGCGGAGACGCACGAGCGCGCGGTGGAGTTGGCCGATCTGTACGATGATCCGTTCAGTGCCAAGCGCGCACTGGACCTGAGCTGGGCACAGGCGCAGGCCGAGCTGCGTGACCTCGGCATCGCGCCAACCGACGCCGCGCTGTACCAGCAGTTGGCGGGATACCTCACCTACCCACATCCGCAACTGCGACCGACCGATGTGGATCTACGCGACAACACGCGCGGGCAGCAGGCACTGTGGGCGCTCGGAATATCGGGTGACAACCCGATCCTGCTCGCTACGATCGAATCGAACGATGGCATCCCGAGTATTCGGCAGCTGCTTCAAGCACATCATTACTGGCGGCTCAAGGGAGTAACGTCGGACATCGTGATCCTGAATGAGCATCCGCCGTCGTATCTGCAGGACCTGCACGACGCGGTCACCGCTACCGTTATGGCGTCGAGCGAGGCGGCGCTGCTGGACAAGCCGGGCGGCGTTTTCATTCGCCGCTGCAATGTTCTGTCCAGCGAAGATGTAGCACTGTTACGAGCGATGGCGCGCGTCCATGTTGCGTGCGACGGTCTCGGCCTGGGCGAGTTGCTGGACGCGTCGGAGAACGAGAAAGAGTACTCCGGCCGGCCCGACGCACCAGTGCAACCCAGATACGCGCGCCGCACGGTTGCGGCGGTTGCCGCGGCCGCGGTGGATCCGCGGGCAGACACACGGGCAGACACACGGGCAGACACACGGGCAGATCTCCCCGACGACTCGCCGGCAGCCAACGGATACGGCTTCTTCAATTACGCAGGCGAGTACGAACTGCGGCTGAATGGAACCACGCTTCCTCCAGCACCGTGGTCCAATGTGGTAGCTAACCCCGCGGGTGGATTCGTGGTCACCGAGAGCGGCAGCAGCTGCACCTGGTCCGAGAACAGCTTTTTCTATCGTCTTACGCCATGGCACAACGACCCTGTCCGTGATCCGAACAGCGACTGCGTCTATCTGCGAGATGACGAGACCGGCGATGTGTGGACGCCGACACCGGCGCCGATCCGCGAGATGACGGAGTACGTGGTGAAGCACGGGACCGGGTACTCGATATTCGAGCATCAACACGGTGACATCCACACATCGCTCAGGATGGCGATGGCGACGGATGATGCCGTAAAGATTACGACGCTCAATATCACCAACACCGGCCGCTCGCCCAAACGGCTTACCGTTACCTGCTACGTCGAATGGGTGCTCGGCGTGTCGCGCGACCTGACGCAGCAACACATCAACACGTCGTTCGACGTCGAGACGCGGTCCATCTTCGGTCAGAACTTCTACGATCAGCAGTACGCCGATGAGGTCGCATTCCTGTCCATGAGCGGCGACGTGTCCAGCTACACTGCGGATCGCCGCGAGTTCATTGGGCGCAATGGAACGCCGGCCCGGCCGGCGGCGCTGTCCAAGGCGGCACTGGGAGAATCGGTGGGCGAGGTAGTGGACCCGTGCGGCGCGCTGCAAGGATCCATCACGCTGCACGCCGGAGAAACGGCGGAAATCGTGGTGCTGCTCGGCTCGAACAAGTCGGAGGAGAGTGCACGGACAGTCATCAAGCGCTACCTGACTGTGGCGACCGCGAATGGTGAGGTCGAGCGCGCGGTCGACTCGTGGCGGTCGCGGTTGTCCACCATCCAAGTAGAGACACCGGACGAGAGCTTCAATCGAGTCGAGAACGGCTGGGTGCTGTACCAGGCGCTGTCGTGCCGCATGTGGGGACGTACCGCGCTGTATCAGTCCAGTGGTGCGTATGGATTCCGCGATCAGTTGCAGGATTGTATGGCATTCCTGTACACGGATCAGCCGGTTGCGCGCGCGCACATCATACGCTCCGCGGGACGGCAGTTCGTCGAAGGTGATGTGCAGCACTGGTGGCATCCGCAGAGCGGGCGCGGCGTACGCACCAGATTCTCTGACGATCTGGTGTGGCTGCCCTTCGTGACGGCGCATTACGTCGCCGTCACCGGCGATAGATCAATTCTGGATGAGAAGATGCCGTATATCACCATGCGCCAGCTCGCGCCCGGTGAGCAGGAGCTGTACGATCTTCCGCAGCAGTCAGATGAGATCGGCACCGTGTATGATCACTGCATTCGCGCGCTGAGACATGCCTCCACCTTTGGTCAACACGATTTGCCCCTGATCGGGAGCGGCGATTGGAACGACGGCTTCTCTCGCGTCGGTGTGGAAGGGAAGGGTGTCAGCACTTGGCTTGCGTGGTTCCTGATCACCACGCTCGAGCGCTTCGCTCCCATTAGCGCCAGTATGGGAGATGTCGCCGCGCAGGACGAATTCAAGCAGCTAGCGGCGCGGTATCGCAATGGTATCGAGACCAACGCGTGGGATGGCGAGTGGTATGTACGCGCGTACTACGATGATGGATATCCACTTGGATCATCAAAGAGCGACGAGGCCAAGATGGACTCGATCGCGCAGAGCTGGAGTCTTCTATCCGGCGCTGGTGACCCCGAGCGCTCGAAGATGGCGATGGATTCGGTCGAGAAGCATCTGGTACGCGACGATGCCCGTCTCATCATGTTGCTCACGCCGCCGTTCAACAAGTCGCCGCATGATCCCGGATACATTAAGGGATATCTGCCGGGCGTGCGCGAAAACGGCGCGCAGTACACACACGCAGCGACGTGGGCCGTGTGGGCGACAGTTCTGGCGGGGCGCGGAACGCGGGCGTTCGAACTGTTCCAGATGCTCAACCCGCTCACGCACAGCGTCACCAGGGACGATGTCGAGCGCTACAAGGTCGAGCCGTACGTCGTCGCCGCCGACATCTATACCGCGGACCAGCATCTTGGACGCGGCGGTTGGACGTGGTACACGGGGAGCGCGAGCTGGGTATACCGCACCGGGCTGGAAGCGATTCTGGGATTCACAAAGCTCGGTGACACGCTGACCATGATCCCGTGCATCCCGGCGGCGTGGGACGGTTTCTCCATCACGTACAAGCACAAGTCAGCGACG
>JBBSHV010000163.1:0-6154 GCA_038232435.1 Gemmatimonadales bacterium | reverse complement strand
GTGCCTGGATAAGACCCGACAGCAACAGGATGTGGCCTGGACGACTCTGAAACGGACGCGTCAGCGACCGGTGCATCAGCAACCTGCGTCGGTTCGGCCGCTGCTTCAGGCGCGGGCGCGGGAGCGTCCTCCGGCACTGGAGCAGCCACTGAGGCCACTTGGGTCGTGTGATGCGCGGCCACGCGGTCACGGTGCGGCGTGCGATGCGGTGTACTCCGCGTCGATCGCGCCGAGGACGCCACCCGCGGTCGCGCCTCCGGCGATCGCTCCTCGGCTGATACTGTGGTTTGATATCCGTGCGACGGGGCGAGCGACAACCCGTCCGAGCTCGACGCCAGCGCCATGTCCTTGGCCAGATCATCGTCCATCGCCCGATCTTTTCCCTTGCATGCTGTTACAGCAAACACCGTCAGTACGGCGGCGGCCAGCGATCCCTTACGCATGTGTCCTCCGGATGGGCCTACCTTCAACATATTAGTACCTGGAAAGACCCCAATGGTTTAAAAGGTTCCATCCCATGCACTACTCGGCTCGACCAATCACGGTTGTACTGGTGTTCCTCGCTGCCACGGGAGCGTTCGCCTGCTCCAACTCGGTTTCCGGGGTTTCCCCAGCCCAGCGCGCCGCGGCGGAACGGACCATCAGAAACGAGGTGACCGCCGCCTACGACTTCACCCGTCCCAACCTCGTCGGCAACCTGATGGCGCTGTACGCACCTACAGGCCGCATCGTTTCCGCGAGCGGCGGCCGAGTGACCACGTCGCGCGATTCGCTGCGGCTGGGGATCGCCGCGTTCTGGGAAAACGTGGTGCGCAACATGCGCGACCCGCACGTCCAATGGACGTCGATGTACATCGACGTACTCGCTCCGGATGCCGCCGTGATGACCGCGATCTATCGCATTCCGCACACTCAGCCGAACGGCATGACGCACGTCTTCGGCGGTGCCTGGACCGCCGCCTTCGTTAAGCGCGGCGACCGCTGGTTCATCGTCCAGGAACACCTCTCCGACGACCCGCAAGCGCGTTAGACTGGCACGTTAAGCTGGCACGTTAAGCTGGCACGTTAAGCGGACGCCCGGAGCTGATCGCTACGTCTGAGCCACCGGCAGAATGATCTCGTCGATCTGGCGCAGCACATCGTCGCTCAGCTTCACGCCCGACGCGCCCACGTTGTCAGTGACCTGTTCAGGCTTGCTTGCACCGATGATAGCCGCGGCGACATTCGGCTGGCGCAGTACCCAGGCCAGCGCCAGTTGCGCCATGGACAGATCCAGGCTGCGCGCTATCGGTTCCAGCTTCTGGACGGCCGAGAGAACCTTGTCGTTCATGAGGTCCGGCCCCATGAAATGATTCATCTCCGGATTGGTCGCCCGCGATTGCGCCGGAGGCGGCTGGCCAGGCTTGTACTTGCCCGTAAGTATTCCCTGAGCCAGGGGCGACCAGACGATCTGGCTGATGCCCTTCTCGGCGCAGACCTGAAAAACTCCGTCCTCCGGCTTGCGCCAGAGCATCGAGTACTGCGGCTGGCTCGAGACGAACTTTACAACGTTTGGAATGTCCAACGCTCGCTGGATCTGCTCCGGTGTCCACTCGCTGAATCCAATGAAGCGCACCTTACCCGAGTGAACCACCTCGGTGAAACCGCGCATTGTCTCCTCTATTGGAGTGTTGGGATCGAAGCGGTGGCACTGATACAGATCGATATAGTCCGTTTGCAGCCGCTTGAGTGAATCGTCCAACTGTTTGTGGATCTGCTGCGCCGAAAGGCCGCGGTCGGTGCTCGTCATGGGAAAGAACAGCTTGGTCGCGAGCATGTACGACGACCGATCGCGCCCCTTCAATACCTCGCCCAGGAACGTCTCCGCCGCGCCCTTGCCGTAAATGTTAGCGGTATCTATGAAGTTGATGCCGACATCGAACGCACGGTTGACGCACGCAACGGCGTGGTCTCGCTCCACGCCCACACCGTACGTTAACCAGGAGCCGAGTATGATCTCGGAGATATCGAGATCGCTGTTGCCGAGCTTGCGATATTGCATGGGCATATGTTGTTGTAGGGGGGACCGGCGGTCGCCCTCACGCTTGCCCGGTGTACCAGCTCCGGGCATCGAGCGTCGTTGCGGTCGCAAGAACTGCTCCCCACATGCCAGCAGCGACGAGACGGCTCGGCCTCTACACCCCGGCGCGGTGATGGCCGATACTCCAGGGGACGTTACGGG
Source organism: Gemmatimonadales bacterium (assembly GCA_038232435.1). Lineage (GTDB taxonomy): Bacteria > Gemmatimonadota > Gemmatimonadetes > Gemmatimonadales > Gemmatimonadaceae > Fen-1247. The sequence continues at coordinate 3,933 of JBBSHV010000163.1, read as the reverse complement.
TGGCATCATCGCGACGTGGGCGCGATCGATGACAACCCCTAGGCTTGACAAACGATGTTCCCTTCTCCCCGCCCGCTCGTCTACTCACTATCATGACGGATCCAGTCGCGGTTCCCAGCAGCGCACCGTACATCATACACACGTATGAACACCGGGCGTACCCGCTCCACGAAGCAGGAAGCCTCTCTATCGGGCGCGACACCGCATGCGACATCACGGTGAACGAGGTCTCGGTATCACGGCACCATGCCGGGATCACGTATGAGGGAGACGATTTCGTCCTTTCACCGACGGGTGCCACTAGCACGGTGCTGAACGGCGTCCCGCTTACGGCACCCCAGGTGTTGCACGAAGGCGACATGTTTTTCGTGGGGACAATGAAGTTCATCTATACATGCGACCGACTTCCGGTCGCCATGAGGATAGCTCGCCCGGGGCAGCGACAGAGCAATGTCGATGCTCGCCGCCCAACGCTGACCTTTCCTCAGCCCGCAACCCCCGAAATCCCGGTACAACCAACCCACGGAGCATGGCTGTCCGTCGCCATACTTGCCGCCGTGTCTGTGGTGGGTACCGCAGCTTACTGGTTCCTCGTCAGGCACTGAGCAGCTCAGCCACTCGCAGAAACACGGAACGCCCAGCCGAAGTCGGTTGGGCGTTCCGTGTTTTGTGTGTAACACTATTTCACCGGGTTTCCGTTCTCGTCGATGATCACGACCGGCGCCACGTTCGCCGCGCGAATGCCGGGCTCGATCACTTTTCGGTCACCTACGACAACGATAGCCATCTTTGCTGGATCAAGGTAACGCAACGCTGACTGCTGCGCCGCATCCTGTGGCACCGCGGTGTACCGCTGCACAACCGTGTTGTAGTAATCCAGCGGCAATCCCTCGCGCACCAACCCCGCAATCGCACCGGCCCGCGCTCCTATCGTCTCGAACTGCAGCGGCAGCCCCTTCGTCGCTGACGACTTCGCGAATGCCAGCTCCGCCGGCGTTATCGGACGCATAGAGCGAATGTCCCCGAATTCCTTGGCAAGCTGTACCAGAGAGCTATCCGTCTTCGACGCCGCAACGGACGTGTAAACCATGAACGTGCTGGGCTCCGGTACGCGGCGATAACTGAAGAAAGAGTTAGCTCCGTACGAGTAGTGCTTGTCCTCGCGCAAGTTAAGATTTACTCGGCTCGTGAACGCACCACCAAACGAAGTATTCGCGAGATCGGTGGCGAAGTAATCATTCGCGTCGCGACGCGGACCGAGCGCGCCGGCAACGATCACGCTCTGCGGCGATCCGGGACGGTCGACAAGATAGATCGTTTCAGCGGCGACGCCCTTGGGAACCGATACCGCGTTCGCCACCTTGCCACCCGCTTGCCAATCGCCAAAAGCGCGCGACATCTTGGCGACCGCCTGTGCGGGCGTGATGTCACCGGCAACAACGAAGCTTACGTTGGGCGGTCGGTAATACTCGTTGTAGTACGACGTAATATCGTTACGTGTGATGGACGCCACCTCGCTCTCGGTTGCTGAGCGGGCGTATGGATGCTCCGATCCGTACACCACGTTTCCGAATGCGCGGATCCCGAGGTATGTTGGGTCTTCCTTGGCGCGGCGTAGCTGTACGATCTGGTTCGCTTTGACGCGGTCCAGAGCGGCCTGCGGGAAGGATGGGTGCCGCAGCTCATCGGCCATGAGTTCCAACGAACGGTCGACGTTGCTGGTGATCGTGTAGAACCTGGTGGGCGAGACCCTATTACCGATCTCGGCGAATGCGTCGGCGAGTTGATCGGCAGTGCGCGTCGTTGTCCCTTCACTCAACATCGCGGTCAGAGTGGTGGAGAGTCCCGTCTTACCCACCGGCTCCAGACGCGCGGGGATATCGAGAACGGCGACCACACTCACAACCGGTGAGGTGTGATCTTCGAGTATTACGATCGGCACCCCGTTCACCAGCTTCCGGGTCTGCGCATGTGGGAACGTGAGCGGTTTGGAAGCCGTTGCGACTGGCGGTTTGCTACGGTCGAAGGAAGAGTCCGCCTGCGCTCCGGCAACCGCTGCAACTGCGATGAATGCACCGATCGCGATGACAGCTGAAGCCGCTGAAGCTGATGTCGAGCAGTATCTGAATCGCATGCTATTGCTTCTCCGTCTTGACTGTCGTGGGAACTTTTGCAGACGTGGGGGCTGGAACCGGCGTCGCGGAAGGTGTAACCGACGGCATATTGGAAGGCTTCACTGCAGCCGCTTCAGCCTTCGGCGTGACATTGGTGTACGCGAGTGTTGGCTTGGAGATGAGGTCCAGCTTGCCAGCTGGAACCATGCTGACCACTACGCGTCCCGGCGTGAGATACTGCTTCGTCACGCGAGCGACATCAGCCGGAGTTACAGCCAGTAGCTCATCGGTCCTTACCACGTAGTGAAGCGGGTCGCCGAAGAATGTCTGTCCTCGGGCAAGGATCTCAGCCTTGTTCAACGCGCCATCAAGATTGATGACCGAGTTGACACGCGTCGTGTTCTTGAAGCGATCAACTTCATTCGCGCTCGGAGGCGACGTGAACAGGCCAGCGAGCGTGCTGTCGATCAACATCTCGATCTGCGTGAGCGACGCGTTCGGTCGTGGGGTAACACTGATCTGGAATCGACCTGCGTTCTCCCCATCCCGCCAGTTCTGGGTCGCAGATACACGCGTCGCGAGCTGGCGGTCGTAGACGAGCAGCTTGGTGAGCCTGCTTGTGCGGTCCTGCGTGAGCACGTCCGCGAGCGCATGCAGGGGAGCATCATCCCGATCGACGTCACCGACCGCCGGCCATGTGATGCTCATCTGCGGGAGCTTGGCACGCATATCCTCGAGAACCAGGCGCTTCTCCACGGGGAGAGTAGTCTTCGGAACGCTAGGCCGCGTAATCGCGGGCCCAGCTGGGATCGGGCCGAAATATTTCGCGATCAGCGCCTTGGTCGCGGCCGGCTCAAAGTCGCCAGTAACGACGAGCGTGGCGTTCGTGGGTGCGTAGTACTTGCGGAAGAAGTTCTTCACGTCATCCAGAGACGCGGCCGATAGATCTGCCATGGATCCAATCACTGGCCACGAGTACGGATGCGACGCGGGATACATCGCCGCGCCGATCACTTCGTCCTCCGAGCCATATGGTACGTTATCCACACGCTGCCGACGCTCGTTCTTCACGACCTCGCGCTGCGCATCGAGCTTCGCCTGATCCAGTGCCGGCAGCAAAAATCCCATTCGGTCGGATTCGAGCCAGAGCGCGGTTTCCACCTCGTTGCTCGGCACAGCCTCGAAATAGTTGGTGCGGTCGTTCCAGGTCGAACCGTTGAGATTACCACCGGCATTCTCGATGGTCTTCAAGTGCACGCCATATGGGATGTGCTCCGACCCGTTGAACATCACGTGCTCAAACAGATGCGCGAAGCCCGTGCGCCCGGGCAGCTCATTTTTGGAGCCGACATGATACCAGATGTCCACCGCGGTAACAGGCGCGGCATGATCCGGAGAAAGTAGTACGGTCAGTCCATTCGGGAGCGTGTACCGCTCGACGGGGAGCTTCGGAACAGAAAACGAGGGCGGCGCTGATACTCTGGCCAGCGTCTTCGTTGGCGCTTTGGCTGTGGCGTTGGCTGGTGCCTGCGCTCCGGCACCAGCGCTAACCAACGCGCAGAGCGGGACGGCCGCACGCACGAGCCGCGGGATGTGTCGCATGGGAATATGGTTGGCGGTGGATACCAGTCCGGGCTACCGATAGTGCGCAGAAAATACGCGCCGGCCAACCGTTTGGTAGGGCAAGGCTGTAGCCCCACCTCTATTAAGAAGGCGCGGCTGGGGCCCCGCCCTACTACACAGCCGCCGCGAATCGCATGAACGCCAGCGATTCCAGTTTCTCACGCACGGCTTCCACGGTCAGCTCCTCCAGCACCTC
>JBBSHV010000162.1:0-6167 GCA_038232435.1 Gemmatimonadales bacterium | reverse complement strand
CGGTAGTCGGCGCGAACGGTGAGCGTGTGCGCATCGGTCACGAAATAATCCAGGCGTATCAATCCGGAAACGTTATCTCCGATGCGTCTATCCGGAACGAGCGCGGATGAAGGAATGCCGAATCCATTGACCGCATTCACGAATCGCGCGACCGAGTCGGGCTGCAACCCGAGAGCGCTCAAGCTGGCCGGCGACGTGGCCAGGAGTGACTGGAACGGATCACTCCGGCGCCGATACTGGCCTGATGCGAACGCAAAGAACTTGTCCTTCACAATCGGACCGCCCAATCCAGCGCTTATCTGATCCTGCAGAAACACCGGCGAGATCACAGAGCTGTCCGCCCCCTCAAACTCGAGGGTGGGATCGCGCCGAGAGTAGGTGAAGCCGCCCGTTAGCTGATTGGTGCCGCCGCGCGTGGTAGACGCAATCTCGCCACCGCTAAACTGGCCACGCGAGGGATCGTACGTGTTGGTGATCACACGAGTGCCGCGGAGCCCTTCCTGCGGTACCGAGAAGCTCCCGAATGAGAGCCCGTCCAGCGTCGTGTTGTTGAGCGTGGAGCGCTGGCCCGCGACCGAGAACGATGATGCGGTTGAATCAGTGCCCTCAACTGGGATCACGCCCGGCACCAGCGCGGCGACCGCGGCAAGGTCGCTCTGATCCACTGGTAGTCGCGCAAGCTGCTCCTGACCCAGAGTTCTCCCTTCCTCGCCTGGCGTCTGTGCCCGACCACCGCGCTGGCGCGTAGGTTGGCGGGCCGTAACGGTGACGCCCGTGAGCTGTGCCGCCACCGGCGAGCCCAGCTTCACATCCGCAACGAGCCGGTCCTCGTCTCCCTGTCGAGCGATGTTCCGGCGCACTGGCTGAAAACCGATAGCCCGGAACTCCACGCGGTACTGTCCGCCGCCATCGGGAAACAGGATAGTGTAGCGGCCGTCCGCACCGGTATGCTTGGTGCGCGTTATGCCGCTCTCAGCCGATTGCGCCGCAACGGTAACGTTCTCGATCGGGGCGCCGTCGGGCCCAACCACGCGCCCGGTAAGGATGTCCGTGGTCGCGCCGACCTGTGCGCGGGCGCTGATCGGGCTCGCGGCAATCGTGCCCGCAAGCAGCGCAGCCAGGGTAAGAAGTCGTCGGATCATCACGCCCTTCCTGCCCCGCGACACGGGGCTATCTACGTAGAGAGCGGCACTCGACCGAAGTGGTAGTGCACGCTTAGCTGTTTCATCATTTCCACAAGCCGTACGAGCGACAGACCCATCACGGCGAAATAATCGCCATCGATTCGCTGTACGATTGTGGCGCCATATCCCTGTATGCCGTACGAGCCCGCCTTGTCCATCGGCTCACCTGTCCCGACGTACTCGCTGATATCGGCTGCGGAGAGCGGCCTGAACGTCACGGCCACCTCCTCTACGGCAGAGACGGTCTTGCCGTTGAACGAGCACGCCATCCCGGTCACCACGGTATGCGTCCGGCCACTTAACCGCGCGAGTGCACGCTCGGCATCGTCCCCGCTCGTGGGCTTGCCCATGATGTCGCCGTCGAGCACGACGACAGTGTCTGCAGCGATCGTGAGCGCGTCAGGGTAGCGGGCGGCTACAACGGCTGCCTTCTCACGTGCGAGTCGCTCAACATGATCCCGAGGGGATTCACCCGATCGGACCGACTCGTTGATATCCGCAGGAGAGATCGTGTGCGGAACCCCAACGAGCGCGAGCAGCTCGCGCCGACGCGGCGACGCTGAGGCAAGGACGACTGTTACGTTCGACAACGGAGAGAGGGTCCCTGATTGAACGGAGTGAGGTGCAGGTCAGACAGCGCTAGAACGCAAGCCCTACGGATAGGCGGCCGGTCGGCAACGCCACCAGACCACTGTAGTCATCGTTGATGCCAAACAGCCGCTTCGCTCCTATGCCAGTTCCCACCGCGAAGCGCCGACTCGGCCCAAGCAGCCAGTTGTAATCCAGCTCGATCCCCAGAGTGGGATGCGTGCTGCTTGCACGAGTATCGCAGATATCCCCTGAGCAGTACAAGTTCTCGGAGACACGTGTTGCGCCGGCCGAGGCGCCTAGTGAGAATCCGCTGAGCGCATGCTCCTGCGGGTAGTATCGCACCTTGATCTCCGCGGTCGAATAATTGATGTCATCACTGGTGAAGCCGTAATAAGTCCCCGCCGCACCAAGTGTTGTGGAGGGGTTGATTGTGCGCTCGTACTCGCCGCTGTACACGTTGAAAATCGCGGCCAGCGGATTCACTAGCACCATGTTGCGGCGCAACAAATCGGGAATGACTGGCCTAGCCTGCGCGCGAAGCGCGGCTGGTGCAACACACATAACGGCGACAAGCGTGATCAGACTAACGCGCGACGAGTGCATGGACTCCCCCTCTGGAAGTGACGAGATCACGCCAACGATACCACGCGTCCAGCATTCCGGCCAGCACAACCTTTCGACAGCGATCCGGCTCACTGCGACTCACGCTCAATGAAGAGGGTGACCGGCCCGTCGTTGATCAGTGCCACCTGCATGTCGGCGCCAAACTTCCCCGTCCCAATTTCAACCCCGGAGGCGCGTAGCAACTCGACGAAAGAATCGTATAGCGCAATCGCTGACTCAGGGGCCGCCGCGTGTATAAATGACGGGCGCCGCCCCTTCCGGGCATCTCCGTACAGCGTGAACTGGGATACGACTAGCAGTGCGCCACCAGTGTCCGCCAGGCCCAGATTCATCTTGCCATCCGCGTCCGGGAAGAGCCGCAGACCGAGGATCTTATCGGCCATCCACGCAACCTCCTCGCTCGTATCCGCGTGGGTGAAGCCGACAAGGATGAGAAAGCCGCTTCCGATCTCGCCGACCACCGCGCCGCCGATGCGCACAGCGGCCTCCGATACCCGCTGTAGGATCACTCGCATGAATTAAATCTGCCGCCTCCGCGCGCGCCGCGTGAGACGCTCGCTGAAACCAGAAGCGCGCCGTCGGGAATATTCCCCACGGCGCGCCCGATCCACCCGTCAGCCGTTTCTTGCTGCACTTATTGCTGCACTTATTGCTGCACTGGCCGCGCGGCTAAAATGTGAGACCGACGGATGCGAGGAACTCGAGGTTGTTCGACGTACGGGTGTTGCCACTCGTGCCATCTTGATCGCCGAAGACGAGCGCGTCACGAAAGTCCGCACGCCCCTGAACGTGATTGAACAGCGGGATACGCAACCCCACCCCAGGCGTGAACGCAAACTTGTTCACCGTGCCCGGCATCGCGCCGACAGCATTACCTGTTGTTGTACGAGTCCGAAGCACACCACCGCCCAAAGAGACGAACGGATCCAGAATCAGACCGTAAGGCACATTGGTCGCATGCACATCCAGCTCGGCGCCGTAATGCACGACGCTGACGCCGTCGCCGGGTGGAGAGTACACGCTGAAGAGGGCGAGCGCCGTCTTTCCGATCAGGTTGCTCGATGGCCCCGAGAAGGGCGCAAGATTAATCCACAACCGCCCTCCGTAACCGTTGAGCGACTTTTTATCGAGCCCCGATCCGAAATCGCGGCTCAGTCGCGAGTAGACCGGTTCAATGGCGATGAACTGTCTCTGCGGCCCGAGCGCCTGTGCATGCGCGACATGCGAGACTGGGATCGCCGTCCAGAATGTAGCGGCCGCCAGTGCCGCTGCGAAAGATCTGAATTTCATAGTTGGTCTCCGACCGCCGGGGCGCATCAGCGAGTAACGAGGAAGGGCGCAACGATGTCGAGCACCTGGCTTTTTGTAAGCGTCTCATCGAATGCTTCGGTCATGCTGATGCCGCTGCCTGGCCGTGCCAGGATGAAGTGGAACGTCGTCGCCTCCCCGTTGTAAACCGGTTGCGTTTGCGGCGGTAGATTGCCGCGGCTGCTTCCGACGATCCACCCTTTCTGATCGCGCATGCGCCGCACCTCCGCGGCGTGTCTCGCCTCGACAGCGTGCACTCTGAGCGCGGTCTCCAGAATGTCCGGGCTATCGATGAGATAGGACGCCTGCCCCTTGTATGCGCGGACACCGGTATCCTCGAAGGCCTGCGATAGCGCCGCGAACGTCTGCGGGTTCGAGAAGACGTCGGCAAATGGCCCGTTACCACGCCCCCTGCCGCCGGTGAAGTCAAACTCCGGCTTGGGAACCTGAAGTGAGCCAAGCACGCCCCGAAGGAGCGCCACGTGCGCAACTTCGTGCTTGCGAATCTGATCAAAGACATTGAACATGTCGCTCGGGATCAGATTCGGGGTTCCCACCCCACGGATATAGAACTCGGACTCCAGATACTCCAGCGTCAGCGCGAAGTTGAGTACGCCTGCCACCACACCTGGTAACGCACTGCCCTGTCCGTATACGTCACTCGCCACCGCACCCATTGCAATGGCGGCGGAGCCCATCATCATCCCAGCTTTGACCGCGGAGGACGTTGATGCACCCGCGCGCAGCTCTTCGTGACGCGCCTCCAGTCGCTTGGCGATCTCAGGATCATGCGCCTCGATGAGACGCTTTGGTTCGAAGTTGTTCATGCGGTCTCCCTCAGAGTCCGGTGACGCGCACTGGCGTCTTGAAGAATGGCTGCACGACCGCAAGTATTTCCGACGGCGGAAGTGCGCGGTCGAGTCCCTGTGCATCGATCACGTCATCGCCCGCGAACGAGCGGCTCATCGGATCGATGAGATCACGGATCGTCGCCGCGTGTCGTGCCTCCACCGAAACGATCTCTCCAGCGATCGTGAGGAACTCTGCCAACTTGATGCGCTTGCCGGCGCCGTTGTACGCCGCGACGCCAGTGTCCTCAAAGTTCTTGGCCGCGGCCAGCACGGTATCGCGTCGCGTGAAGTCGATCGAGCTCCAGTCGAACTCCGGTAGCTGGACGCGTAGCACGCCGAGCGCGCGCTTGAAGAAACGTCGATGCTGAACCTCATGCGCTCCGATATCCCGCAGCACCTCGAACTCACCCGGACGCAGGTCGCGCGGCGGCGCCTTCACCACCCGCTCGTAGAACCCAGCCTCCAGTGCCTCGAGCGTGTAGGCGTAATTCAGCACGCCGAAATCGTCGCCGAAATCGAGCTTGCGTTTGCCGATCGCTCCGACGACGTGACAACCTGACAGCACCGTTGGTAGAGCAACAGCGGCGGCACCGATCGCCGTCGTCTTCAGAAAATCGCGGCGGCTAGGGGCGCCCATGACACTCAACAGACTCATGTGTATCTCACTTTCCACAGTACCTCCTCAGGATGATCCTGATGGTGCAACATGCGGTGGTTACGATCCTGACCAGCGTCCCGGACTCATTTGCATTCGGCGCACGTGTCGCGATGTATTTTTGGGAGTATCGTTCCGGTACGCCACGCCCTTTCAGTCGCTCACCGATCACGAGGTCCACGCATGACGACTACTCCCCCGACGTAGTTACAGAGGCTGTTGCAGACATTGTCGTCGCGACGCTTACCGTCCGCGCACCTCAGCGCGGCAACAGTTATCACAAGTCTGCTCGTCGCCGCGTGCGCGGCCGGGCACGCCGATGTTCGAACGGCCAGTGCAGACAACGACATGCGCACTTCACTCGCTTCGGCTACATCGGCCAATGCCACCGCAACATCCGCGGTCGCGACTCCGGTTCGCGTGTACAAGGATCCGTCATGTGGCTGCTGCAACGCATGGGTCCAGCACATGCGCAGCGGGGGCTTCAATGTCACGACTGTCGACGAGCCAACCCAGAGCGCGATGAATTCAATCAAGCGCGCGCACGGTGTCGCACAGAACACAGCGTCCTGCCACACCGCCGAGGTCGGGCATTACGTAATCGAGGGGCACGTCCCGGCCGATCTGGTGCAGCGGCTCCTCAAGGAGAAGCCCACACATGTCGTCGGCCTGGCGGTACCGGGAATGGTGACCGGCTCACCCGGAATGGAGGGACCCGACCCCGAGCACTACACAGTCGTGGCGATCATGCGCGACGGCTCAACTCGGGCATACGCGCAATGTTGAATAGCCGTCGGCGCGTGTAGTGACTGGCGCGGCGTCATTCCCAACGGAAGTGGCGTCCGCCATCGGAAATTCGGGGCGCTTGTCCCGAGCCAGAAGAACACCCGTCCATTCCAGTGTCGCACAGGGCGCTCGAAGCTCCATCGGGGCTCGCGGTTGCCCTCACCAGCT
>JBBSHV010000161.1:0-6229 GCA_038232435.1 Gemmatimonadales bacterium | reverse complement strand
TCCCGCAGAACCCTTGTAAGCCGCGAGAACTCTCCTGCGAGGACGACGCTCCTGACTCCCGGGCTCGCTTTCATGTGACGTCCTCCAGGAGCCGCTACGAAGTGGTTGATCGTGCCTCAGTTGCTGCCTGTGTTGCTGCCTCTGTCGCTCAAGATACGCTTTGATCCGGTGTCTGTGTCTGTGCGCGCCAACACGGGACAATGCTACAGCCGCGCAAGTCCATCCGCATCGCACGACGCTCACGCCGTCAGTGCGTCCCGAGCACCCTTGGAGTCTTGCGAGCTGACGAATCCCCGAAGCACGCGATGATCATCCAGGGAACGAGCTGCTCCGCAATTCGCCGGATCCGAACGTCGGACGGGCTCACGCCCGACTCGGCCACAGCCTCGCGCTGAAGCGACTTCAACGCCGCGACGATTCGCTCAGGTGGCAAGCCCGCGCCACTCATCGCGCGGCACACCGATGTGACCGCGGTCCGCACATCGTCCGCGGAAGCTCTGGACCGGAAGTACGCCGTCATCATGTCGATCGCGGGTCTTACATACAGCTTGTGTGGCATCGCGCCTCCAGAATTGAGTCACGCCATATCGCAATGACTTAGTCTCGGCATCCGGACCAGGGTTGGGTACACCGAGGAGCCGCTGCGCCGCACCCGGGCATCGCTCCCCAATCGAGCGCTTCAGCGTTATCTTCCGGCTGCGAAGCCCACGACCTCCAGCCCGGATGGCGAAATCGGTAGACGCAGGGGACTCAAAATCCCCCGACTGGCGACAGTCGTGCGAGTTCGAGTCTCGCTCCGGGCATGTGCAACAAAGAGTTCTCCTTCTCAGTACGTTTTCCAGTTGTCCATCCAGGTTCCGCGGGCGGGCACCAGTGCCTTGGTGCCTGCCTGAGCCGTCTCTACCTGGCACGAGTTGAACCGGATTGTTCGTCCCATTTCCAAGCGACGCGATGGGAACAGGGGCGACGCCGGTCGTCAGGCTCAGTCCACTCAGCACTGCTCCCTGAACGTTGTCGTCGCAATTGGCCATGACGCCGCCACCGAAAGCGGTTGCAGCCGACCCATACACAGCGTGCCAGCAATGCGCGGCTAATTCGCTGCCTCTATTGATCACCAACTTAGCGCGCGCGCCTTACCGCCGCGTTGGGACGTGTGTCTGCTAGCCCCAGCACGGTAGGCCGGGTAAGTTTGACAGGTTTACCACTCTCCTGACTCTCATCCCAAGCATGGCCACCTACACTCACGCAACAGTCCCTTCCGCCGGCGAGCGCATCGGCTACTCCAATGGCGAGCTCGAGGTGCCGAGCAACCCGATCATCCCGTTCATCGAGGGGGACGGCACAGGGCCCGACATCTGGGCCGCTTCAGTGCGCGTGTTCGATGCGGCTGTGGCGAAAGCCTATGGCGGCGAACGAAAGATTGCGTGGATGGAAGTGCTGGCTGGTGAGAAGGCGTTCAAGAGCGTGGGGAACTGGCTGCCGGACGAGACGGTGGATGCGTTTCAGGAGTTCCGCGTCTCCATCAAGGGGCCGCTCACCACGCCGGTGGGCGGTGGCATCCGCTCGCTCAACGTAACACTGAGACAGGTGCTCGATCTGTATGCGTGCATCCGGCCTGTGCGCTACTTCGAAGGCGTCGGCGCGCCGGTCAAGGAGCCCGAGAAGGTGAACGTGGTGATCTTCCGCGAGAACACGGAAGATGTTTACGCGGGCATCGAATACAGGGCCGGATCGGCGGAAGCCAACGCGTTGCGGGATTTCCTGCACTCGTCCTTCGGTGCGGAGCTTCGCGCCGAGTCAGCGATCGGCATCAAGCCGATGAGCAAGTTCGGGTCGCAACGCCTGGTGGAGATGGCGATTCGCTACGCGGAGGCCAACGGTCGGCCGTCGGTGACGCTGGTACACAAGGGGAACATCATGAAGTTCACCGAAGGCGCCTTCCGCGACTGGGGATACGAGGTCGCGCGCGAACGATTCGGTGACAGCACTGTTCCAGAGAGCGAGCTCAACGCAGGCGATGCGTCCAAGAAAATTGTCATCAACGACCGCATCGCCGACTCCATGTTCCAGCAGATGCTGCTGCGACCGGCCGAGTACTCGGTGATCGCGACGCCAAATCTGAACGGAGACTACCTGTCCGATGCAGCAGCCGCGCAGGTGGGCGGACTCGGCATCGCGCCGGGTGGCAACGTCGGCGACGGGCTGGCAGTGTTCGAGGCGACACACGGCACCGCACCGAAATACGCGGGGCTGAACAAGATCAATCCGGGGAGCGTGATTCTCTCGGGCGTGATGATGTTCGAGCATATGGGGTGGGGCGAGGCCGCCGATACGATCGTGAGCGGCGTCGAGAACGCTATCGAGGCCAAGACGGTGACGTATGACCTGGCGCGGCAGATGACCGGCGCGACCGAAGTGTCCACGTCCGGCTTCGGCGATGCGGTAATTGCCGGAATGCGGTCGTAGCACGCACGAAGTAACACAGCATGTGACACACAGAATGCAGGACGTACAATGCAATGAACGCGCGAAACACCTTACACCAGATTGATGTCTAACCCGCTAAATGTCACGCTGTCGAGCGATGCACCGGAGTCGCTCGACACGCCGCTCCTCTTTGTTTCGCTTACGTCAGGCGCTACCGTATCGTCAGCCTTGCAGCCACTCGACGCAGCGATGGCCGGTGCGATCTCTTCAGCTCTCACGGAGCGCTCTTTCCGCGGGTCGCGCGATGAGATTCTCTTTCTCAGCGGTGCTGAGACCGGGCCGCGCCGCGTGGCGCTTATCGGGTTGGGAAGCGCGCCGCCGAGCACGAGCGCGGTGAAGCGGGCGGCTGCGCTCGCTGCACGAACGGCGACCAGAATTGGCTCTGGAAAGATGGCATTCTTCGTGGATGCTCTCTCTCCGGAGCAGATCGAGGCGGCCGTCGCCGGTGCACATGCCGGTGCCTGGCAGCATCTCGACACCAAGACGGCGCCGCCGGAGGATGAGCGGAAGGCTCCGCTTACCGAAGCCACGGTCGTTGCAGCCGACACGTTGGCGAATCACACGGCGCTCGACGTCGGTAACGCAATCGGTATGGGTCAGTCGCTCACGCGCACGCTCGGAATGATGCCGGGAAATATGTGCACCCCTGAGTATCTGGCGCAGACGGCGCGCGAAGTCGCGGAGCGGTACGACATGCGCTACACCGCGCTCGACCGTGCGGGGCTGGAGGCCGAGAAGATGGGGTCGTGTCTCTGCGTCGCAGAGGGTACGCCGCAGGATCCGCGGCTCGTAACGATCGAGCATGCCGGCGGTAAGGCAGGTGAGGCGCCAGTGGTGCTGGTGGGAAAGGGGCTCTGCTTCGACTCCGGTGGAATCTCCATCAAGCCGGCGCAGGGAATGGAGTATATGAAGTTTGACATGAGCGGCGCGGGCGCGGTGATCGGCACCATGGAAGTTGTGGGGCGCATGAAGCTCCCGATCAACGTCGTCGGCGTGTTCGGCGCGACGACGAACATGCCGTCCGGAACCGCGGTAAATCCTGGTGACGTTGTGCGCAGCCAACTTGGTAAGTACATCGAGATCATCAACACCGACGCGGAAGGGCGCCTCGTACTCGCCGATCTGCTGTCGTACGTGCGTCGGTTCAAACCGTCCGCCGTTATAGACGCGGCGACGCTCACAGGTGCGTGTGTCATCGCGCTGGGCCACACCGCCATTGGTGTTCTGGGAAGCGACCAGAAGCTGGTGGACGAAGTGCTCGTCGCTGGCGGGCGTGCGGGCGAGCGTGGCTGGCAGCTTCCGCTATGGGACGAGTACGGCGAGCTGATCAAGTCGGATGTAGCCGATATCAAGAATTCGGGCGGGCGCGCGGCTGGGACGATCACCGCCGCGATGTTCCTCAAGGAATTCGCGGAAGAGTATCCGTGGGTGCATCTGGATATCGCGGGAACGGCGTACTCCGAGACGGATCTCGGCTACATACCGAAAGGCCCGACTGGAGTTCCGGTGGGCATGTTCGTCGAATTTCTGCGCGCACGCGCCGGACAGTGAGCTCGAGCAACCGCCTGCGTGCGGTGCGATCGGGATGCGCGGCGGCAATGGCATTGCTGGGCGCGGCGTCTGCCGCCGCGCCCAGCAATGCGCGTGCGCAATCGAGCGCGCCCGACACGGCACTGAACAAGATGGAGCCGCCCAAGCCGCAACGTGCTGACAGCGTACAGGCGCGCATCGGGCGCGGCGACGTGATGCCGTCGATCGAGATCGGCGACTCGTATACGTTCGATCGCGAAACCCTGTTTCGCACCGGTGCGCTGACTGTCGGCGATCTGCTCGACCGCATTCCGACGATCACGGCATTTCGCTCAGGCTGGCTCGCGGCGCCGCAGACGGTGGCGTACGGCGGCGACTTCTCGCGCGTGCGTCTGTTTATCGACGGCATCGAGTTGGATGATCTGGAGGCGCGCAACGGCGCGGCCCCGGACGTACACTCGTTTCCGATCTGGGCGCTGGAGCGACTCACCCTGGTTCGTACCGCGAGCGAACTCCGGATTGAGATGCGCAGTTGGGAGTACCGGCTCACAGTGCCATACACGCGCGTCGACGTACTCACGGGCGATCTGAGCACCACGCTGTATCGCGTGTTTTACGGGAAGCGGTACTACAACGGCACGGGGCTGCAGATCGCGGCTCAGCAGTACGGCGTCACCGATACGCGTTATGGGGGCGGAGGCGATCAATTTGCAATTCTCGGGCGCTACGGTGTGGCGCGCGAACTATGGAGTGTGGACGCGACCGCGCTCCGCACCAACTCGACGCGAACGGTCACGCAGCGCTTTTTCGGCGGTCAGTTTCTACCCGGCTATCGCGCCGCCAACACGCTCGGCTACCTGCGTGCGGCGGTCGGACGCGAAGGGAGTGGGCCCTTCATTCAGCTAATTGCCTCGACGCAGTTGCTCAAGGAAAACAGCCTGGGCGTCGACTCTGCCGGGGCGAATCGCTTCGGGTTCCCGCGCGACACGGTGGATACGCTGGCATCGACGACGCAATACGTCGCCACCGCCGGTTTCGACCGGTACGGTGGGCGCCTGCGACTGATCGAGCGCTACCGCCGGCGACTTGGTCGAGGGTATAGTTCGCCGAGTGCGACGTTTGATGTGACGCGCGGCCTGCTCGCGATCAATGCACTGGCCGAGCGGGACGAGTACGCCGGCCTCACGCGGCTGGAGGTTGGCGGGCGATTGACGCCGCTGCCACTCGTGAGTGTCGCCGGTTACGTGGGGCAGCGGGCAGGCTTCGGCGACCCAGCACCGGAGCACATCCGGCAGCCAAGTTCGCGCTCAGCGCGTGTCGAGGGCGGGATACGGCTGCTCAGCCGTGGGCCGTGGGCGACGGTTGGCTTTGTTACACGAGACACCGCGGTACTCGTCCCGCCGGCGGTGTTCGACAGCGCGTTCACCACGATTCCTGTGGCTCGGCAGAGCGGGGCAACCGTCGGGCTCCGGGGCGCGCTACGTTACGGCTTCAGCATCGATGCCAGCGGCACCAAGTGGCGGTACCCGGGCCCATACACGCCCGAGTACCAGGCACACGCGGACGTCCGCTACTTCACGCAGTGGCTGTCGCGCTTCCCAAACGGAAACTTCTCGTTCCTGGTTCAGCCGACGCTGGATTACCGCAGCGGCGTCGTTTTTCCGACACTGGACGCCGACCGCGCGACCATTCCGGCCCACGCATATTCGATCCTCGTGGAGCTGAGGATCTTGCGTGCTGTCGTGAGTTATCAGCAACGGAACGTCACGGCGGTGCAGTACGACCAGATCGCGGGATACTTGCTGCCGCGACCGCTGAACGTGTACGGGGTGCGGTGGTACTTCTTTAACTGACAGGACATCGCAACGCCGCCTGCGCCGTCGCGGGCGCCCGGTTCGGAGTGTGCGACCGACTCATAATTTGACAAAGTCATTGCCCAGCAATAACTTAACGGGCTGTACATGATCACGAGCATGACCGGTTTCGGCGCTGCCGAAGGCAATTTTGGCGGCGCGCGTCTCAACGTCGAGATTCGCGCCGTGAACCACCGGTTTTTCAATCCGTCGATCAAGTTGCCCAACGCGATGGCGCGGTGGGAAGGCGACGTGCGCGAGGCGTTGCGTCGCCGGTTCGCGCGCGGTCACGTGACGCTCACGGCCCGACTGGAGCGCGATGCCGATCACACGCTTTTCATCGACGAGGCGCGCTTTGG
>JBBSHV010000160.1:0-6366 GCA_038232435.1 Gemmatimonadales bacterium | reverse complement strand
TCTAGGCCACAGTGATCGCCGGGTCGAGATACACGTCCTGGATCAGATGCAGTAACTTCACCCCTTCGGCCATCGGTCGCTGAAACGCCTTGCGGCCCGAGATGAGCCCCGTGCCCCCGGCGCGCTTGTTGATCACAGCCGTTCTGGCTGCATCCTCGAAATCGTTCGCACCTGATGCTCCGCCTGAGTTGATAAGGCCGATCCTCCCCATGTAGCAGTTGGCCACCTGGTAGCGTGTCAGATCGATCGGATGCTCAGAGCTGAGCCTGTCGTACATCTGCGGAGTGCTCACGCCGAAGCCACCGTTTCCCGCTGCCTTGCTCTCTCTTGCCACCGCCGTGTAGCCGCCGTTATTCGTGGGGAGCTTCTGCTTGATTATATCGGCCTCGATCGTGACGCCCAGATAATTGGCCTGTCCCGTCAGATCCGCGGCCGTGTGGTAGTCGGTGCCATCGACGACGAATGCCGAATTCCTCAGATAGCACCACAGTACCGTCGCCATCCCCAGTGAGTGAGCCTCTGCAAATGCTCGGCTGACTTGCTGGAGCTGTCGCGTGGCTTCGGGAGATCCGAAGTAAATGGTCGCGCCCACCGCCACAGCTCCCATGTCCCAGGCTTGTCGAACCGTGGCGAACATCACCTGGTCGAACTTGTTGGGATAGCTCAATAGCTCGTTATGATTGAGCTTGACGATGAAAGGGATCGTGCTGGAATACCGGCGCGCCACGGCTCCGAGCGTGCCCACGGTCGAGGCCACCGCGTTGCAGCCGCCCTCAATAGCGAGCTCGACAATCTTGGCGGGGTCGAAGTACTCCGGATTGGCAGCGAATGATGCCCCAGCGGAATGCTCAACACCCTGATCCACCGGGAGGATTGAGAGGTAGCCGGTTCCGCTGAGGCGGCCGGTGTTGAAGAGCGCATGCAAGCTACGCAATACCTGATTGGAGCGATCCGTCTCCCGGTACACCTGGTTGATGAAGTCCGGCCCTGGGAGGTACAGCTGCTCTTTCGGGATTGTACGCGACACGTGACTCAGTAGATCATCCGCTGCAGCGCCAAGACGGTCTACGATTTTGGGATCAGCCATTCTGCTTGTGTGGGTGGATGGATGGTCAAGGGAGAGCTGGAACGCACCGACGGACTCCCGCGTTCCAGCTCAGTCGCACGATCCTCCTAAATGACACGCAGGACTAGTGAGACATTCCCGGCATTGAGCCCATCGGCATCTTCATGTTGCCGTGATTCATCTTGTGGTGGGCCTTGGCCTCGTGCTCCTTCTTGTGCTCGGCCATCATCGTATCGAACTGCTTCTGCTGGTCCGGTGTGAGCACTGCACGCACGTCCGCCATCTCCTGCACCATCATCTTGTCCATGCCTGGCGTCTTGCCCATACCCGCCATACCTGCCATGTTGCCATCATGAGTTCCCTTCATCTGGGCCTCGTACTTCGCGTGGATGGCCTTGATCTGCGTCTTCTGTGCGTCGGTGAGGTTGAGCGTCGCCATCATTTTCGCATGTTCGCCAGAGTCAGCGTGCTGCTCGTGCATCGCCATTCCATGATCCATCGTCATGGGCTTGGTGCTCGTCTGAGCATGCGCGACGGGCGCTGCCACGACGGCGGCGGCCAGGAGTGAAAATAGGTATCGGTTCATCTGCTCGTTTCCTAGTTGCTGGTTAAGATCATTGCGTATGCCACGTGCCTGTTGCGCCGCGTTATATCCCCGATGCGGCTTCGGGGTCCGTTGTGAGGTGTGCTTCATCGGTGCACGCCTACTGCAGTGAGCCATAGTGTATCGTGGAGCGAGGAGAGCCGGTCGTCTTTCAGCGCATTGAGTAGAAGGCCGACGGCGCGGTCCGACTTGGGGGCGCTGTGTGCAAGTGCAGCTGCAGCACGGAGTCGCGTAGCGGAATCGTTACTGTAGAGTGCTCGCGACCACTCTGTCACCGAGCGTCCATCAATCTCTTCTTCGCGTCCACAACCTTAAAATCAGTGCCGATGCGAGCACGAATGCCAGGACGGTAACGGCAATGTGCTTTTTCGGGAGCCAACGTTCATGAGAGTATCCACATATCGAGAGGCACCGAGGCTTGACTCAGTGCCTCCGACCTCTAAGTTTAATTTTAAGGCCCGTAAAACACAACCGCGGGATGGCGCCGATGCGTGGAAGGCCGGATTACGGGCAACAGGGCCAACCTCTAGGTCCTCCAGGGTAGATCGCAAGCATTTCCGCAAACCCCGATGAGTGGACCGGTGCCCATAGTTCCGCCTAAGCCGTCGCGGCTGCCAGCGAACCCTTCTGGTGAACGGCCGGAGTCTGGGTGGCGCCGAGCGCGCGAGGCGCCGAGCCTCGCTGAGGTCCATCGCACTATCCCGGTCCCCATCACCGCCTCGTGGTGGCGCAAGGCGCTCGCCTTCGCGGGGCCCGGCTATCTCGTGGCAGTGGGTTACATGGACCCGGGCAACTGGGCGACCGATCTCGCCGGTGGATCGCGCTTCGGGTACACGCTCCTGAGCGTCGTGCTCGTCTCCAATCTGCTCGCGATACTGCTGCAAGGGCTGGCATCCAAGCTCGGCATCGTCACCGGTCGCGACCTGGCCCAGGCATGTCGCGACTCGTACTCGCGTCCCGTTTCGATACTACTGTGGGTGATGGCAGAGCTCGCGATTGGCGCAACCGATCTGGCCGAGGTGATCGGGTCGGCGATAGCGCTCAACCTCCTGTTTCATATACCGCTCCCGTTGGGGATTGGACTCACGGCGCTGGACGTGCTCGTGGTGCTGTACCTACAGAACAAGGGCTTCCGCGCACTCGAGGTGCTCGTCATCGTGCTCATTGTCACGGTCGGGGCATGCTTTCTATTCGAGCTGATCCTGTCGCGGCCGCCGCTGGCAGATGTCGCGCTCGGCTTTCTGCCGTCGACTCGAATCGCCACCGATCCGGCCATGCTGTACATCGCCGTTGGAATTTTGGGTGCCACGGTGATGCCGCATAACCTGTATCTCCACTCATCCATCGTGCAGACGCGCAAGTACGCGGAAACGACCGCGGGGAAGCGCGAAGCGGTGCGTTTTGCATTCGTCGATTCCACGATCGCGCTCACCTTCGCGCTCTTCATCAATGCGGCGATCCTGATCGTTGCCGCCGCTTCGTTCCACACGTCGGGGCACGCCGAGGTGGCCGAAATCCAGGACGCGTACAAGCTGCTCACTCCGCTCCTGGGCGCAGGGGCGAGCGTCGTCTTCGCGCTGGCGCTGCTCGCATCCGGCCAGAACTCGACGCTGACAGGAACACTAGCGGGACAGATTGTGATGGAAGGATTTCTCAATCTACGGATCCGCCCGTGGTTCAGACGATTGGTAACGCGTGGCATTGCCATAGTCCCGGCGGCTATCGTAGCTGTCCTCCTCGGTACCAGTGGAACCTCCCAATTGCTGATCCTGAGCCAGGTGGTGCTCAGCCTCCAGCTCTCATTCGCTGTCTTCCCGCTCGTGCGCTTCACGTCGGACGAGAGTAAGATGGGAACGTTCGTGAACCCGTGGTGGTTGAAAGCGCTGGCGTACCTAGCCGCAGCGGTGATAGCTGTCCTCAACATCTGGCTTCTCGCCCAGATTCTTCGTCATTGAGTCAGGTTTTGAATCAGCTGATGTGGATTGATTGATGTTCACGCGCATTCTCGTACCGCTGGAGCACTCGGACTACGATAACTGCATTCTCGACTATGTGCGGCGCCTCGCTCGCCACTGCAGCGCGTCCATCATACTGATTCATGTCGCTGATGGCTGGGCTGCACGTAACCAACTCCAGCTACAGCTTCGAGAGAGCGAGGAAATGCGCGACGATCGCGCGTACCTCGAACGTACCTGCACGGGGCTAATTGCGGATCGTTTCGATGCCGAATGCGTGCTCGCAACGGGCGATCCAGCGGCCGAGATCGCGGTTGTTGCCGAGCGTGAGAAGTGCGACCTGATCGCGATGGCGACACATGGTCATAAGTTCTTCGGTGATCTCATCCACGGGAGCGTAGCGGATGGTGTACGGCACAGGAGCATGGTGCCAGTGCTGCTGGTGCGAGCCCCTCCGAGACCGAAGAGGTGAGCAAGCTGTATAACTCGACCACCAGCCATTTACCACTTCGGCGGTTTTAGCAACCCCTACCCATCCGTTTCGACCGATGTGCTCGTGGTGGCGACGTTTACGCGGCATAAAACATGCCCGACAGCCGCCTAGTCGGTGTGGGCCAGTTTTACCCCGCTGAAACTCATCTAGGAGACTACCGTGGCACAGGTGAAAGATCCCGTATGCGGGATGATGATAGAGGACAGGGACGCAGTCGCTACTTCAGAGTACGAGGGGAAGAAGTATTACTTCTGCAGCAAGGACTGTAAGGTCGAGTTCGACGAGAATCCCGAGGATTACGGCAACGGCGCGAAGTAGCAGCGGCCCGAGCCGTTGAAAGCGAGCAGCGCGACAGCTACGGGGCTGAGGCAATGCTCGCTCTGGGTGGTGCATTCACCGTATTCGTAGGTGGAATACTTGCCTGGCTCGTACTGCGGTAGGTGGGGGGCGTTCTCTCACCCGCCGCCAGTGCTGACCCGGAGCGCGTGCCGTTTACCGGAGGATACGAGCCGGTTGTGCACGCGTGGAGCCGATACCATGTACGCTACTACTCCATGGCGCTCCTTTTCCTCGCCTTCGACATGGAGATGGTATTCATGTATCCGTGGGCGATGGTGTTCGTGCGTGAAGGTGTCACTGCCCTGGTCGAGATGCTCATGTTCATTGTGATCCTCGTGCTCGGCATCCTCTACGCATGGCGGGAGCGAGCCTTCGGGTGGGCTTAGCGTCGTCGCTAGTGCTTCGGGCAGTGTTTCATTGGTAGCGCAGAGGCGTGGCACTATTCGTCGTAGTATTCGCGGGGCTCTCACTAGGATCGCGATTGGCGCGCCGGTGCGTGTATTTACCATTCTTGGCTTGGATCCCCCGGCGGATCCAATGCTGCTCCATCTCCATGATGGCGTGATAGTTCTGGATTCTCCGCGCTCAGCGACTATCCTGCTCGTCGCCGGCTTGGTGCCAGCCGCACTGCACGATGCGGTGCAGCACGTCCATGATGAAATGGCACAGCCGCGGACTACCGTGTGGTGGACAAGTGGTCGTGCCGTCGAGGACATCGATCACGGAGCCCAATACAACGCTCGGTACACCGTCAGCTCGGCCGACGTGCCGTCGGTCGTAGACGCGCTCAAGCGCGTACAGAACGATCTGATGAGCGGCGTACGCCAGTCGGAGACCGACGAGCTTTCCGGTACCGGTCTCTTCCCCTGGCGCGGAGTAGGTCCGTATGGCCATGGTGGGACTGGCATGACTGGCGGTACACCATACGGGCGCCCGATGGCAGAGCGAGCGGTGGACCGTGATGGGCTCCAACTGGACCAGCTTCCAATCCGCATCGGGCCATACTTCAAGGCATTTCCGGCCGGCCTCGTACTCGACATCGAACTCCAGGGCGACGTGGTGCAGGACGTGGTGGTGAGTGCCGAACCCGTTTCCCCGCTTCGGCCGATCTTTGCCGCTGCGATCAATAGTCCGGTGTCTGTCGCCGTACTTGAGCGTGCGCGCGCCGAGGATCACTTACGCTGGCTGGCACACGCGCTACGCGTACATGGACTTGCAGCGATGGGCAACCGCGCACTAAAACTCGCGGTGCGGATCGGCGCGGGTAACACCGCTATCACGGGCAGCGGGGCTGAGCTGAAGGCGATAACGCGTGCTGTAGAGAGAAGCGGCGCGTTGTGGTGGAGCACGCGTGGTGTTGGCGTGTTGAGCCGAGATGCAGTGGCCGGTGAGGGACTCGGGCCCGTTGCTCGCGCATCGGGCATGCGGGATGATGCGCGCGTTGACGAACCGACGTATCAGACACTTGGATTCGAGCCGATCGTAAATGCTGCACCTTCGGACAAGAACGCAGGTGACGCGAGTGCACGTTGGCGGCAGCTGCTTGCTGAAGCCGCCCAGAGTCTGGACCTTGCAGCGAGGGCCAATGGTGCACGGGCATGGGGCCATGGCGTTGTCGAAGGTCCGCGCGGGCGTGTAGCCGCTGGCGAAGCGCCCGAACCGCAACTGTATGCGATGCTTCCCACCCTGCTGCGGGGCGTGGAATGGGGAGACGCAGTAACCACGGTCGTAAGCCTGAATCTGGGCGAGGGTGGTGATGTGCGCGCTGTCCAGCCCTGGGCTGCGGCGGAAAAGGTAGTGCAGTCGGCCGAAGATGCGATGGAGAAGGGGAGTGCATCCGACATGCCGGGGATGGCAGGTATGGCTCACACGGGGCACTAAGCGGCCATGACAGTGTGGCCAGACGTTG
>JBBSHV010000159.1:0-6409 GCA_038232435.1 Gemmatimonadales bacterium | reverse complement strand
GCGCTTGGTCCCGTCGGCGTTCAGGCCGTACGCCTTGCGGAAAAGCACAACGAGCCAGGGCGCATCGGTGAGATGCGGCTTGTGCTCGTCCGTCCCGAGCGGTGCGAGCGCCTCGACCCATTCCCGCGGTGCGCGGCCGTGGTAGAAGTCGTGCTCCTCCCGTTCAGCGGCCTCGCGAATCTGGCGTTTTAGCTCCGGATCGGACACAGCGACAAATGTCCACGGCTGCTGGTGCGCGCCACTAGGCGCAGTTCCCGCCGTGCGGATGGCCCACTCTATTGCCTCGCGCGGCACCGGGTCCGTGGAGAAGTGCCGAGTTGTACGCCTGCGATTCATCTCCTCGTACACGGCGCGTGCACGAGTCAACGACTCGCGCGATGATCGGCGCTCGAATGCAAGCGGAGTGAAAGGGGCACCGCTTGGGAAATCCGTCGAATTGTCAGCCGGCATTGAGATAGCTCCAGATTTGATGTGAAATCTGGGCTATGTTCTCCTCTGCCACAGCCCCCGCGCTGCCGGGCAGAGCGGTACAATAGCATGCTCGAGTGTTGCTGTTCCCCTGGCGCTCGGTGCACCAGCGCGCGAGGTTCTGAAGATGCGCCACTCTTTTCATCTCCTCCAGGTGCTGGCAAACGGAATCCCGCGCGCGCCGGTGACGGATACATCGCATGCCCGGCGACGAGTGGGAATTGCGGCCACGCGATTGTTCAACGATTCGGCGGGTTCGGGTCCGGAGCGACTCAGTCAGTGGGCGGGCGGGGCTTACGCAGACGTCGTGCGGCTCCTCCCGAGAGTGGCCGTCGCGTTCGTGGTCGCGGCCGTGGTACTCAGCCTTACGGTGTGGATTCGCACGTTGGTGAGACGTCGCGCAAGCACGATAGAGAGTGCTGCGGGGGACGGATCTGCAGAAGGTGCCGCGGCGCACGGAGCGGGCGCGCTCGGCGTACTCGTCGCTGCGCTGCTTGCGGCCTGGATCGTGGGCGCGACAGTTGTCGCCGCTGCGCTCCTCACCTTTGCCACATTCTACGCCGCGGCGGCCGCTCTGACCGTTGCTGGCGCGCGGGCTCGGCATCACGCCAAAGCTCCCGAAGCGGTGGATCTCGCGCTCACGGTGGCGCGGTACGCGTTACTGATCCTGGGCATAGTCGAGGCGCTCGATACACTGGGGTTGAATCTGGGCGGA
Source organism: Gemmatimonadales bacterium (assembly GCA_038232435.1). GTDB lineage: Bacteria > Gemmatimonadota > Gemmatimonadetes > Gemmatimonadales > Gemmatimonadaceae > Fen-1247. The sequence goes on along the minus strand of JBBSHV010000159.1, from coordinate 5,226 downwards.
GTTATCGCCGGGCTCGGCATCCTTGGACTCGCTGTGGGCTTTGCTGCGCAGGACGTGTTCGCCAACGTTATCTCCGGCTTCATGATCCTGTGGGATCGATCACTCCGCCTCGGCGATTGGGTGCGAGTGAAAGAGTCGGAAGGACGCGTCCGACGCATCACGCTCCGCACGACGCGAATTGCGACGCGGGATGAAGGAATCCTCGTGATCCCGAATAAGGAGATTACCGGAACGACGCTGTACAACTTCTCATTGCGGCCTCTAACACGCGTGCGCGTTCCGGTGGGGGTGAGCTATGACGTGGACATCGACGCCGCGCGTGCAGCACTGCTCGCGCTCCTGGCGGACGAGCCCGGCGTCATCGCCGAGCCAACACCAATTGTGGCGGTAACCGCGCTCGGCGACAGCACAGTTACCCTGGAGCTTGTCTTCTTCATCGCTGACCCGCGTGAGCGAGTTGCGTTTCACTGGCGGTTGTTCGAGCGGATCCTGCGCGATTTCAGACAGCAGGGGATCGCGATCCCCTTCCCGCAGCTTGACGTTCACCTGCTACCATCCTCGGCCCGGTAGATTGTCACGATGGCACTCAATCTCTATTTCCTGCGACACGGTCAGACCGATAGCAGTCGCGACAACGTGTTTTGCGGCTCGGGGTTGAATCCCGATCTCACTCCAGACGGACGCGCCATGGCCGATGCGTTTGCCGCCGCGTATCGCGACAAGCGATGGCAAACGATCTTCTCCAGCCCGCTCAAACGCGCGATGGAAACCGCCGCGCCTATTGCGGCGACGAGCGGAGTAAAGGTGGAGATCCGGGACGAGTTGCGTGAGATAGGCTACGGCGCGTGGGAAGGCAAGACGGTCGAAGAAGTCGACCGGGAGTACCACGACGACTACACACGCTGGCTGGCCGATCCGGGCTGGAACGCCCCGACGGGCGGAGGCGAGACCGCCAACGCCGTCGCCAGCCGGGTGATGCGATTCACCCAAGATGTAACCAGACGCTTTAGCGACGGCGACGTCCTCGTGGTTTCGCACAAGGCAACTATCCGCATCGCCATCGCCGCACTCATCGGGATCGACGTGGGACGCTTCCGCTATCGTCTGGGTTGCCCCGTCGCTTCGGTGAGCGTGGTGGAGTTCGGCAAGCATGGTCCCCTGCTCCACCGTCTCGCCGACCGCGCACATCTCGATGCGCGGCTGCGCGATTTGCCTGGAACGTAGGAGATCTGAGTAGCTGACGAACACTCTTGCTCGGCAGGCGACGGAGTCTGGGCCCGGCCGTCTGTTCAACGCTGCACGCGTCCGCTGCTGTCTCCGTTGATGAGTGCCGTCACTTCGGCGACACTCCCCCGGTTGAAGTCGCCGGGGATCGTATGCTTGAGGCACCCGGCTGCTGTCGCGAATTCCAGGGCGGCAGCGTCGTCTTGACCCGTCACGATCCCGTAGATCAGCCCCGCCGAGAACGCGTCGCCGGCACCGACACGATCCACGATGTCGGTGACGTCGTATCTGCGGCTCACGAGCAGCTTCTCGCGGTTGTGCATACAGGCTGACCAACCATTGTGGTTTGCGCTGTGGCTCTCGCGCAGCGTGATCACCTGCTTGTCCAGAGTCGGGAACTCATCCAGCACCCGCTGGGCCAATGCGGCGTAGTACTGCAAGTCGGGCTCACCCGAGCTGGTGTCAGCTTTCATCTGTATACCGAGTGCTTTCTGACAGTCTTCACGGCCGGCGATGCCTATGTTTACGTGCGCCATGATGCGTCGCATCACTTCTGGCGCTGACTTGCCATATCCCCACAAGTTCGCGCGATAATTGTAGTCGCATGAGACGGTGATCTGTCTCCGCCGTGCCTCGGTTACGCTCTCGAGGCACAACCGAGCCGCGGATTCGCTGATGGCGGGCGTGCTGCCGCTCACGTGGAGCCACTGCGCACCGTTGAGTACGGCATTCCAGTCGAAACTACCAGGCTCTGCGGTTGCCATCGCCGAGCCTTCGCGATCGTAGACCACACGTGATGGGCGCTGGGCCGCGCCGGCCTCGAAGAAGTAGATGCCGATGCGCCCACTGCGCCTCATGACGTGTCTTGTATCCACGCCGTACCGGCGTAACTCGGCAATGGCGGAATCACCAATTGCATTGGATGGGAGAGCTGTTGCGAACGAAGTCGGCACGCCGTAGCCGGAGAGTGCTATTGCGACATTCGATTCCGCACCACCGAATGTTGCTTCAAACACCGGTGACTGGAGCAGTCGCTCGTGTCCCGGCGACTTGAGGCGCAATATGATCTCTCCGAATGTGACAACTTTTGCCGCGCTCATCGTTCGCCGCCGGATAGGCGAACCGCAGCCACCGCCAGCGCCGTCTCATCTCGGATGCGCTTGAACTGCTTGGTTCTGATCCATTCCGCGGGCGCCATCCAGGAGCCGCCACACGCTACGACTTTCCTGAACGCCAGATAACCCACGACCTTCTTACTATCGATGCCTCCGGTCGGCATGAACTCTACATCCGTGTATGGAGCAGACATCGCTTCGAGATATGACAGCCCGCCCATGGCTTCGGCCGGAAAGAACTTCAGAACACTCAAGCCGCGAGCAAGCGCGGCTTCGACCTCAGTTGGAGTGCAGACGCCGGGATAAACGGGGATCTGGTGTTCGAGACAATGATCCACGACCGCAGGCGAGAAACCCGGTGACACTATGAACTTCGCGCCAGCCGCTCTTGCCTGCCTCGCCTGCTGCACCGTGAGCACGGTGCCCGCGCCCAGCAGTAAATCAGGCTGTGCCTCTGCCATGTGACGCAGCGCTTCCGCCGCGTCCACGGTACGGAACGTCACCTCAGCACATGGGAGACCGCCCCCCACGAGCGCATCGGCGAGCTGACGCGCATTGAAGGGGTCATTAATGACTATCACCGGCACTATTTTTAGCTGCCGTAGCCGATCAAGAACATGCATTATTCATATCCCCCTACCCTCATAATTGCGTTGACATGCGGGACAGAGTCTCCCACATTCCCTGCAAGTACATGGCGCCCAAGGCGCGGTCGTAGAGACCGTAGCCTGGTCGCCCGGTCTCCCCCCAAATCATACGCCCGTGATCGGGACGCATGGGACCGTTGAAGCCCACTTGATGCAGCGCGTGCAGCACCTGAAACATGTCAACGTCACCATAACTGCCAGGGTGTGCAGTTTCGTGAAATGTCCGATCATCGGTGATCTTCACGTTGCGGCAGTGCACGAAGTGGATGCGTCCTCGTGTACCAACCTGACGCACCATTGCCGGGAGATCATTTCTTGGGAGCACTCCCAGCGATCCGGTGCAGAACGTCACGCCATTGGCTGGACTATCCACGAGATTCATCAGACGCTCGAGTGCGGCAGCGTCGGTAATGATGCGCGGCAGTCCGAACACTGGCCACGGTGGATCATCCGGGTGAATGGCCATCTTCACTCCTGCCTCCTCTGCGGCCGGCACCACTCGTTGGAGAAAGTAGGCGAGATTTTCCCACAGCCGCTCCTCACCTATTCCGCCGTAGGCGGCAAGTAGCGCGCGCAGTTGGGAAGCGTCGTACGTAGTAGCCCACCCCGGTAGCTCGGCAGTTCCACGCGACAGATCGATACGTGCGAGCGTGTCATGTTCGTAGGCAAGTGCGGTCGATCCATCGGGAAGATCATGGTGCAGCGAGGTGCGAGTCCAATCGAAGACCGGCATGAAATTGTAGCACAGCACGGGAATCCCGAGCTCCCCCATATGTCTTATGCTGTCGCAGTAGTTATCAATCCAGCGATCCCTCGCCGGTAGTCCAAGCTTGATGTCCTCGTGCACCGGAATGCTCTCCACTACTACAAAGGCGAGCCCCATTGCACTGATGCTCTCACCCAGTTGCTCCAGCGCAGCCCTGGGCCACACATCACCTACCGGTACATCGTACAATGCACTCACGATTCCATGCACTCCTGGAATCTGACGGATGTAGCTGAGCGGAACTGGATCCGTATGGCTGTACCAGCGGAATGTCATGCGCATGGTGGCAATCACATCTCTGGTGTCGGGCCGTCCAGTTTGTACGTTTCCTTCGCCAGCTCGTACGCCATTGCACGCGCCATCACGCGTGCATCGCCGATATCGATGACGTGCCGGACAACGAGACCGGCGAGAAAATTGGCGTCAATCCGGCGTGAGAGATCGTGCCGCGCAGGGATCGAGCAGAATGCACGGGCGTCATCGTTGAAGCCGGCCGTATTGTAAATACCCGCGGTTTCAGTGGTGCGCTCCCTGAAGCGCGTCATTCCCCCGATCGAATCGTTGAACCACCATGCGGGGCCAAGCCTGACTGCCGGATAATGACCCGCCAGCGGTGCGAGCTCACGCGTGTACGTTGACTCATCAAGCGTGAAGAGCACGAGCGTCAAGCGTGGATCGTTGCCATATGCGTTGAGCAGCTCGTACATGTTGCGCGTGTACTCTGTTGCCACCGGGATATCAGCGCCCGTGTTGGGGCCGAATCGCTCGTAAACCAACGTGTTATGATTGCGCAACGCGCCAGCATGCAGTTGCATCACGAGTCCATCGGCGACCGACATACGGGCCATCTCCATGAGCATGTGCGCCTCGAAGTGGCGCTGGTCTGCCACAGTCGCTTGACCGTTCAGAGCTTGCTGAAGGAGACGCTCTGCGGTGTCGTCCGATAACCGTGCCGTGTACGGTTCGACGACGCCGTGATCGGTGCTCGTCGCACCCATTGAAGCGAAGAAAGATCGCCGAGCCTCGATCGCGCGGGTGAACTCCGAGTAGCTCGTGACGGGATTACCGACTGCCGCGCTGAGCTTTTTGATCTCCTCTACCCAGCCAGGCGCCGCGATCTGAAAGAGTGCATCTGGACGAAAGCTAGGCAACACTCTGCCGCTCCAGCCTGACTCGCGAATCGCACCGTGGTGCTCCAGAGTGTCGGTCGCCGTATCGGTGGTGGCCAGTACCTCGATGTTGAACCGCTCGAACAGCGCGCGCGGCAGGAACTCGGGCGATTGCAGCTTCTCGGCAATCTCGTCGTAGATAATCTGCGCCGTATCGGCGTTGAGTTTGTTCCGGATTCCGAAGATGTGATATAGCTCGTGATCGAGCCATACGCCGGTGGGTGTGCCGCGAAATAGATAGTAGTTGTCGCCGAAGCGCTGCCATATCTTGCGTGGGTCGCGCTCAACCGGCGTGCCGTCGCACG
>JBBSHV010000158.1:0-6597 GCA_038232435.1 Gemmatimonadales bacterium | reverse complement strand
GAGATCACGCGGCTCGCGCGCGAGGGTGCAGGCGCGGCGCGGGAAGCCGAACCGGACATGTTCGCGGGGCTGGCATGACGGAGAGCCGGCTCTCGTTCGACCAGGAAGAGCTGACGCGGCTGTGCCGACGGAACGGCATCCGCCGCCTGTCACTCTTCGGCTCCGTGCTCAAGGGCACCGCACGCGCCGACAGCGACGTGGACCTACTGGTGGAGTTCGAGCCGGATGCACGGCCGAGCCTGCTGGATATGACGCGCATCGAGGACGAGTTGTCGGTGCTGCTCGGCGGACGGAGAGTGGATTTGCGCACGGCGGCGGAGCTGAGCCGGTACTTCCGAGACGATGTGGTTCGCAAGGCCGAGGCGCAATATGTCGCCCGATGACGCGACGCGGGTGCGCCACATGATACAATACATCAACTCGGCGCTGGCATTCGCGCGCGGCCGTTCCCGCGCCGATCTGGATCCCGACGAGATGCTCACTTTCGCACTCGTACGCGCAGTAGAGGTAGTCGGCGAAGCGGGTGCCAACGTGTCCCCCGAGGGACGCGCAGAGATCCCCGGTGTGCCGTGGCGCGCTGTGGTCGGTATGCGTAATCGCCTTGTGCACGCCTACGTGGAAGTGGATCTCGACATTCTGTGGACCACCGTCACGGAGGCGCTGCCGCCCTTGTTGGAGCAACTCGAAGCGGTTCATTTACCGGAGAGGAATCCGTGATGGATTCAACACCGGCAGCTAGCCAGCTTGCGGCCGATGCCCTGATACAGATTATGGTGGACAGGATCGTCCAGCGCTTCCACCCACTGCGGGTCGTCCTCTTCGGCTCGCGCGCCCGCGGAACAGCAACGGACGAGAGCGACGTCGACCTGCTCGTTGTCTTCCGAGAGCTGGCGGACAGGCGTCATGCAGCCGTGGAGATCCGCCGCGCTTTGGGCGATCTCCCGGTTAGCAAGGACGTTGTTGTAACCACTGTCGAAGAGATCGCCCGGCGAGGCCACCTGGTCGGCAGCGTGCTGTTTCCGGCTCTGCTCGACGGCAAGGTGCTTTATGAGCAACGCTGAAACCTCCGCGTAGGAATGGACTTCCGTGCATCAAACACAGATCGACGACGCGATGGATTGCCTGGCGCAAGCAGTGCCCGAGGGATCGAGTGTCATCCTGTTCGGCTCCCGCGAACGCGGCGACGCACGTGAGGACAGCGATCTCGATCTGCTCGTGATCGAGCCTGAGGTGAACGACGTTGCAGCCGAGACGGTGCGCCTCTCATCAGTTCTGGGGCGCAGATTAATTCCAGCCGATGTCGTGGTGATGAGCCGAAGCGCATTCGAGCGTCAGCGTGGAGGGCCGAACACGCTGGCCTACCGCGCGGCGCAGGAGGGAGCCGTGCATGAATGCGTTCGCTGGGCACACGACGCGATCGGCTCGGATAACTCTCCATGCGCGGCAGAGGACTGATCCATGGCACTCAGCAATCACGAACGAGTCGGCAAGGCGCTGGACCTTCTCAAAACCGGACTCGGCCCTTTCGTCGAGCGCGAGTTTGAGAACTGCTACCGCGAGCGCGCACACGCGGAAGCGCTGCGAATCATGGGCGATGACAGACTGCTCGCGAAGCAGCGCCCGCAGGACTGGGACGCCGCCGCTCAGCTCAAACTGATGTGGGAAGCGTGGAACGACGTCTTCGGCCGCACACTCGGGCGCGCCGAGCGCAGCCTGGTGAGCGAACTACGCGACCAGCGCAACAACTGGGCGCACCAGAAAACGTTCTCCGGTGACGACGCCGATCGTGCCCTCGATTCGACCGAACGATTGCTTACGGCAGTCTCGGCGCCGCAGGCCGACGACGTTCGCAAGATCAAGATGGAGCTGCGCCGCACGATCTTCGACGAGCAGATGCGCGGCGAGAAGCGCAAGAGTGCAGGTAGCGCGATCGAGAGCCAGGCTGCAGGCAACCTCAAGCCGTGGCGCGAAGTCGTGACGCCGCACAGGGACGTGGCCAGCGGCCGCTATCAACAGGCCGAGTTCGCCGCTGATCTATGGCAGGTGCATCTGGGCGAAGGCACCGACGAATACAGAAACCCCGTCGAGTTCTTCCGTCGCACATATCTCACCGAAAGCCTGAAGGGAATGCTCGTCGGCGCCGTCCAACGACTCTCCGGCGAAGGCGGCGATCCGGTTGTGCAATTGCAGACCAACTTCGGTGGCGGCAAGACACACTCGATGCTGGCGCTGTATCACCTGTTCTCCGGAATTGCGCCGAGCGAGCTTGCGGGCATTGACGCCGTGATGCGGGAGGCCGGCGCCAGCACGCTTCCCACAGTGAAGCGCGTCGTGCTCGTCGGCAACAAGATCTCGCCCGGTAATCCCGTCATCAAACCCGACGGCACGGTTGTGCGCACGCTCTGGGGCGAGCTCGCATGGCAGCTCGGTGGAAAGAAAGCATTCGCGCGCGTCGCAGCGGATGACGAGCGGGCAACAAGTCCCGGTGATGCAGTACGCGAGCTGTTCAATGAGTACGGGCCGTGTCTCATCCTCATCGACGAGTGGGTCGCGTACGCTCGGCAGTTACACGATCAGAGCGATCTGCCGGCGGGTGGATTCGAGACCCAGTTCACCTTCGCGCAGGTCCTTACCGAGTCGGCCAAGCTCGCGAAGAATTGCCTGCTCGTCATCAGTCTACCCGCGTCCGACACATCCGCCTCCATACACACGCAGGCCGATGACGTGGAGGTCGGCGGGCAGCGCGGTCGCGAAGCGCTGGATCGACTGCGCAACGTCGTCGGACGAGTTGAATCATCCTGGCGGCCGGCCAGCGCCGAGGAAGGATTCGAGATTGTGCGGCGGCGTCTGTTCGAGCCACTCGGCGACGCGGCGCAGTTCAAGGATCGCGACGTTGTCGCCCGCGCCTTCGCTGATTTCTATCGCACCCAACGTCAGGAATTTCCACCAGAGTGTAACGACAGCGACTACGAAAAGCGCATCAAAGCCGCGTATCCCATTCACCCGGAGATCTTCGACCGGCTGTACACCGACTGGTCTACGCTAGTCAAGTTCCAGCGCACCCGCGGTGTGCTGCGACTCATGGCCGCGGTGATCCACAGTCTCTGGGAAAAGGGCGACCGAAACCCGCTCATACTTCCCTCGAACATTCCCATCGACGATCCGCGCGTTCAGTCGGAGCTAACGCGCTACCTGCCGGACAACTGGGCGCCCGTGATCGAGAAGGACGTTGACGGACCCAACTCGCTCCCGCTCCGTCTGGACGCGGAGGTCCCCAACCTCGGCAAGTTCGCGGCGTCGAGACGTGTCGCGCGCACCATCTATCTCGGCTCGGCGCCCACCGCCGCGGCCGCGCACCGCGGCATCGAGGATCGCCGCGTCAAGCTCGGCTGCGTAATGCCGGGCGAATCTCCGGCCGTCTTCGGCGATGCACTGCGACGGCTCGCGAGTGCGGCAACGTATCTGTATCAGGACGGCCCGCGCTTCTGGTACTCCACGCAACCCACAGTTACAAAACTGGCCGATGATCGCGCCGAGCAGCTACGGCGCGACCCTGACAAGATTGCGTACGAGCTGGAGCAGCGCCTGCGCGAGAACCTGCGCCGAACTGGCGACTTCAGTCGCATCCACGCCGTGCCACGCTCGGGGCAGGACGTGCCGGACGATCTCGACACTCGGCTCGTTGTGTTGGGGACCGAATACCCGTACAGCAAGGAGGCGAGCAGCGCCGCCGAGATAGCGGCCAGAGCGATCCTTGAGTCGCGCGGCAACACTCCGCGCCTGTACCGCAATACACTCGTCTTCCTCGCCCCAGACAGGACCCGCTTACAGGATCTGGATGAAGCGACCCGCCGGTATCTGGCGTGGGAATCAATTCTGGACGAGAGACTCGCGCTGAACCTCGATCCACAGCAGGTGAAGCAGGCCGAGAACCAGAGAACAGCGGCCGATGGCGCCGTGACCGCGCGATTGCCGGAGACATATCAGTGGCTCCTTGTACCCGGCCAGGCAGCAACACCACAGGCCGCTGTGGAATGGGAACCCATCCGTCTTTCCGGCCAGGAGCCACTCGCCGAGCGCGCGAGCAAGAAGCTGCGCAGCGCCGAACTCCTGATAACCGGATTTGCATCCACGCGACTGAAGATGGAGCTGGACCGTATACCACTCTGGCGCGGTGACCGCGTTGCGGTGAAGCAACTCACCCAGGATTTCGCAACATACCTGTACTTGCCGCGCCTGAAAGACCCAGCGGTGCTGGTCGGAGCCATCCGCGAAGGCCTGGCGCTACTGACATGGGAGCACGACTCGTTCGCGTACGCAGACAGCTTTGACGAACCCGCCAACAGGTACAGGGGTCTGCGCGCCGGCCAGCAGGTATCGGTGGAGTCGGACAGCTCGGGTCTTCTGGTCAAGCCCACCGTCGCGCGCGCGCAGTTGGATCAGGAGCATACGCCGACACAACCGCCCGTCAACCCAGCCGGCCCCGACGCACCAAAGTCCCCCAGTGAAACCGAGATCACGGACAGCCCCAAACCGCCCCAGCCCGCCAAACGCCCGCACCGCTTCCACGGCAGCGTCGCCCTCGACGCAACGCGCGCAGGCCGCGACGCCAGCCGCATCGCCGACGAGATAATTGCACATCTCTCAGGAATCGTAGGCGCCAGCGTCACCGTCACACTCGAGATCGACGCACACATCCCCGACGGCGCCCCGGACCAACTTGTCCGCACCGTCACCGAAAATGCGCGGACGCTCAAGTTCACCACGCTGGGGTTCGAAGCCGAGTGAACTCGCTAACGATCAAACGAGTGAAATTGTGTACGGCTGCAACTCAATGCGATCGTCGGGACCGACGGCGGCGCGACATTCGCCACTACGGCAAAGGGATCTTAGTGAGTTTACGGCATGCATTGTCGCCCAATATGATCAGTACGTTTCCGGAGGAGTCGGAAAGCCGAAGATACCGTATTGCACTAACCTTGGATGTCGCAATCGCAATGCTCTGTAGTCGCCCGGGACTTCTCGGACATGCGACCACGTGGGTATACCCGTCGTACTCTCCGATTATTGCGACGGCCCCCGTCGTGTCCAAGGACAACATGGCGCCGAGTGATGGCTCACTGAGAACAATCGCAGCAGCGGTGGCCGCACCTCCGCCGTACTCCGGGCGCACGCGCGGATACCATATTCGTGCGAACAGACTCATCGCCGTGATGAGCAGCGTAGTCCCGAGCAGCCCAAGGTACGCAACTCCGCTTAGCCTCCACTTGAAAGACTGCGTCGAGTGCCAAGCGAGTCGCTTCGAGTGAGCTGCTAGAACACCTGTGAGCCCAGTCGCGCAGGCAGCGACGAAGGTAACGGCCTCGATGCTGGTGTCGGGTGCTACCATGATGAGATCGACGAGTTTGTGCCACGCCCAGAACGCCCCGCATTGGATTAGTGTCCACACCAAGAAAATGAGGAGCCAGTACGACAAACGCGAGCGCCGCGACTGAACGGTATGCACGTCCTCGCGCGTTAGGTCAATGGCGCCGATCCACGTAAGCACCGCCGTTGAGAGCGGGAATCCCAAAATCACGAGACAAAGGAGACCAGCGCTAATGTACCTCCACTGCACGAGGCCGCCTGAAACATCAGCATAGCGCGCCAGATGCTGGTTGACTATGATCGTACCGGCCGTGTAGATACCGCCCAGCAGCCACGCGGGTGTCGCAAGCCACCCGCGAATAAAATCCGATGGACTCTTCGTCACACCGTTAGTCTCAGCAGGCCCGGGCACGGAGTTGTCGTCTACCATCGAATTCTCCCGCGCCGTGGACTGGATGTGTGTGACAAGAGAACGTTGAGCTGCTTCTCGACCATCATGACGTCGAGAACGCCCCGGTAATGTACGGCCAGCTCTTTCGAATCGCGTGGCAGCGCGGCGCTCGATAAGGTTGCGACGGCGATGCGCGGTTCCGTCGAACTTAATCGGGCGGTTACCCACGGCGTGCCGGTGCTCGCGGCGTTCTTTTCAAAGATCGCAGCTCGCCTGCGGTGCTCCCAACCAACGGCGCACTGCCGGAATCCGGATCGGAGCACCGTAGAGCGCGGTCGGCTACCGTCTGAGCTGATATTGGTACGTGTGTCGAGTCCGCTCTACTTCCACGTAGCGCTCGAAGCGCACGGGTGGCAGTGGCGGTCTGAGAGCCGGCGGGTCGCGTGCGTCGCTGTCGTGGCCGATGCTACCCGTATTCCCCTCTAGCCCTCCAGGTCCACTGGCCCTACACTCCACTCATGGACTACCGTGAACGGATTACTATCGAGCCGGGGAAGCGCAGCGGCAAGCCGTGTATCCGCGGCTTGCGGATCACCGTTTACGACGTTATCGACTATCTGGCCGGCGGCATGAGCGAAGACGAGATCCTCGCCGACTTCCCCGATCTCGAGCGTGACGATATTCGTGCGGCGCTTGCATTTGCCGCCGACCGCGAGCGCCGCCTCGCGGGTGATACAGCGGCGTGACCGCTAGTGCGGAACTCGTTTCTAGTGTACCGCCCAAACTCCTGTTCGACCAGAATCTCTCGCCGCGGCTTGTCCGCGCGCTTGCCAATCTTT
>JBBSHV010000157.1:0-6606 GCA_038232435.1 Gemmatimonadales bacterium | reverse complement strand
GTCGCGTCGCGCGAGGTCACGTCGCCATCGTAGTTCCAGAACTGTTCCGCACCGGCTAAGAGAGTCAGGTTGCGGTAGAAGCGCGTGGGACGCGTGAACTGCGGGCCGACGGTCCCGTTGAGCCAGCGGTAGTCTGCCTGCTGCAAAAAGCCGAGGTCGTTCGGCTCGAAGCCAGGGCTAACGCTCGCGGCATTGACGTCCCACCGCCACGTCCCGCTCCGCTTCGCCAGCCGCGCGATCGAACCATAGCCGCGCAGCGTTGTGGAGGACGGGTCGTACGCGCTTGAAAATAATCCGTTCGATTCCGCTCGTCGATCCGGCCGTTGCAGATAGCGCGCACTGGACCGCTGCAGTCTGCGGATGGCCGACGAGTCGCCGCCCACGTCGGATGCGGACACCGCGCCATACAGCATGTAGGTGTGGTCTCCCCACGAGAGTTGCCCGTCCACCCCCGCGACTTCCGCGTGTCGAGCTAGGAGCGAGGCAAGCCCAGGGTCGGCCAGGTTCCGATAGACGGACGTTGCGATGCCGCCCAGAACCAGGTTGCCGCCGCGCATCTCGCGCGTGACACGGCCAACAAAGTCGTTGGTACGCGGCTCTACGGCCTGTGCGAGGCGCTGGCCATCCGTCGTGAGGACAGGGGCGCTCGCGCCGCGTGTGAGTGCGTCCACGACGCCTATGGTGTATCCACCCGCGGTGCGACCGGTTAGCTTGGCCGCACCGAGAATTGTAGTGTTCTCGGGGACATTAGTGTACCGTCCTGCGGCGTACGCGAGCGAAGCCCCTTCGGGAGCACGTCCCACTCGGCGGGAATAGAACAGATCCAGGCCCAAACCGCAGTTGATGTTGCACCCCGGCTGGCCGAAGTCAAACAGTCTGGCTCCCTCCACGAAGAATGGGCGTTTCTCCGGGAAATACGTTTCAAACGCGGAGAGATTGACCACCGCCGGATCGACTTCCACCTGGCCGAAGTCCGGGTTCACAGTCGCACTCAGCGTCAGATTGGACGTGGCGAGATACTTGAGATCGCCACCCAGACGCAGATTCGAACTGTGCGGATTGTACAGCGGATTTGCCGCGTCCGGTGTCAGTCGAGCGGAACGGACCACGCCATACGGGAGCAGCTCCAGGCGGCTGGGCCGAGCATGCAGATCCAGTCCGGTCAGTGTGCCGAAGAACGCCGGCCCACCCGTCTGGTTCTGCCGCCAGAACGCCCACTGGTCACGCTCCTGGGTTCGCTGGGTTATGCGCGTGAGATTGAGTCCCCAGGTCTGTAGCGAATCAGCCGAGAAGCGGAGCTGGCTGAACGGTATGCGGACCTCGGCTGTCCACCCGAGTGAGTCGACGTGTCCAGCGGCTTCCCACACCGGGTCCCACGACCGGTCGTAACCCGTGGCGTCTCCACGCCAGCCGGCGGGATTTACATCGAACTCCACGCTGTGTAGCCGATCGTGGTACGGATCGAAGTCGATGCGCAGGATGTCGCTGTTCGGGCTATTGTCGTGCCGGGTGAGCCGGCTGGTCACGGCTGCCGCACCGCCCGTCTCATACATTCGCGCCCCGATGTAAATGGCCGCGTTGTCGTACAGGATGCGCACGTCTGTCTTCTGCATCGGCGGCGCGCCTTCGTTGGGCTGCTGCTGCGTGAAGCGCGTGATCGCTGGTGCAGCTTGCCAGGCAGGCTCGTCCAGCCGGCCGTCTATGGTGACGTTTCCGGTGCGCGGCACGGCCTCGGCCATTGGCCGCCCGGTGGTGTCAGCCGTAGCTGCCGATCGGACCTGTGCGTTCGCTGTAAACGGCAGTAACGCGACTGCCACGACGCCAGCGGCGACAGATCTATATACGTTCACTTGATAGTTAACCTTGGTACAGAACCGGTGGAGGCAGGCAAAGATAGGACGGTGGAAACGGCAAAAGAGTTGCTCGGCGTTAGAGATTCGTTCGAGCTTCCGATTGGTTCGTGCCATGAACAGGAGTTGAAACACGTCAACTGAGTTGTGCGATGTGCGCTAGCGGGCTCGGCTCCTCGGGTCCGGCTTAACGACGAACGGTTGCGCGTAGCTCTTGCCGTTAACGGTGAGCCGCGCCGTGAACGCGCCGGTGAGCGGCGTGCCGCGTTGGGGACCGTCATTCGCCGCCGCTCCAGTGTTCGGTGCGGCTGGGACAGGATCGGTTATTGGATTCCAGACCACCCGGTGCATTCCGGCGCTGGCTGAAAAGGGCTCCGCCGGTGTGCGCCACAGCGCGGACGTTTTTGGAATTCCGGCGGCAGCACTACTTGTCGATGCCGGTTCAGGCGCGGCCGCAGTCGTGAACGTGTGAATGCGCTTGCCGCTCGAGTCCAGGATCTCCAGCGTCACCGGCCCGCTCGGCGCAGCCTTGAGGTAGTAGTCGATCACCGCGCCGTTTGGCGCGTTCTGGGCCTGTGGCTCATCCTTCTGCAGCGGCGTGCCGTTGTCATCTCCCTGCACGATGTTGATGGCATCGGCAGGCCTGAACAGATATGCATCAGATGAGGTGATCGAGGCGTTGATCTGGCGCAGCGGACTGATGTCGTCGATGACCCAGAAGCCGCGCCCGTGCGTCGCCAAAATGAGATCATTGTCGTAGATCTGGAAGTCGCGCATTGAGGTGATGGGCAAGTTCAGTCGCAACGACTGCCAATTGTCGCCGTCATCCAGCGACATGTACACTCCGCGCTCGGTGCCCGCGAACAGGAGCCCTCGACGAACTGGATCTTCGCGAACTACGTGCACGTATACCCCCGCGGGGAGACCGTTCGTGATCTTCTGCCATGTCTTTCCCTTGTCGCGCGTGCGGTAGATGTATGGCTCGAAGTCCTGCAACTGATGCCGATCGACACTCGCGTACGCGCTGTTGATGTCGAAGTGTGACGCTTCCATCATCGTCACTCTACTCCATGATGTCAGCGCTGACGGCGTGACGTTCTGCCAACTCTTGCCGTCGTCGCTCGTAACGTGGATATAGCCGTCGTCAGTGCCGATCCACAACATCGGAGCGCTAAGCGGCGATGGCGCGATGGTGTAGATCACGCCACGCTTGCCGTTGCGATCGGTCGCGGCAGCGGCTGTCGCGTCCAGTGTCGCCGGAGCGCCGGGATTTGCGCGAGAGAGATCGGGGCTGATCTGGGCCCACGTGCGCGCGCCGTCACTGGTCTTGAAAAGGAACTGGTCTGCGTAGTACAGCGCACGCGGATCCGCTTTGGAGAAGACAAGCGGCTGCGTCCAATCGGTACGAGCGGGCTCCGGTGATTTGGGCTGCGTCGTTCCCTCGATCGGAGTGTTCGTCTCCAGATCGTATCGCGTGCCCGCGCCGCCGTAAACGATGCCGGGGTTTAGCGCGTCGCCGGCGGTGTATCCGCTCTCGCCACCTGGCGCGATCGGCTCCCAATCGCGCATCGAGATCTCCGCGAACTTGCCGCGCGAACGCACGGCGACTGCACCGCTGTCCTGCTGCGACCCGGTCACCCAGTACGGAAAGCGATAGTCCACCGACAGATGGTATATCTGCGCCGTCGGCTGGTTGAGCCACGAACTCCACGTTACGTCGCGCGGGTCGTCAGCTCTCGCGTTATGCGTGATGATGGCGCCCTGATCGCTGGCCTGGATCAGCGTGTTGGGATCGCCCGGTGAAATCCACGTCTGATGGTAGTCGTCACCGCCGGGCGAGCCCCGAAGCGGAACCCAGGTTTTGCCGCCGTCCTTGGAGCGGTTCACGGCGACGTTGGGCACGTACACGATGTCGGGGTTGGCGGGGTCCACGGCGACTTTCTCGAAGTACCAGCCGCGTCCCCAGAGTGACGGATCTGATGACATGCGTACCCACGTCGCACCGGCATCGTCGGATCGGAAAAATCCGCCCTGGCCCACCGCGGGAGCGGCGGCATGTGTCCCGAGTGGCGGTTCTGTCCCGGCGGGTACCTCCGGAATGAGGCAGTCGACTACGGCGTACACTCTGCTCGGATTGCTCGGCGCTACAGCAATACCCGTGCGCCCGATGCCCTCATGTGGCAGCCCCGCTGTGAGCCGCGCCCAGGTGCTGCCGCCATCGGTCGATTTGAAGATCCCGCCACCCGGGCCGTTGGTTGGAGCGTACGTGAACCATGGCGGCCGACGCGTGTTCCACAGGCCCGCGTACACGATCTGTGAGTTAACGGGATCGATGACGACTTCGACCGCGCCGACACTATCATCGCCCAAAACTTTTTTCCAACTCTTGCCGCCGTCGCGCGAGCGGAAGATGCCGCGCTCGGCGTTGGCTGCATACAGATGCCCGATTGCGGCGACGAATACGTTGTTCGCGTTCCTGGGATCGACGGCGATCTTGCCGATGTGCTGCGTTCCATCAAGGCCGATGTGCGTCCATGTGTTGCCGGCATCGGTGGACTTGTACATGCCGTCGCCATAGCCCACGGAGTCGCGCAGCGTCGATTCTCCGCTTCCGACATACACTGTATCAGGCGCGGATGGCGCGACGGCGATCGCGCCGATCGACGCTACAGGTTGCGAGTCGAACACGGGAGCCCACTCGCGACCCGCGTCGATCGATTTCCACACGCCGCCATTGACCGCGCCGAAGTAGAACTCGTGCGGACGTCCGGGGACTCCGGTTGCGGCGGCGACGCGACCGCCGCGGAACGGGCCGAGCATGCGCCAGCGCAGGGCGGAGAAGACGTCGTGCGCGGCCGTAGCCTGAGGAGCGTCTCCGTATTGCTGCCGAATCCACGCATGGTCAGCGGATGCTGCCAACAAGCGCTGGCCGAATGCCGGAGCAGCGATCGAGAGTGCGCCGACCTGGCCCGCTCGGAGTAGGAAACCGCGCCTACTGAGCAGCGATGCCGCTGCAGTTTCGGTGTCGGGGCTGGTGGGGGAGACAGCGTTCTCGTTACTTGGCACAGACTTGATCTTCACGGGCGGCGTCCGGAGCGTGTGGGTAAGGCTGCCGAATTTGCTTTCGGCGTTGGTGTCGCTTCTCTGTCCTGCGTGATTGAAGGCAGCCGGGGATTTATCCGCTGTGCAGAGTCACTACGCTGTCAAACAGTTCATCAAGTGCCGCGGCGGGGCTGTCGCACAGCCCTTCGTGCACTGGCCCGCTCTGGATCACATCGGAGCGCGGTGCAGTGAGCCAGTGAAAGCGCTCCGACGGCGGCGCGAGCGCGACAGGACCTGCGGCAGTGGCACCATCACAGATGGCCTGCAACGATCGCAAGTACGCAGACAGAAGCTCCGCGTCCATGTCCGGGACGCGCGCGCGAAGCTCCGCAACACTGGTGAGCAAGCGCGCGCCGATGAATTCTTCGGTACGTGCGTGGACAATCACGCCCACGGCAATGAAGGCCCCGATGTGCACGTGAGGGACCACGCGCAGGATCGCGAAATTGTACGAGATCCACGGGACGGTATCGGTGACGCTATCGTTCACGACGTCGCTCGTCGTTGCATCGTAGCTGCGTCGCGGTCGGGCCGCGGCGGTGTCGCTGTTCTTGTCGCTGTTCTTGTCACGATTTTGTCATCGGCGTGCAGCCATCCTCTGAGGCGCGTCGTTCAGAACGCGGCCTCGCGCGCTCACCGCCTCGGCGAGGAAAAGATGCTCAGCGTTGAGGCGGCTCTCCAGATAGGCGACGTAGCGATCGCGCACGGCGTCAACTGTCGTGAAGTCGCGTAGAATGACCGCGTCATCGAGCAGTGCGTCGGGTACGGCTGCGACGGCGTCGCGAATCGCACTTCCGCTCAGCGCGCGTGTGAGCGCCGCATCAGCCTGCTCCAGATCACCGCTCCGCTGAAGCAGAACGTGGTTCCGGATAAGCGGGAAAGGTGTACGCGTGCGAACGTCGTCGACCGAAGGCCAATCGTGATGCGCGTACAGCGCCGCACCGTGATCTATGAGCCAGGGCTGCCGATTCCACACGAGCAGGTTCGTGTTCCGGTGCGTCCGATCAGGGTTAGTGACGAACGCGTCAAACCACACGATGCGCGCGGCGAGCTCAGGGGTGATCATGTCACCGGCCGCCAACGGATCGAAGTTGAAAGCGCCGTCCAGATACCGCAGTCCCACGTTGATCCCATGGCTCGCACGCAGCAGATCCTGGATCTCCGGATCCGGCTCAGATCGGCCGAACGATGCTGGCACATCGATCAGCGCCAGGTCGGGCGCCGGCAGCTCCAACGCGCGCGCCAGGAGGCCGACGATCAGCTCCGCGATGAGGGACTTCACCCCCTGGCCGGCGCCACGGAACTTCGCAACGAACAGTCCGGCGCCGTTTGTCCCCACTACCGCTGGTAGCGAGCCGCCCTCGCGAAGCGGCTGGACGTAGCGTGTGGCGGTGTAGGTCGGGAGCTGGAGCAAGCTGGAGTCGAAGGAAGGTGACGTAGGCTGTTGTATCCGCCGAGGAGACCGCGGAGCTCTCGCGCGAAAGATATCCACGGCCGCCGTTTCCGCGGTAATTTTGCGATGTGCCAACTTTTCCCAACGACGTCAGAAACTCCGTCATCGCTCTCGGCTGCTCTGCGGCGCTACTGGCGTGCGATACGGCGCCGCGCCAGCCCAATGGCCAAGGGTCGCGGTCGCAAGCGGGAGGCAACAGCG
>JBBSHV010000156.1:0-6615 GCA_038232435.1 Gemmatimonadales bacterium | reverse complement strand
TGCCGCGGATGTTCGCGTGTGCTCACGCGACGCAATGTTCTCCGTCCGCGCGGTGAGGATCGGAATCGTCGAGGACATGGGAAGCCTGCAGCGGCTCCCCATAGTTGTCGGCGAGGGCGCCGCACGCGAGCTCGCGCTCACGGGTGAAGACTTTGACGCCCAGCGCGCCGCGGATCTTCGTCTGGTCAACCATGTCTGCGACTCGGCTGGCGACGCACTCGCTCGTGCGCGAGATATCGCCGCGCGCATCGCGGCCAATCCACCGCTTGCGGTGCAGGGAGTGAAACAGGTGATGAACGAATCCGCGTACGCCGGCATGGGCGAGAGCCTGCGCTACACGGCGCTGTGGAACGCGGCCTTCATGCAGTCGCGCGATTTTTCGGAAGCGATGACGGCGTTCGCTGAGAAGCGAGCCCCGAAATTTGAGGGGCGCTGAGGTGGATACGTTTCGGGCGGGCCTCTTTGATGGCAAGAATGTTCTGATCACCGGCGGTGGCTCTGGCATCAATCAGAGAATCGCGGAGCGGCTCGCTGGGCAGGGCGCGCGGGTCGCGCTGGTGGGGCGAACGCAGGCGAAGCTGGACGCCGTCGCGAGCGGAATAGTTGAGCGAGGGGGCGAGGCGGCCGGCTTCGCGGCTGACGTTCGCGACTATGACGCACTGGCGCGCGCCGTGTCTGGCGCGCGTGAGCGGCTCGGTACGCTGGACATTGTCGTGTGTGGCGCGGCGGGCAACTTTCCGGCACCTGCCAATGCGATGTCCGCCAATGCGTTCAAGTCGGTTGTGGATATCGACCTGCTCGGGACGTTCAACACTTGCCGAGCGGCATTTGAGCATCTGCAGCGCCCGGGCGCGTCAATCATCAACATCTCCGCGCCGCAGGCCGTTCAGGCGATGCTGTTCCAGGCCCATGTTTGTGCGGCCAAGGCGGGCGTGGACATGATTACTCGGACGTTAGCCATCGAGTGGGGTCCGCTGGGCGTGCGCGTGAATGGGGTGATTCCCGGTGCCGTGGCCGACACGGAAGGGATGGACCGTCTGGCGCCGGCCGGTCCCGTGCGCGATGCACTGGAGCGCCAGTTGCCGCTCCAGCGTCTGGCATCCAAGGATGACATCGCCGACCTGGTGCTCTTCCTCTGTAGCGACGCGGCCGGCTACATCACCGGCGCGACCGTCCCGTGCGACGGTGGGATGACCGCCGGCGGTGTGACCATGCAGCCTCCAAACGGGCGAGCGAACGACCCGTAAGGCGCGGCTTCAGCCGCGCCTATCGATCCACAACCGCGCCGACAGCGCGGCATCGCTTTTGAACCAGGGATATGTGACCCGAACCCTCAAATCGAAACCATGGCCGAACAATCCGACTTCAACGACTCCATCCGCGACGAAGAGCGCACCGCACTGCACAACGAGATGATCTCCAGGCTGCATCAGAAGGGCCTCATGATCGAAGGGGACGCCCCTGATGACAACCTTGCCGACCTGTTGTCCGCGATCGACCAGTTCGAGGCCGCCGTGGTGACGGCCGGTGGCGACCTGTACGTGGACTCGCTCGATTCATCGCAGCCAGAGCGCGAGGACTGGGTCCTGCCGCACATGCGTGATGACGAGAGCGTCGCGGCATACACCGAGCGCGTGCAGGCTGCTACACAGGCGGTAGGCGAAGGCGCCTGAGGTAGTGCGGAGATAGTGCGGAGATAGTGCATCCGGTTCCGGTCACCGCATCACCGAGCTCGGGCGCCGATGTGCAAGCGCCCAGTCCACGGAGAGCGGTCCCGGGCCCGTGGCCGCGAGGTAAAGGAAAATGAAGCAGAGCGCGACAGCGAGCTCGCCGTGATTTAGGATGGGCCAGAAATCGCGTCGCGCGTGGACCGTGAAGTAGGCGACGGCCATCATACCGGCGAGCAGGAAGGCGGCGACCCGCGCGAAGACGCCGAGCAGAAGCATGAGGCCGCCAAAGAACTCAATGATTCCGCCCACCCACACAATGGTCCCGATCGGGGCTGTCGCTCCGGCGTCGCCCATCCCGCCGAAAAAACCGAAGAGCTTCTGAGAGCCGTGCTGCATGATGATGGCGCCGGCAAAGATGCGCAGTAGTACATGCGCCCAGCGCGCGTACGCAGGGTGCTGCGCGAACAGGTCAGGCATTCGAGTAAACCAAGTTGTGCAAAAGGTGGTTCAAACCAAAGCGCGTTTCGCGCCATCAGAGCACTTGACTTTCATCGGACTCCGAGCGCATGTCGCATAAAAGATATCACCTGTACGCATACACAGTTCTCCGCACATTCATAGCTATCGCCGTTGCTAGCGCTGGTATCACCGGAGTGGCCGGCGCGCAGCAGGGCAAGGGCTCATCCGCACGCGCAATACCGTCGCCGGTCGCGGCCGCCGTTGAGCGGTCCGGCTCCGTAGTACTCGACGGCAAGCTGGATGAAACTGCATGGAATGCGGCCAAGCCAATCACGCAATTTCACCAGTCGCAGCCTGTTGAGGGGACACAGCCAGCGGTGCGTACTGAAGTTCGCATCCTATACGACGCAACAGCGCTGTACGTGGGTGCACGGATGTATGACACACTCGGCGCGCGCGGAATCCGTGCGCCACTCGCTCGACGTGATCAGCTACTGGACTCGAACGGCAACAACGGCTCCTTTAACTCGCTCACAAGCGACAAGCTGGCGATCGTACTGGATCCATATCACAATCGTATCGATCAGGCCTGGTTCGAGGTCAACCCGGCCGGCGTTCGCGGTGATCAGTTCAATGGCGACCCGTCGTGGGACCCGATCTGGGAGGCCGCGACGCACGTCGACTCGCTGGGATGGACAGCCGAGATGCGCATACCGTATTCGCAGCTTCGCTTCTCGCGTGATAGTGTCCAGACGTGGGGGTTGCAGGTGTGGCGTTACACCGATCGCCTGAATGAGCAGGACATGTGGTCGTTCTGGCGTAGGAACGAGGCTGGCGGGCCCGCGTACTTCGGGCAGCTCACCGATCTTGCGATCCCGGTGCAGCCGCGCGCGTTGGAGTTGCTGCCATACATAGTGTCGCGCGAGCAGATCAAGTATGCGGCTTCCGTGGATCCGTTCCACAGCACCAGCGAGATGAAGATAAACGCGGGTGGCGACGTCAAGTACCTGCTCACCCCGAGCCTGACGCTGGACGCAACGTTCAATCCGGACTTTGGGCAGGTGGAAGTCGATCCCGCGTCGCTCAACCTATCCGCCTTCGAAACGTTCTATGATGAGAAGCGGCCGTTCTTCGTCGCGGGGCGGAGCGCATTCAGCTTTGGCGGGATGAACTGCATGTTCTGCAGCAATACTTCGGGGCTCAGCGCTTTCTATTCGCGGCGCATCGGTCGCTTGCCTCAGCTCAACGGCTACGTCAACCACCTTGCAGCGTATGACGATGCTCCGGAGAACACTACAATTTTGGGAGCCGCGAAAGTTACGGGCCGAACCAAGAGCGGCTTCACTCTGGGAGTGCTTGACGCCGTGACCAATCATGAGAACGCGCGCTACG
Source organism: Gemmatimonadales bacterium (assembly GCA_038232435.1). Taxonomy (GTDB): domain Bacteria; phylum Gemmatimonadota; class Gemmatimonadetes; order Gemmatimonadales; family Gemmatimonadaceae; genus Fen-1247. Next base: position 3,094 of record JBBSHV010000156.1, on the reverse strand, counting down.
TTTTGGACCTGGCGGCCCCCGAACGGCAGACCGAGGTCGAGCCGCTCACCAACTATTTCGTCGGACGCGTCAAGAAAGATCTTCGCAATGGCGCGACAACTGTTGGTGGCATCGTCACCTCGACCGCGCGGCGGTTGGATGATTCGTTGCTCACCGGTCGCTTGCGCAGCCATGCCGAAGCGACCGGCTTCGATTTCAATCACACCTGGCACCAGCGCGAATATCGCTGGATGGGATCGGCTCTCGTCTCCAACGCGGCGGGCTCGGAGACAGCGATTGCCCGAACTGAGCGCTCGAGCGCACACTACTTCCAGCGTCCAGACAGACGCGTGACAGGCGACGGGCTGTTCGGCGCACGTTACGACACTGCCGCAACATCGCTGCGTGGCTACGGATTCTATACACGTCTGGCCAAGGACAACGGCAACTGGGTATGGGAGACCGCGCAGAATTGGCGCAGTCCCGGCTTCGAGGTGAATGATCTCGCCTATCTCGACCGAGCGGACTACAAGTGGATGAACGTGAACGTCGGGCGGCAGTGGACAACGCCGGGCCGTTGGTACCGGAGCATGAGTGCTACGGTGGGCGGGCAGCAGCAGTTCAACTACGACGGCGATCGGACCGATGAGCAGGCGCAGATCTACTACGGTCTTCAGCTTCCGAACTACTGGAACGTGCGCACCTTCGCCATCCATCACCCCACCGTCGACGATGATCGGCTCACTCGCGGTGGCCCGGTGGTGCGTCGGACCGGGTACGATTTCGGCGCCTTCGAAGTCTCGACCGACGCGCGCCAGCGGGCGGTGTTCGATCTGAGCTTTGAGACGGCGCACGGCATCGACGCGCGCACCCACTCCTTCACGTTCCAGCCTGGGGTCGCGTTCAAGCCCGCGGCCAATGTGTTCGTCAGCCTGTCACCGTCGTACAATGCCGATGAAGATGCCGCGCAATACGTTACGACCGTCAGCGATCCGACAGCGACCGCGTTCTACGGCAACCGCTACGTGTTCGGCTTCATCAAGACCAAGACGGTTTCACTCAACACGCGCGTAAACTGGACTTTCACGCCCAACCTGACGCTGCAACTGTTCGCACAGCCGTTTATAGCGAGCGGTGCGTACTCGTCCTTTCGCGAGTTCGCCAAGCCGAGAACCGTGAAAAAAGTGGTGTACGGTGAGGATGTTGGAGCGATCTCCTACGCAGCCAAGCCTGGAGGCAGCGGCACGTACACGGTTGATCCGGATGGTGCGGGACCGGCAAGCTCATTCACATTCAGCAACCCTGACTTTACCTACAGGTCGCTGCGCGGCAACGCGGTGCTGCGCTGGGAGTACCGCCCCGGCTCCACCGTCTTCTTCGTCTGGACGCAGGAGCGCACCGGCAGCGACGCCGTTGGCACTTTCGACTTCAACCGGGCGCGCACGGTACTGTTCCGGGATCGTCCGACCAACATCTTTCAGATCAAGGTGAACTACTGGCTGGGGCGCTAGCAACCACGCCCCAGGTATTATTGGACCGATCCAGATCCTGAAATCGGTTCTCGGGATCGAGGGTGATGCTCCTGATCGCCTTTCCGCGGAGCGGGATGGTCATGATTACCGCACGCGTTCCGGTGAACCAGACGTCGGCTGCCTGCACCACGGTGTCCGACGTTCCGTTGGTGTACTCCACGCGCAGGATGATGGGCATCGCCATGTCGCTCCTGTCGTGCACCGTTACGATGGCGTTGCCCGCGCGCGTTGTGACGGACTCGACTGCCTGATCGAACGTGTGCGTGGTGAAGAACCACTGGTTCCAGAACCATCCCAGGTCTCGGCCCAGTGCGCGATCCATGGCCATGTAGAAATCCCAAGGCGACGGGTGCTTGAACCGCCATTCCCTGGCGTAGCTGGCAAACGCCGCATGCACCGCTGAATCGCCCACCACCGCGCCGAGTGCGTGCAGGGCGAGCGGTGCCTTTGCGTACGTCGTCACGGTGGCGTAGGGACCGAGAAAGTTGGTCGGCCACATCATCGGCGCCTCCAGCTCACTGCCGGCAATTCTGCGGTACGACGCACTCGACGCACTCGACGCACCCGACGCACCGACCTCAACCGGCTTTTTGGTGTAATCGGCAGCGGCGGCTTCATCGATGTATTCGTTGAACCCTTCGTCCATCCATCCGAAGCGTGTCTCGTTCGAGCCCACGGTCATCGGGAACCACTCGTGCCCGAACTCGTGGACTGTCACGCCGAAGTTGGGGCCGTTGAAGATGATCATCGGGTATTCCATCCCCGTCTCCGGGCCATCCGCGATGGTCCCCTGCGCGAACTCGTACGGGAAGATGTAGCTCGAGTGATGCTCCAGCGCGAAGCGGCCGTATTGCGCGGTGTTCTCCGTGGCGTATTTCGTGTGCTGTGGCAGATAAAAGACGTTGACCGGAATGCGCGTCCTGGTCGGGATGTCCGCGTGGGTTGCGTCGTACACGTAATCGCGCGACGCAGCAAACGCGAAGTCGTTCACATTGGGTGCGGTGAAGTGCCAGGTGACCGTCGCGCCCGGCGCGGTGGCACTCGCGCCACGCTCGGCCGCCGTGACCACGTGCACCGTCGTGTCCACGTTCATTGCGAGCGCAAGCCGATCGCGCGTGCGCTGCGACAGTGCCTGTTCTGGATTCTGCAGTGTCCCGGTTGCGCCAACGAGCCAGCCGCCGGGCGCGGTGATGTTGACATCGAAGCTGCCGAACTGATTGTAGAACTCGCCCACGCCGAGGTACTGATCGCGATCCCAGCCGCGTAGATCGTCGTACATCGCAACTTGCGGATACCACTGCGCAACCTGATACAGGTACGTCCCGAAGCGCCCCATCCGCTCGCCGCGCTCGGTGGTGTCAACCTTGGGAACGGAGAAGTGCCACGCGGCCTCGATCGTAGCGTCCGCGCCTGGCGCAATCACCGCGGCTGGCGTGACGATGGCAATGGTGCCGTTGACCATGTACCGTGCTGAGTCGGTGAGCGCGATCGCAGTGCCGTTCACGGACAGGCGCTCCATCACCATCCCGTCGGTGATGTCGGTGACGTAGTCGTTGCGCTGGCTGGTGGCCTTGAAGTAGTTC
>JBBSHV010000155.1:0-6681 GCA_038232435.1 Gemmatimonadales bacterium | reverse complement strand
CCCCGCTGGCGATGCGACGATTCCCGTCTCGGAGTTGCAGATCGGCGACATCGTGATCGTACGGGCCGGCGAGAAGATGCCGGTTGACGGAGTTGTGCACGCTGGTGACGCATCAGTGAACCAGGCGCCCATTACTGGCGAGAGCATGCCGCAGGAAAAGACATCGGGCGCGCCTGTTTTTGCCGGCACCGTAGTCGAACTCGGCGCGCTCGACATCGAGACCCAGAAGGTGGGTGGCGATACCATGTTCTCGCGGATCGTCGCCTTGGTGGAGACGGCTGAGGAGTCGCAGGCGCCGGTGCAGCGGTTCGCTGATCGAGTCGCGGCCTGGCTCATTCCCGTTGTACTCGTTTTTCTTCTTGGCGTGTGGTTCGTCACGCATGACTTGAGGATGATCATAACGCTGCTCATCTTCACGTCACCGGCGGAACTTGGTCTGGCGACACCGCTCGTCATGATCGCCGCGATCGCGCGAGCTGCCAAGGGTGGCATTCTGCTCAAGGGCGGGATCTATCTGGAGGAGCTAGCGAAGGTCGATGTGCTGGCATTCGACAAGACGGGCACGCTCACAGCTGGACGTCCGGAAGTTGTCGGGATCGAGCGCTTTGATCCGGCACGCACCGACGCTGATCTTCTCCGGCTTGCCGCTGGTGCGGAACGCCGGTCCAGTCACCCCCTCGCTAAGGCAGTCGTCACACGGGCGCAGCAGGACAAGCTCGATATTCCTGAGCCAACGAGCTTCGACGTGGTACGCGGACGAGGTCATCGCCGACCTGCTTCCCGACGGAAAGGTAGAAGCGATCAAGCGACTTCGCGCCGAAGGGCACAAGGTCGCGATGGTGGGTGACGGGATAAACGACGCCCCTGCCCTCGCCACAGCTGATGTCGGAATCGCCATGGGAGTCGCCGGCACGCAGGCAGCACTCGAAGCAGCCGACATCGCACTTATGACCGACGACATCGGCAGGATCGTAGAAGCGCGGGCCATTGCGGCGCGAGCGTTCCGCACGATCAACGCGAACCTCTTTGTTGGCGTTGGCGTAGTGCACATCCTCGGTATCACGGCCGCTCTCTTCAGGTTGATCGGCCCCGTAGAGGCAGCCGTCATCCACTTGGGTCCTGACATTCTCGTCTTCCTGAACTCGGTCAAGCTGCTACGAGTACGGATCGACGGGGTGAAGCCGCGCGATAAGGAATCCCTAGGTCGCGTATTGGTCCGTGTGTAGGCGGTGTGGTATGGAGATACCCATGCACCGGTTCACATTCATCCAGTGATGGTGGTATGAAAACTGTACTATGTCCTACATTGGTAACACAGAGCCTGACAACATACTCGTAGCCAGGAATCTATGAACATGAAACCGGCTCCGTGATACTCCCGCCTCGGTATTCTGAGTCGTGCCGTCAGAGTCCAATCGGTGCATACCATCCGGCATTTGCCCCGTGAGCCGCGGAAATCAAATCCACGCATCCACCCGATCCTACGTTGGGCAGGTTCTCGTGGCTGTTGGCGTGGCACTGGCAATCGGCTCGCTGCTGTTCATTGTCTGGCAGGTGCTCGACGTCCTGCTACTGCTATTCGCCGGGCTTCTCATGGGGCTCTTCCTCAGCACTCTGGCGCGGCTTTACGTGGACGACGTCCTCGGCTCTGGAGACGCGAGTGCCGGTGGTAGCGCAACTGGATGATACGCCGATGATGAACGAGTCACGCAGCGCGATTTACGTCGGTATCGTCGCGACGCTGCTAATCGCCGCCACCAAATTCACCGCTGCATTCTACAGCGGGAGTTCGGCGATGGTGTCGGAGGGTGTGCACTCGCTAGTGGATACGGCGGATGGCCTGCTGCTCCTCCTGGGCCAGTACCGCGCCGCCCGCCCAGCAGATGAGGCCCACCCGCTGGGTCATGGAAAGGAGCTCTACTTCTGGTCTCTGATCGTCGCGATCCTCTTCTTCGCGCTCGGTGCTGGCATGGCGTTCTACGAGGGCATCCAGCATATGCTTCGCCCTGAACCGATCACGGATCCGACATGGAACTACGTTGTGCTCGGCGCTTCCGCAGTGTTCACCCTCGCCTCATTCACCGTTGCGTTCCGGCAATTCCGCAGGCGCCTTGATGATCGCGGGTACTGGGCGACATTCCGCAAGAGCAAGGATCCGACGCTCTTCACGCTCGTGCTCGAGGACCTGGCCGACATGGTCGGGCTCGTGCTCGCCTTCATCGGGATATACGCGTCGCATCGGCTCGGGACTCCATACCTGGACGGAGCCGCGTCTGTAGGCGTCGGAGTGGTCCTGACGGTGGTCGCCGTGTTGCTCGCGCGTGAGAGCAAGGGATTACTCATCGGCGAAGGGGCGAGTCGCGCGGATCGGGCGCTGATCTACGCCGCCGCGGGCGGAGATCCAGCGGTCGTCGCAGTGCGACGACCGCTCACCATGTATTTCGGGCCGCATAGCGTCCTTGTCGCCATGGACGTGGACTTCCGCCCGGATCTCACAACCGCGGAGATCGCGCGAGCCGTGGACAGGATAGAGGCGCGGATCCGTCGCGGCAGGCCGGACATCGCTCACATCTACATCGAGACCGAGTCCATCCGGAACGCTGCCGCGGCGCCGAGCCGCGCAGGGCTGGTCGAGCCATGAGGCCGGACACATGCGCCCTGCAACGGACTGCGGACACCACCGACACCACCAGATCAGTCCGTCAATCGGTACTGCCAGCAGCACTGGTGACAGTGTCGAGATGAGGTTTCAACGGATGACCGACACGCCGGCGCCGGCGCCGTACCTGGTGATGGAACTGCCGTGCCCAGTCGGGCCAGCGTTCCTCCAGCCACTCGTAAACGACCGGTAGCACTATCAACGTCAGCAACGTCGAGCTAATGAGCCCGCCGATCACAACGGTTGCGAGAGGTCGCTGCACCTCGCTTCCCGGACTGGTAGATATCGCCATCGGAATGAACCCAACGCTCGCCACCAGTGCCGTCATGAGCACCGGGCGAAGACGAATCTCAGCTCCCTCGCGTACCGCTTCGTCGAGTCGCTGCCCGTCATTGCGAAGCTGATTGATGTACGCGACGAGTACCACTCCATTCAGGACGGCGACGCCGAAGAGCGCTATGAAACCCACCGACGCGCTCAGGTTGAGATTTAGACCGCGTAGCCACAGCGCCGCAATGCCGCCCACCAGCGCGAAGGGCACATTGAGCATGACGAGCAGTGCTTGCCGCCCGTTCCCGAAGCTTACATAGAGCAGGCCAATGATGAGAAGCAGCACAAGCGGCACGATCAACGTGAGACGCTTCATTGCCCGCTCCTGGTTCTCGAACTGGCCACCGTAGGTCACGAAGTACCCTTCCGGAAGTTGCACGCGCTTGGCCACCTGTCGCTCCACCTCCGCCGCAAAGCCTCCGAGATCTCGACCGCGCACGTTGGACTGCACGATCACCATGCGCTCTCCGTCTTCGTGGTTGATGAGCTCTGGACCTTCGACAACCCGTACCCGTGCCACCTGCGACAGCGTGACCTTACCGCCTGATGGCGTTGTGATGAGCAATTGACCGATTGCCTCTGGAGTTCCGCGATACTCATCCGCCAGACGGACCACTACCGGGAATCTCTTGCGTCCGTCAATCACTTCGGTCGCCTGCGCTCCGCCGATTCCAGCCTGTACCGCATCGCGCACATCAGCGACGTTGAGTCCGTATCGCGCGAGCGCTCCGCGATCCAACGCCAACTCGACCTGCATCGCGCCGGCACTCACGTCCACCGACACGTCGGCCGCGCCGGGAATGCTACTTATGACCTTACTGACCTCGGCGGCTTTGGCCTGCAGGATGGGCAAGCTGTCGCCGAACACCTTGACGCCGAGCTCCGTGCGAACGCCCGATATCGCCTCGTCCAGCCGCATCGCCATCGGCGCGGTGAAGTTGTAGTCGATCCCCGGAATATCCTTGAGCGCGGAGTCCATCTTGACGATGAGCGCCTGCGTGGACTTGGTCTTCCACTCGCTCTTGGGCTTAAAGAGGACGTAAACATCGCCCGCATAAAGACCCATCGTTTCGGTCGCGAGCTCGGGCCGCCCCATCTTGGTGACGATGCTCTTCACTTCCGGGAAGCGAAGCAGCGTACGCTCCACCTCATTGGCGATCGACATTCCCTGTGGTAGCGAAGTGCTCGGCAGCCGCCGCGTCTCGATCAACATCGAACCCTCGTCCAGCTTGGGCATGAACTCGGTCCCGAGGAACGGTACGGAGCCAAGAGCAGCGACGAGAAGAACAGTTGCGCCACCCACGACCGTAGAGCGGTTGCCGAGCGCCCACGCCAGTGTGCGGCGGTAGCGCGCTCGCACTGCCTCGAACCATCGCGCCGGCTTCTCATCCACCTGCTTCAGGAGATAGGACGACACCATCGGAACGTAGACAAGCGCCAGCAGTAAGGAGCCCAACACAGCCACGCAGACAGTGAACGCCATCGGCGTGAACATGCGCCCTTCCAGTCCCTGGAGCGTGAAGATCGGCAGATAGACGGCGATGATGATGCACACGCCGAATACGATCGGTCGGCCGACTTCGAATGCCGCTTTCCTGATAATCTCCCGGCGCCTGTCCTCCGCGTGTTGTCCTTCGTGTTGACCGGAATCGGATCCGCAATCGGATCCGGAATCGTGGCCAGAAGAGTGACCGAGCCGGCGCACGAAGTTCTCCACCATCACCACCGATGCGTCAACGATGAGGCCGAAATCCAGCGCACCCAAACTCATGAGATTGGCGGAGTAGCCGAAGCGCTTCATGAGCACGAACGCGAAGAGCAGCGATAGCGGAATGACCGATGCCACGATCAGCGACGCGCGGATATTCCGGAGGAAGAGGAAGAGGATGAGCGTGACCAGGAGCCCGCCCTCGATCAAGTTCTTGAACACGGTGTTGGTCGTCTGGTCCACGACCTCGCCCTGATTGTAGAAGGGCTTGATCGTCACGCCTTGCGGGAGCAGTGGCTGGATTTCATTCAATCGCTGCTGGACCCGGGTCACGACATCCTTCCCATTCGCGCCCTTGAGCATCACGATCATGCCGGAGAGCGTCTCGCCGCGTGCGTCACGCGACACCGCGCCTTCGCGCGGCATCGGCCCAACGGCGACCGAGGCGACATCGCGGACATAGACCGGTGTGCCTCCCGCACGCGTGCTCACCACTACGTTGCCAATGTCGGTGGTGTCGCTCAGGCGGCCCAGGCCGCGCACCGTGAATCGCTCGCCCTTGTCCTCTACATAGCCAGCGCCGAAGTTGGCGTTGTTGGCCGCGAGCGCGGTCTCAAGGTCACGCAGAGTGAGACCGTAGCCCGCGAGCTTGCTCGGATCGGCGTGCACGTGGAATTGTTGCACCATCCCACCCCACGAATTCACATCAGCCACGCCCGGGATCGTGCGTAGCATCGGTTTGATCGTGTACTCGTGCAGCGTCTTCAGGTCCATGAGCGAGGCGCTGTCGGATTCGACCAGGTACTGGAACACCTCTCCCATCGGTGTTGCAGGCGGCCCGAGAGTCGGTATGTAGCCGGCTGGAAGACTCGACGCAGCATCCTGCATGCGTTGGGTGACCTGCTGCCTGGCAAAGTACATGTCCACATCGTCGTCGAAGGAGACGGTAACGACCGATATTCCGGCCTTCGATATGGAGCGCACGCCATGCGTCCCGGGGAGCCCCATCGTCGCCGTTTCGAGGGGATAGCTCACCAGGTTCTCGACCTCGTTTGGTGACAGACCAGGTGCGACAGTGATGACCTGCACCTGATTTGGCGTGAGGTCTGGGAACGCGTCGAAGTTGATGTTGGCGAGTGCCCATACGCCACCCGCTATCAGCAGCAGCGTGGCACCGATGACGGCAACGCGGAAGCGCAGCGCAAGTGCAATGATTCGTTCAATCATCAACCTAGCCCTCCGCCATTTTGGCGCGCGAGAACTCTGACTTCACGGCGAACGCGCCGTCAGTGACCACGATCTCACCGGCTTTGACACCACTGATTATCTGTACGATACCGCCACTCGTCCCTCCGCGTACGATCTCACGTCGCTCGAAGCGGACCGGACCATTGGGTTTTCCATCGTTACTCGCACGCACCACGAAAACGACGGGCTTCTCATCCAGCAGCATTACTGCGCCTTCGGGCACGGCAACACTGGCACGACGTTCGGCACCCTCAATCCGAGCAGTGGCGAACATCTGCGCCCGAAGTTTACCAGTCATGGATCCAGTCTTTGATGGAGCGTTCTGCACGATTGCTCGCACTGGGAGCGTGCGCGTCTCCGCATTGAGCGCTCCGCCAATGCTGACGACACGTGCCTGGAAAGTGTCCGTGGGGAACGCGGGTACGGTGAAGCGCACGCGTGCTCCAGAGCTGAGTGCGGATACAGCTTGCTCGGTTATGGCCAGATCAAGCCACAGCGTGGATAGATCACTCACAGTGACCAATGCGGCGCCAGCATCGGTCACGGTACCAGGCGTAACATCGCGGCTCAGGACCACGCCTGCGAGCGGTGAGCGTATCACCATCAGACCCGACGCGAGACCCGACGCGAGACCCGACGCGGAGCTTACTCCCATCTGGGCGAGTGTGGCGCGTGTACGCGCAACCTCTGCAGAGGCGCGGGCGAGCTCGGACCTGGCCAGCTCGTCGTCAGCCTG
>JBBSHV010000154.1:0-6734 GCA_038232435.1 Gemmatimonadales bacterium | reverse complement strand
AGTGCCACTCTTGCGCCCGTCGCCCAGCCGCAGCGCCTTGGTGCGCTGGACCAGCATGCCCAGAATGTTATCGTGAATTCCTTTCTGGAGGATGAGCCGGCTGGTCGCGGTGCAACGCTGGCCGGTGGTGCCAAAACCGCCCCAGAGCGCCCCTTCCAGCGCCAGGTCGAGGTCTGCATCGTCCAGAACGATTTGTGCGTTCTTACCGCCCATCTCGAGCGACAGGCGCTTGTGCATCCGGCCGCACGTCTCGCCCACAAGCGCGCCCGTCGCGGTGGAACCGGTGAACGAAATGAGCGGAACATCCGGATGGGCGACCAGCGGCGCGCCAACATCTTCGCCGGTGCCGTGAACGAGCTGAATGACCTCGGGCGGGATGCCAGCTTCGAGCAGGATCTCGATCAGAGTGGTCCCGGTATGCGGCACTTCCTCGGCCGGCTTGAACACCACCGAGTTGCCGCAGACCAGCGCCGGAAACATCTTCCACGTGGGGATTGCCATCGGGAAGTTAAACGGGCAGATGAGCCCGGCGACCCCGATGGGACGGCGGTAGGTCATCGCCCACTTGCTGCGAAGCTCGGATGGTACCGTGCGCCCGAAGAGCTGGCGTCCCTCAGTGGCGGCGTAGTACGCCGTATCAATTCCTTCCTGAACGTCGCCACGCGTCTCGGTGAGTGGCTTGCCCATCTCCCGCGTCATCGCGTCCGCGATTTCGTCCTTGCGCGAGGTCATGATGTCGCCGACCTTGCGCAGAATGTCGCCACGCTGCGGAGCGGGGGTCCGCTTCCACAGTTCAAAGCCGCGTTTTGCGCTAGCGACCGCGCGATCGACATCGGTCGCGTTGGAGAGCGGGAACTTGCCGATGACGTCGCTCTGATCAGCGGGGTTACGGTTCTCGAAGTACGCGCCCGTTGATGGCTCGACCCACTCGCCTGCGATGAAGTTCTTGAAAACTTTCATGGATTATTGGACGTTCTTGTAGAGCGTGACCTTGCCGTTGGCAATGCGAACATCGCCGATGTACGGAGGAAGTGGCAGAGCGAGCGCGTCGGGAGCGATTCCCTCGGGCGACTGGCGCCGGAGCTGGCTCACGAGCTTGGGGATCATCTGCTTGGGAGCACGTATGCTCTGGACCTGGACCTGGCTCAAATGAAACTGGGCCATTCCAGGGCGCAGGAGATCGACGGTGCCAGCGAGATGGACGGTGTCACGAGCGCCCAACATGGAGACCAGCGGCCCGAAAACCTGAGCGCCACCCAGATCGCCCAGCGAGACGACGGCGCGCAGATGCAGTTGGTCGCCCGAGATCATCGCGGCGACATCGGTCGCATTCGGTGGCAGCTGTTTTGAGCTCTCCTGGAGCAGGTACGCGACCGCTTCCGAGGGGGTGAGGTTGGCAAAAACTTTTCCATGCGTCATTCTTAAGGAATCAACCGCGCGCGATCCAGCGGCTCCGTCGGCCGGCGTCACTGAGCGCCAGACTCCGGACGTAACAGCCGCTGGAGCGGAGGTGTTTACTCGCACCATCCACCAGTAGTAGGCACCTCCAGCGAGGAGGGCGAGTATAAAGAGGCAGCCGAGCCGCCTGAGGCAACCGAACATGCCGAAAGCTAGTCCTTTGGGGTAGGATCGCACACCCGCTGTTTCGTGGCCGGCGAGCCACGGGCCACCGCGGGTCGCGCCTACGCTATGAGCCGAGTTCCTGTCCCGAACACCCGAGCGCTTCCGCAATGTCCCGCAAAATCAGTGTAGCACATTTGTCCGCGATCGCGTTTCTCACGGGGCTGTTAGCGCTGGGATGTTCCGGCTCCGACAGCGTTGCGCCGTCTCCAGCACGCGTGGCGAGCATTCTCTTCAACGCCACGGTTGACTCCGTCGTGCTTGGACGAGCGTACCAGCTGACCGCGACTACGCAGGATGCGCAGAACCACACACTCTCCGGGCGTACCGTCGCATGGACCGTGCGCGACTCCGCCGTCGCGAGCGTCAGCACGAGCGGGACAGTTATGGGGCTGCAATTGGGTACGACACAGGTCATGGCGCAAAGCGAGGGGATTACCGCGTCACTCACGCTCAACGTGGTGAGGGTGCCTGTCGCGCGGGTCCAGTTCGCAGTTGCGTCGCAGATGCTGAACGTCGGCGACTCGCTTCCGGTAGGTGCCATCGTCTCCGACGCTTCCGGCGCGGCGCTCACCGATCGCTCAGTGACTTACGTGTCGACGGGGCCAACTGTGGTGAGCGTTACCCAGGACGGATTGTTGCGCGGCATCGCTCCCGGAACGGCGACAGTCACCGCGACGACTGGCGGAGTGGCGGGGCAGCTGTCGGTGCAAGTACGGTCGCTGCCCGTGGCTCAGGTGGTGATCACGCCCGGCACGCTCGATCTTGCCACCGGCGTATCGGGTGCGCTCACAATCGCAACGCTGGATGTTCGGGGCAACCGGGCGACCGCGACAAACCTGCTCTTTGTATCGTCGGATCCGAGCGTCGCGACTTTCCAGGCGCCGGGCCGGTTTGCCGCTCTCGCTCCCGGTCGCGCGGTGCTCACGGTCACGGCCGATGGCGTCAGCGGCACGGCACCCGTAAGCGTGCAAACGCTACAACCGGGGACTTTCCACTTTGATCTCCGCTTCGTGGGACCGCCCGACGCGGCCATCATGGCGGCCGCGCAACGGGCCGCCGCGCGCTGGGAGCGGACACTTCCCCAGGAGCTCGCCTCGCAGGCCGTAAATCTGCGCGCGGCTGCATGCGAGACTCTCGCGCCCGCCATTGTGGGGACGACCACCGGGATCATTGTAACCGTCGCCAAAGACAGCATCGACGGCCGTTCGAAAATTTTGGCCGAGGCGGGACCTTGCGTCACCCGCGGTAACGGCTTCCCCGCCGTCGGAGCGGTGAGCATTGATTCCGCCGACGTGGCGTCGATGGTGCAACGCGGGACGCTCGAAAACGTGATCACGCACGAACTCGGACACGTACTCGGCATCGGCACGATCTGGCAGGACGGTACGCGTCGCCAACTCCTGGCGGATACCGCCGGTGGAGACCCGCGGTACATCGGCGCCGCGGCCATCCATTCGGCCGTTGATATCGGCTTCCTCGGCGCGGACTCCACCCGTGGAGTCGAGGTCGAGAATGTGGGCGGTGCCGGAAGCAGATTGGGGCACTGGCGCGAATCGGTCTACAGCACGGAGCTCATGACGAGCATCGACGGTCCCGGCAATGTCGCTCCGCTGAGTCGAATCACGGTCGGCTCGCTGCACGATCTCGGCTATACCACGCGCGATGCCGGTGCTGACTTTTTCTCGTCCACAACGGCAAAAACTGGCGGGCAGTCGATATCACCTGGGGTGTCGCCGTCGATTGGGATCCAGCTGCGGCCGCGGGAGGAGACTGAGATCCTGCGACGTCCGCGCTTTGTCGCAACGCCGTCAGGCCGAACGGTTCCGATCCCCGGTGCTGAAACGGTTCGGTAATAGCGCGGAACCGCTGCAGCGGCTACAGTGGCTACAGCGAGCGACCTACTCCATCGCGAACTCTTTCGCGAACGCGACATCGAACGAGAAGGTCTTTCGCTTGCTCTTGGATTCGATGACATCGGCGATGCGAACGAGGCGCGCTGGAACTTCAAGCACCTTTTCCTGCGCCTTTTTGCCCAGCTCGTTGAGCCCGTCCATCTTGTCGATAGCCCAGTAGCGAATGAGTTCTTCGACAATGGCTAGGTAATCGCGCGGGCCGTAGATACCGGCTCTCCGCACCACGTCGGCGAGCTCGCGGAAATGGGGCATGCTCACGCCCGGCATGTCGATCGCCGGCATGATCTTGGCGGCTGAGTCGAGCGCCTGGTTCGGATCGCGCTCCAACACCGCCTTGAAAACTGTCCTGTAAAAGGTGTAGTGCCTCGCTTCTTCCTTGGCGACGTTGGCTAGTACCGTCCCGATGGTGGGCTCATACTGCGCGGCGAGCTTGCCGGTGTTGGCGTGCGACACCTGCGTGGCGCGCTCCTGGAGCGACGTATACACGAAGACGCGATACGGATCGCGGTCCCACGCCGGTGCGAAGCCCGCGCGGATGTAGTCGAACTGCATCTTCTCGATCACGAGCGAATCGAATATCTGCGCGTCGTGCGCATAGTCATGCAGCACCGCGCCGTGGCGATCCTCTTCGGCGGTCCAGAGATTATTCCACGTTCCCCAGTGGCTATCGTCGCCGAGGTACACCGAGAGGATTCGATGAAAGTGCGGCAGTCCTTCCTCGGTCAGCAGATTGAGCGCGAGGGCAACGCGTGCCGGAGCGCTGATGCCGCTAGCCAGTTCGCGCAGTGCTGCCACGTGCTGGAGCGGATCGGTACCCGGCGCCGGCGACAGCAGCTCCGTGGGAAACCAGAGCACCCGTTTGGACTCGTGCACGGCCATGAGCTCAGCGACCAGCTCCTCAAGGTCGGCGAGCACCTCCATCTTCGATTCGATCTCTTGGGTCGGAGTATGCATGCTTCAATTTATAACCAGGTGGCCTAAGCCGCACTCCAACCCCGCCCGGCAGGAGCGCGGTACCGCAGTGCTTCTCCCATGTGGCAGGCGGCAATGGGCTCAGCGCCCGCGAGGTCGGCGATGGTCCGGGCGACCTTGATTACCCGGTGGTATGAGCGCGCCGACAGCTCCAGTGTCGATGCGGCGGAGTGCAGCATCTTTCGCGCCGCAGGATCGATGGGCGACTGGCGGTCCAGCCAGCGGCCTGGCACGTGCGCATTGCAAGCGACGCCGAGGATGGGTCGGTATCGATCCCGCTGCGCGGCGCGCGCACGATCCACCCGGGACCGCATGACGTCTGACGCGTCGCCCGCCCCCGGTGCGCTGAGATCGCGGAGCGCGACCGCACCCACCGGGACATGCATGTCGATTCGATCGGCCAGCGGACCGGACATGCGCGCCGCGTACTTTGCGACGTCTTTGGGAGCGCAGACGCACTTCTTGCCAGGTTCTCCGGCGCGCCCACACGGGCACGGGTTCGTGGCACCAATCAGGGTGAAGCGGGCCGGAAAGCTGACCGACATCGACGCCCGCGCGATCACCACACTGGCGTCCTCCAGCGGTTGGCGAAGTGCTTCGAGCGTCGAGCGCGAGAACTCGAGCATTTCATCCAGGAACAAAACCCCGTGATGCGCCAAACTCACCTCGCCCGGCCTCGGCGTGCTTCCTCCGCCAATGAGTCCCGCTCCCGAGATGGAATGGTGCGGCGCGCGAAAGGGGCGCGCACCGAGCGTGGTGTCGGTGCAGAGAACGCCGGCTACGGAGTGGACCGCGATCACCTCCAGCGCCTCCTCCTCGGTGAGGTGAGGAAGTATGGTCGGGAGACGGCGCGCCAGCATCGTCTTTCCGGCACCCGGCGGGCCGACCAGCAGCACGTTGTGCGATCCGGCGGCGGCTACCTCGAGTGCGCGCTTGGCACTTTCCTGGCCCACCACATCGGCGAAATCCACATCATAAGCGCGCGAGCCGCTGGCGCAGTCAGGCGGCCGGGCGGTGATGAGACCATCGGCCCGCAACTGCGCGACCAACTCTCGCAGAGTCGCTGGCGCCGCGATGGTGATGTTGGTGACGCGGGACGTCTCGACGTGATTCGCCGGTGGCACGACGAGCACCACGCCATCACCCGACCGTCCCACATGGCGCGCGACCGAGAGCGCGCCGCGAATGTTGCGCAACGCGCCATCCAGGCTGAGCTCGCCGACGAAGATGCGGTTCGCGACCACCGCATGATCAAGCTGCCCTGTTGCGACCAGAATGCCGAGTGCGATCGGTAGGTCGAAAGCGGTGCCCTCCTTGCGCATGTCGGCGGGCGCCAAATTTACGGTCACGCGCCGCGGCGGAAGCGTGTAGCCCGAGTTGACGATCGCTGCTCCGACGCGTTCCCTGCTCTCTTTTACCGCACCCGCCGGAAGGCCGACGATTGTCCACTGTGGCAAACCCTGCGCGGCATCAACCTCCACTGTGACGTCGTACGCATCGATGCCAATCACCGCTGCCGATCTGATTGCCGCGAGCATGTCTCCTCCTTGCTCGCAGCAATGTGCACTGGAGAACTGTTGCCCCAGCGTATCCGGCCACCGCGTGTGACATCGCATTCGTGCGGGAAAGCGACTGCACGTGCTTGGTTCGGGTGCTGATCAGATCAGGTGAATACGGGCGTTGGTTCCTTTCGGCAGAAGAGTAGCACGCCGCGATTTCCCTGGTGGTTCGTGAAGCGCACGTGCACCTCACCACAGCCAAGTTGATGCACGGAGTCGAGCAGCCGCGTGATCGAGTAATCGTTCCCCTGCATCATGGGAGCGGACGGGGAGCGCCCAAGGCTCAGGTTGAGCAGAGCGTTGCCAAAGGGAACACGGGTGCGGGCCCAGTACAGCAGCCGGCGACTACGCGGTACCTCGTGCATGTACGTCACGTGTAACACGGCGACGCCGCGCGGGGCGAGCCGCTTCACAAGCGCGCGAATTATGCGCTCGCCGCGGGGTACCGGCACGTGTTGAAGCACGATGTAGCAGTGGACTAGGTCGTATGCTCCGACCGCGGCTGAAACATCATCGTCAGCCAGCCCAAGTTGCACGTTCGCCACTCCGGCGCGCTCGCAGTTATCGCGCGCCTCGGCCAGCATGGCCTCCGAAATGTCGAGACCTGTTACCTCGTCGCAACGTTCCCCGAGCGGAACGAGGACCCGCCCGACGCCGCATCCAAAGT
>JBBSHV010000153.1:0-6748 GCA_038232435.1 Gemmatimonadales bacterium | reverse complement strand
TGCGCCGGTGGAGCGGTTGGCTGTGGAAGATGTACCGTTGCCGTATCATCAGGTTCTGCTCGCCGCGGTGCTACCGGATGCGGAGAGGATCGCAAAGCGGATCGAGGAATTGCTGGAGGTCTGAAGCGCGGATGTTACCGAACCACGGCGGAGAGTTGGCTGCACCAGCAGATGCAGTACGATCTCTGGCACGCGGAACAATCACGAAAACGGCTGCGAGTTCGGAGACTTGCAGCCGCATAGGCACGACCGAGCAACCGCGCGATCGATAGTTCACACGATGCCTTATTTGGCTTGAGTCGTCGGCGGCAGCATTTGCTCCTGTTGTCGTTCATGAGCTTGCGACACGATGCGCGAGCGACACCACTCGATCCGAGAGCGCGTACGATGCTCAAAAACACTGGAGGGGACATGCGGCGAATGATGTTGTTGAGCGCGGCGGGAATTGTCTTCACATCTCACTCGGCCCACGCCCAGGTCGCCCAGGTCGCGCAGGTCGTGAACATTTGGCCCGGTGTCGCTCCCGGTTCTGAGCGTTGGACCGAGAAGGAGAAGACGATCGAGAACACTCCGGTCGGAACCGTCATCTTCAACGTCGTAACCCCGACGCTGACGGCGTACCTGCCGGAGCGCTCGAGGGCCACGGGCACCGGCGTCATCATCGCCCCGGGCGGCGCGTTCGTCGCGCTGGCGATCAGCCTGGAAGGCACCGACGTTGCGCGCTGGCTGCAGCAAAGAGGCATTGCCGCGTTCGTGCTCAAGTACCGCATCGTCGAAAAGCGTGGGGACGGCATTCCGAACATGGACATGGACACGGCAGGCCGGTATGGCATCGCTGACGGCATTCAGGCCCTCAAAGTGGTGCGACAGCACGCAGCAGAGTGGGGAATCTCTCCCGACCGGGTGGGATTTATGGGCTTCTCCGCCGGAGCCATGGTCACCAGCGGAACACTACTCCAGAAAGACGCAGCGGCGCGTCCGAACTTCGCGGCGATGATCTATGGTGGTCCATTCGGTGCAATGCCTACCATCCCGGCGAAACTACCGCCCATGTTTCTGGCGTGGGCGCAGGATGACCCCGTGGCGCTCGACCCGGTGGTCAGGTTTCGTAACGCGCTCATCTCCGCCGGCGGCAAGCCCGAGGTCCACGTCTTCAGCGCCGGCGGCCACGGCTTCGGCATGCGAAAGCAGGGCACCAGCAGCGACCACTGGATCGATGAACTCTATTACTGGTTGGAAGCGCAGGGATTAACCAGACGAGCACGAACTACCAATCGGTGACGGGATCGGGTCTGGCAAAACCCATACTCCCACTACGGAAAGATGGCCCGGAAAACGACGTCCGTGGTGAAGATGCACCGGTCGTTGTGGCCGCACTCCGGTACGATGATCGCCGTGGGTTTCGCGCCGAGCGTTTCGGTGATGTACTTGACGAAGGCTTCGCCGCGCGCGCGCCGGGTCGGACCCTGAGCCATCGCACTCGGTGAGGAGTCGAACCCGCCGAGTGGAAGAACGTCCACCTGGCCCAACAGGTACGTCGTCGGACGTTGGACCAGCTGCCGTCTCAGTTGATCGTCCGTCTCGCTCGCCGTGTACCCAGTGCGATTCTCGAGACCCGCGGGCCAGCGGTCGAAGCCCGGAGCTTTCGTCGTATCGAACGGACCGTAAGTGAAGTCTGTGTGCACCTTCTCTCCATTGGGACCGAGCGCTTCCTTGTCCGCGGTCGCTGGGTCAGCGTCACCCGTGGGTAATGGCCTGACGGCGGCCGGCCACGCGTAGCTCGACGGGTTGGCGACGACGTAGCTCATGGCGACGCCGAGGGTGCCGTGGATCCTGTTCGCCATCTCGTAGCGCGTTGTGAACTGGCCGCCGGCTGAATGTCCCGTGACGACGACTTTCGTGAGGTTCGGGAACGTCTTCTTGTCCGCGAGCTTGGCGATGATCTGGTCCACGAGATCGAATGACGAAATTGTGGGATTGGTCGGTGACATGCCACCCGATCGCCAAGTATCGCCGCGCTCGGGCCACTGCACCTCATTCGGCGCGAGCGTGTCCTTCCCCGCCGCGAATCGTGGCGCGATGATGATCGTGTTCTGGAGCGCTCCGGCGAGGAATCCAGCCGCCGTACTCGTCTCGAAGTAGTGGTCCGCGTTTCGGCCGGCGCCGTGGACCATGATGAGGGCGCGCGTGATGGCGGGGTTGGGCGTGTCGAGCGAGTAGCTCGCGTACACCATGGATCGCGCGGGTCCACTGCCGAAGCTGATCCACCGCTGGCAGGCAGTCGTAGCTCGCGTGCACGGCGCGACTGTCGCAACCGGCGTGACGTCAGTCACATGACCGGGCACAGGAGAGGACGTCAGAAGGACAAGGAGGGCGACGGGTGTCCGCATGGGCAAACGACTGATTGGGAGGGAGATGAACGTGGAAGAGGGCCGTGTTGCTATCTACAGCGTGGACTCTCCGGTGCCAAGACCAAAGGTGCGCACTGGCATGTTATACTGCGTGCTTGCAGAATTCCGCAGCAGCGCTTCGCGCCACACACGTTGAGGTAGAATGGGCTTTGAGGAATTGATGCCGCTCGTGCTCGCCATCCCAACCGCTTCGCCGCGGCTGCTGCTCTCCGTCGCCGTCGTGCTGGGGTGCGCGCATGGGCCACGCGAAGTTACGCCAACGAACTCAGTACCGGACTCAGTGCCGGCGCACGATTCGTTCACCATTCAGTCGAAGGCACTCGGCGAGGCGCGTCTAATCAATGTCTACACGCCCACGCAATACCGGGCATCGCGCGGACGGGCCGCCGAGCCGCTCCCGGTGCTGTACATGCCCGACGGTGGCCTGGATGAGGACTTCCCCCACGTCGTCCACACTGTCGATTCGCTGATCGCGCACGGTGTGATCCGGCCGCTGATCGTCGTCGGGGTGCCCAATACCCAGCGCCGGCGCGATCTGACGGGGCCGACCCGGGTGGAGTCCGACAGTACCATCGCACCCCGCGTCGGCGGCTCGGCCGCCTTCCGGCGGTTTCTCCGCGAGGAACTTGTGCCTGAGGTCGAGCGACGCTACCGGACCACGCGGGAGCGCGCAATCATGGGCGAGTCGCTGGCGGGACTCTTCGTCGTTGAGACGTTTCTGCAGGAGCCCGATCTCTTCACCCACTACATCGCCTTCGATCCGAGCGTCTGGTGGAACGCCGGGGCGCTGGTGGACTCGGCAGCGCCGCGGCTCGCCGCCTTCGACGCGGCACCTCGTACGCTGTATCTGGCGACCTCGCGTGAGCCGAGCACCGCGGTGGGAACAGCTCGGCTCACAACCCTGCTCCGGGCTGCGCCGCCGCGGGGGCTGAGGTGGACATATGAGCCGCGACCGGAGCTCACACACGCGACCATTTTCCGCGCGGTCAAACCGGCAGCTCTCGTGGATGCGTTCCGCTAGCCTCTGCTTCCAACCTGGAATCGCGTTGACTACTCGAACTAGTCCAAGTAGTCTAAAACATGGCCAATCCAGATCCACCTCCGGAAGTGTGGCAGCTGCACGAGGCAAAAGCCCGTTTCAGCGAGCTCACCGCGCCAAGCTCATGACTCGGAATCCGGGCGACTTCGCCGATGTCGTCGGCCTCCAGCTTCGCGCGTGGTGAGCGTAAGTGGGGCGCGCACTGCTACACAACTTTTTACAGCGCCTTGAACCGGTCGAACGGTTGATGACAGCCGTTGCAGTAATGAATGGACTTGCACGCTGTGGAGCCGAACTCGCTCCGCTCCACCGAGTCCGACGATCCGCAGTACGGACAGACGACCGCGCGGGGAGCGCGCTTCAGCATCACCAACGGTTCGACCTCGACAGGCCCGGGCGGCGCGATTCCGGCCGCGCGCAACTTTTCCTTGGCCTCAGCGCTCAACCAATCGGTCGTCCAGGCGGGTGAATACACTGTGCGCACAGTCACGTTTGCCACGCCGTGCGCCGTTAGCGTCTCAACGATGTCGTTCTCGATCGCCCTGATGGCGGGACAGCCGGAGTACGTGGGTGTGATGTCGATCTGCACGTGATCTTCGGTGGCATGCACCTCCCGAACGATCCCCAGCTCGACCACATCCAGCGCGGGGAGCTCGGGGTCCTTCACCTCGCGCAGGATGTCGAGGAGAGAGTCCGGTGCCATCACCATGGCATCACCATTCCGCACCCGGGTGAGAGCGCGCCACGATCTGCATCTCGGACAGCATGTGCCCAAGGGATTCAGTGTGCAGGCCTCCGCGTCCTCCGCGTACGAAGAACTCCTCCGTCGGGCGCGCCAGGCCGGAACGCGTTAGTACGTCGTTGACCACGTTGTTCCAGAGCGGACGGATCTCGCTCGGGTGCGGAGCAACGCCGAGGCGGCCCATGCGTTCGTCCACATCATCGCCCTGGAATAGCTCACCGGTGAAGCGCCATAGCTCGTTCACCGAGCGCTGAACTCGGTCGTGGCTCTCCTCGGTACCGTCACCGAGCTTGAGCATCCACTCGCTGCTGTGCCGGAGATGATACCGCTCTTCCTTCACCGCTTTCGCGGCGACGGCCGCGAGCTCCGCGTGCGTGCTGCGCTGGAGTGCGTCCATCAGATATATGCTGAACGCGTCGAAGAAGAATTGCCGAGCGATGGTGTAGCCGAAATCTCCGCGCGGCAGCTCCACGAGCTGAACATTTCGGAACTGGACCGTCTCGCGAAAATACGCGAGCGCGTCAGCGTTTCGCCCGGCTCCCTCGGTTTCGCCGGCCAGCTCGAGCGCGCGCGTCGCCTGTCCCAGAAGGTCGAGGGCGATGTTGCCGAGCGCGATGTCTTCTTCCAGGATTGGCCCGTGGCCGCACCATTCGGAAAGCCGATGGCCCAGTACCAGCCGATCGTCTCCGATTCGCAGCAGGTACTCGAAGAGCGCTGTGCGGTCATCAAGTGCTAACGCTGCGACATCCAGCTCCGGTACCGTGTTCATCGTCATGTGGACAGTCTCACAGTCCCTTCAGACCACGCGGCACCGTATAGAACTGCGGGTGCCGATAGATCTTGTCCTCGCCCGGGTCGAAGAATGGGCCGCGGTCCTCGGGCTGAGACGCCGTGATTGCCGCCGCGGGGACCACCCACATGCTCAGGACGTTGCCGCGCCGCGAATACACGTCGCGCGCGTTCTGCAGTGCCGACTCAGGGTCGACAGCGTGCACACTGCCGACATGCTCGTGCGGCGCGGCCTGCGCGTCCTGCACGAACACTTCCCACAGCGGCCACGCCGCCTCGCCGTGAGCCCCGTTGGACCCGCTATTCTGCGTGGTGTCGGTCAAGACCGGGCGCTCAGGCCGCGACTGGCGAGGCCGCGGGCCGAGCGTGTTTCTCGGCGTGCGCGGTCGCTGCCTCACGCACCCAGCGGCCGTTATCGTGCGCCTCGTTGCGCGCCTGGAGTCGCTCGCGGTTGCACGGGCCGTTGCCCTTCACCACTGCCCAGAACTCGTTCCAGTCTATCTCGCCGAAATCCCAGTGGCCCGTTTCCTCGTTCAGCTTGAGGTCCGGGTCGGGGAGGGTGAGTCCGACGGCTTGCGCCTGCGGCACGGTGAGGTCGATGAAGCGCTGGCGCAGCTCGTCGTTCGTTTTCCGCTTCACGCGCCAACGCATGAGCTCTTCGGTGTTGGAAGAGTTCGCGTCGCTCGGGCCGAACATCATCAGTGACGGCCACCACCAGCGGTTGACCGAGTCCTGTGCCATTGCCCGCTGTGCCGGAGTCCCGCGGGCCAGCGTTGCGATGATCTCGTAGCCCTGCTTCTTGTGGAAATTTTCTTCCTTGCAGATGCGGATCATCGCTCTCGCGTACGGGCCGTACGATGCCTTGGCGAGAACCGTCTGGTTGACGATGGCCGCTCCGTCCACGAACCATCCTATCACGCCCATGTCCGCCCAGCTGAGCGTCGGGTAGTTGAAGATGCTGGAGTACTTGGCCTTTCCCGATAGTAGCTGTTCCGTCAGCTCCTGCCGCTCGATGCCCAGGGTCTCGGTTCCGCAGTAGATATACAGACCGTGGCCCGCTTCGTCCTGCACTTTGGCGAGGAGTGTCATCTTGCGCCGAAGGCTGGGCGCGCGCGTGATCCAGTTCCCTTCCGGGAGCATTCCAACGATCTCGGAGTGGGCGTGCTGCGACATCATGCGGATGAGCTGCGTGCGGTACCGGTCGGGCATCCAGTCCTTGGGCTCGATCGTCTCGCCTGCCGCGATACGCGCCTCGAATTCGGCAACGTTCCGCTGCTCGTCGGTGGTGGATTCAGCTGTGTGCATGGCGCATACTCCGTCGGAAAGTTCGGGGATTTTCCTTATACTGTAAGATATCCCATCGGGTCCCTCGGTGTGAGCGGGCGCACCGTCTGGCGCACCATACGGTGCACTCTGATGAGATCGAAACGTAGGAAGACACCGTGTCGCTCTCATCGAACCCGATTGAAGGACTGGAAGATGAAGGTGACGACATCGGGTAGCAATCCAGGTCGAAGATGTGCAAGCCGGGCAGACGGAAGGCAAGATAGAGTCATGGGCACGGTTCCAATCAGTCCGGTGCCGAAAGATAATGGCCGAGTACACCTCTCCAGCGGGAGCCAAACTCGCTGAGAGTCTGGAGTGAAAGCAGTACGTATCCACTAGCCTCGCGGCCGAGTGCCGGATAACCTGTACGGCATGACAGACAACGGAACAGATAGCGGAACGGTCACGACCGAAATCGGCGGCGGAATCGCGATCGTGCGG
>JBBSHV010000152.1:0-6765 GCA_038232435.1 Gemmatimonadales bacterium | reverse complement strand
TCGCCCTCCGCCGTGAAAGCGCCTATCGCCAGCCCGCCAACGTGCTGTGCGACTTGCAGCAGTGATGCCGGCACGAGATCGCCGTACTCAGGCCCCCACACTTCGGTCTGAAGAGCCACGCACGCCTGATACTCCGACAACGAAACCAGTGGCCTGATCGTGATCTCGCCGTCGATCGCAGCGATAGCGTCCATGGTGACGGCGAGGGGGCCGTGATGTTCTCCTGGCTTTACGTGATCGCGGGAATTGTCTGGCACGGCTTTCGGGGAGGAGATGGATGCTGGCTGCTGGCAGAGCAAGGAACTGGGACGTAGCGGAAGTCGAAAGCAACATATGCTATAGACGTGTATACCACAACGGTAGACCAGACCGGACCTCACGGTCCGCGGCGGCGCCAAGCTGCAGTCCCAATGCTGCAGTCCCGATGCTTGCGCCAACCTCGGAGACGCGCTATGGTAGGGCATTGTGCCACCATCCCGTGCAACTCCCGCGAAGCCTCCCCGGCAGTCGAGAAAGAGCGTCGACTCTGACGCTCGTGCGGAGGCTCGTGCCGAGACCGAGGAGCAACTGGACAACGTCTCTCGGGCGTATCACGATCTCCGGGAAGTCATCATCTGGGGACAGTTACCACCCGGCTCGCGCATCTCAGAGCGTGTCATCGCCGACCGGCTAGGCCTGAGCCGGACCCCGGTACGCAGTGCACTGCACCGCCTGGAGCAGGAGGGGTTCGTCGCGTCATACGGACGCGGGAGAGAGCGTCGGCTCATGGTCGCCCCTCTCACCATAGCCGACGGTCAGGAGCTGTACTTCATCGTCGGCCATCTCGAGGGGCTTGCGGCCCGTGCGGCCGCCGCCCTGCCACCGGCGCGACGCAGGGAAGTCGCCGCCCGGCTGCGCGAGCTGAACCGTAAACTCGCGGCAGAGTCGCGCAAGCGCGGCGATGCGGCGCGCTTCTTTGATCTGGACGTGGAGTTCCATCAGACGTACGTCGAGGACATCGCGGGCCCTCGTCTCCTCACCCTGCACCACGCTATCAAACCGCAGAGCGAGCGTTATTCCAGACTGTACGTCAGCGTGCTCCTCGACGAGCTCTCGAGTTCCGTCAGGGAGCACGAAGCAATCGCGAACAGCATCGCCAGGGGCGACCCGGACGCGGCGCAAGCGGCGGTCGAGACCAACTGGAATAACGCAGCCGCCAGGCTCGAGCGCATCATGACGCAGCACGGGGAGCGTGGTAGCTGGGAGGCGTGGGGCCCCGGTGTTCCCAACGCAGACGCGAAGCTAATCGCCCGTAAGAGCGCCACAGCGACCCGGCGCTAGGGCGGCTGAAGCCGCGCCCTAGCGCGCCCGTAGCATCTTGCGACTTTGTGGTATACCGCTATTGTATACCTCAGTCGGCGTATGCACCAATCAAACTACCGACAACTTCACGTACAACTCAAGGAGCCGGTCATGGGAGAATGGCGCGGGAAATACGCGTGCCGGTTGGCGGCCGTCGCAACGCTCTGTGTCCTCTGCACTTCACTCGGCGGCGCGCAAGCACCCACCGAGGGCAAGCCAACCGTCACCGGCCCGATCACCAAGCCCGCTCCAGCATCCGTACTGGCGAGGTCCGGAGCAGCCGTCCTCGACGACACCGCCGCACTTGGCGCATTCCTCGATGGTGTGATGAAGGCGCAAGTACAGGAGCTCCACATTCCGGGAGCCGTAATCGCGGTGGTCAAGGACGGCCGCGTGTTGTACGCGCAGGGTTATGGCAGCGCCAACATTGCCAAAGGCATACCGGTCGATCCCGCCACAAGTCTCTTCCGCATTGGCTCCACTTCGAAACTGTTCACGTGGACCGCGGTGATGCAGCTAGTCGAGCAGGGTAAGCTCAACCTCGATGCCGACGTGAATACCTATCTCAAGGGCTTCAAGATACCAAGCACGTTCGACAAACCCGTCACGGTCCGGGACCTCCTGACCCACTCGGGAGGCTTCGAGGACGGCGGCATCGGCTACTTGATCGGTGACAGCTCCACGCAGGTAAAATCGATCGCGGCGGCAATGAAGGAGCACATGCCGGCACGGGTGCGACCGCCGGGAGTGTTGTCTTCCTACTCCAACTACGGCGCTGCGTTAGCCGGCCTCATCGTCGAGCAGGTGAGCGGCGTTCCATTCAACGATTACATTCGCCGCAACATTCTGGATCCGCTGGACATGCATTACGCAACATTCCAGGAGCCGCTTTCAGCGGATCTGAAACCGTACGGCGTGACAGCGTACATACGTGAAAATGGTATCTACGTCGCCAAGCCGTTCGAGTATGTTGGCGGCTTCCGTCCGGCTGGATCGGGATCCATGTCGGCAATCGCCATGACGCACTTCATGATAGCGCATCTACAGAACGGCCAGTATGGGAATACTCGCATCCTCGCGCCCCAGACAGCGCAGCTCATGCATTCGAGGGCGTTCGCCAACGATCCGCGGCTTCCCGGGATGGCGCTCGGCTTCTACGAGCAGCGCATGAACGGCTTGCGCGTGATTGGACACGAGGGTGACACGCAATACTTCCATACCGCGATGTTTCTCGTACCTGACAAACAGGTCGGCATCTTCATGTCTTACGTCGGGTCTGGTGCGGATCCGGTACGCCAGGGGACGCTGCAATCGTTCTTCGATCGTTACTATCCCGCGCCGCCGCCGACAATACCGCCAGCGCCCGCAAACTTCGCCCAGACGGCGCAGAAGTACACTGGCGCGTATCGCTTTGCACGCCATAGCTCCACCAAGTTCGAAAAGGCTCTCATGGTGGCAAGTCCGCCGATCAACGTTTCAGTCCTCCCAAAGGGTGCACGATTGCTCGTCACCGGATTGGGCCAGAAGCCTGCTCAGTTCGCACCCATCGGTGACGGTCTGTTCCAGCAGGTCGAGGGTGACTACCGGATCGGCTTCACCCAGGACGCGTCAGGCAACGTGACGCGGTTGTCCGTCGATGCACTCCCTTTCATGGGAACTGAGCGCGTGCCGTGGTATGGCATGCCGTCGTTGTGGTACACGCTGCTCGGCCTGGCGACGCTCCTGTTTTTCACCGTGTTCACCTCGTGGTTCTATCGCCGAAAAGACATCAAGGCAATGCCCAGGGAACCGAAGCGCGCGGTCTGGCTTACCGTCGTGACGGCGGCCTGGTTCTTCCTCACCTTCATCGCCTTGGCTGTGGCGCTCGTGAGCAACATGGCTACGCTTGGTGGTGCGATCCCGACAGCGTTGAAGGTGGCGCTCGGGATGCCGGTCATCTTCGTGCTATTGACGATACTGCTGATCGTCGTCGCGATTCAGGTGTGGCGCCGATCGTATTGGGGAACCGGACGACGCGTGCATTTCACGCTTGTCACACTCGCCGCCGTTGCCGTGTGCCTCTTCTTCAATCAGTGGAACCTGCTGGGCTGGCGCTTCGGCTGAGCCTTTGCACGAGCCAGTCGACGATCGTGCCCACGACTTCAGGCTCCATCATTATCGGGGGCTTCAGCTTGATGTAGTTGCCGGGATAGCCGTTGGTATCGTATGCAAAGAGGTGGCTGACGTTTGGCACCACTCGGGCGGTCACGTCCGGATTGCCTGCCGCCCTGAACGCCGCTGCCCACTCGGGCACTTGCTTGGGGTCGGCCTGTTGATCGTTGGCGCCCGTCAGGATCAGCACGGCCGGCGTCTTCACACGCCGAGCGGTAGCCGAGGGGTCATACGTCAGGAAAAACTTCATCCACGGATCCGCGGCCATCATCGAATCGATCTTCGTGGGAATCGCGGCGATCGCTGAGTCCCGCTTTGCCTGGGTCAGCGCCGTGTCGTGTTTGATATTGTTGTCCATCTGGAAGTGCAACGCGCTCCGGGCAGGCCGCGCGACACCGGCGAGCAGCACGATCGCGCGCAACGTCGGCTCTTTTTCCGCGACGATCGGCGCGATCACAGCGCCCTCGCTGTGACCAAGAACACCCAAGCTACTCGCCTTGATCTCAGGCCGCGTTCGCAGGTAGGCCAGCCCCGCGCGAGCGTCCTCGGCAAAGTCGGCGCTTGTGGCACCCTTGAAGGTCCCCTTGGACGCCCCGGTGCCGCGGTCATCCATGCGCAATACGGCGATCCCGCGACGCCCCAGAGAATCAGCCAATTGTCGGAAAGGGCGATAACCCGGAAGCCCGATATACTCATCCCGGTCTTGCGGCCCGGATCCCGTAACGGTCACGATTGCACCGACCGGATGCTCTCGGCTCGCTCCCTTGGGCAGCGTCAGCGTGCCGGCCAGCGTGTGTCCCATGGCCGTTGGTACGGTCACATTCTCAGCCGTGTATGGCGCACCCGCGGGCACGGAGTAGTCCGGCTTCGCCTCTTTAGCGGTGCCCTTAGTACCATTAGTGACTTTAGGGGCCTTGGTGCTGCTCTGAGCAGTCAGCGGAGTGGCAAGGGCGGCAAGGGCTGTAAGACAGACGCCAGAAATGACAACGGCGGCCGCGAACGTGGCTTGCCTCGCCGCGCACGCAAATCCACGGGTACGATCCGGATGCTCCATCTTGAGGGCACTCCCTTGTGTATCACATTGAAAAATGGTATACCGTTCCAGCATACCAGACCAATAATGTCCGGCCGCCGCGCTACACGCAAGACTGGCCGGTGATGCTGCTGATCTTCCGGACTTTCGTGTTTTGCCATTTTGGAGTGACCTGACAAATGCGCTCTACAGCGATAGTTGCTGCTTCCCTGCTGCTCGGTACCGCGGCTCTGCTTGCATCGCCGGTACGCGCCTCCGCGCAGAGTCGCGGCCCGACCGCGGTACGTAACGGCGCGCGTCCGGCCGTCATCGTCCCCGACCCGAAATACGCAGACGCCGCTGCATTCCTCGAGCGCGTCATCGCCACGGAGATGCGCAACAAGCAGCTCCCTGCGCTATCAATCGCGCTCGTGGATGGCGACCGTATAGTGTGGGCGCGCGGCTTCGGTGAGGCCGACCCCGTCCGTCACGTCCCGGCTACGGCCGAAACCGTGTATCGCGTAGGCTCGGTCTCAAAGCTCTTCACCGATGTCGGCATCATGCAGCTGGTGGAGAAGGGACAAGTGAATCTGGATGCACCGGTGTCGCGATACCTGCCCGGCTTTCATCCTCATCCCGTCAATTCCTCCGGGGCGCCGATCACTCTTCGCCAATTGACTTCTCATCGCGCGGGCCTGGTACGCGAGCCGCCGGTGGGGAATTACTTCGATACATCCTCTCCATCGCTACGGGCAACAGTCACGAGCCTCGACTCCACAACACTCATCTATCCGCCCGCAACGCACACCAAGTATTCCAACGCCGGGATTGCGACAGTGGGTTACGTCCTCCAGCGCTTGGGGCACGAGCGCTTCCCCTCGTACCTCGCGGATCACGTCCTCGCACCACTCGGGATGGACGAGAGCGCCTTCGAGCTCACTCCCGCCCTCGAGCCTCGGCTGGCGACAGGCTACATGTGGACTTACGACGGCCGGCGCTTTCCAGCGCCACGCTTCGAGCTCGGCGAGTCGCCCGCCGGATCGCTGTACACAACCGTCACCGATCTGTGTCGCTTCATGAGCGCGATGTTCGCGCGAGGGCAGGGTCTGCGCGCACGGGTGCTGCGCCCGGAGACCGTTGAAGCGAT
This sequence comes from Gemmatimonadales bacterium, assembly GCA_038232435.1. GTDB lineage: Bacteria > Gemmatimonadota > Gemmatimonadetes > Gemmatimonadales > Gemmatimonadaceae > Fen-1247. The sequence continues at coordinate 1,114 of JBBSHV010000152.1, read as the reverse complement.
GTGGGTCCCCCAGTTCGCGCCCAGGGGAACGCGTACAGGGTACGGCATCGGCTTCCGAGTGGATACGCTCGACGGACTCCGCACGGTTGAGCACGGCGGCGCAATATATGGGTTCGCCACGCAGGCAACGATGCTCCCGGATGAGCATCTTGGGGTAGCCGTCGTCACCACGCTGGACGCCGCGAACACGGTTACTTCACGTGTTGCCACAGCTGCACTCCGCGCCATGCTCGCCGCGCGGCAGCATCGTCCCATTCCGGCCTGGGTAACCACTGATCCCGTGCCCGCGGTGAAAGCCACGCGACTAGCCGGCCGGTACGTGTCGGACAGCTCCGTGCTCGAGCTTACCTATGTCACCACGCCGACTGACACCCCCGCCACCTCGGCGCAGCTAGTGGCACGCTCTTCCCTCGGCGGCACTCGCGCCGTGCTTCGGCAGTCGGGCGATACCCTCATCCGCGACGACAGGATCGGCTTTGGCACGCGCTTCACCGTGAGTGGTGATACCATCGTCGCGCTCTTTCGGCACTACATCCGCGTGGCCGATTCAAAGCCAGCGCCCGCCGCGCCGGCCCTGCGCCGGCTGGTTGGTGAGTACGGTTGGGATTACAACATCCTCTACATCCTCGAGAATAAAGGTCACCTCGATGCGCTCATCGAGTGGTTCTTCCAGTCACCGCTCACGGGCATTTCCGATACGCAGTTCAGATTCCCGCAGGGATCGCTGTACGACAACGAACCGGTCACTTTCTCCCTTGACCAATCCGGGAGCGTCACTGGACTTTACGTCGGCAAGGTATGGTTCCCACGCCGTGCAATCGGGCCTGCCTCCGGAAACCAGCTACGAATCACGCCGGTGCGGCCGATAGCAGACCTGGAGCGGGAGGCGCGCGCCGCAACTCCGCCGATCGAACCGAAACGATTGCGCACTCCGGACCTGGTCGAGCTCGTGACTCTGGACAGCACGATCCACCTGGAAATCCGCTACGCCACCACGAATAACTTCCTCGGCACACGCCTCTACCCGGAGGCGCGCGCATTCCTCGAGCGCCCCGCGGCCGAGGCGCTCGTGCGAGCACATCACAGTCTTGAGAAGATGGGGTACGGCATACTC
>JBBSHV010000151.1:0-6789 GCA_038232435.1 Gemmatimonadales bacterium | reverse complement strand
GACGTGTCGGCGAGCGCGGATATTTTGCGGCCGACATCGTACGCGCGCTGAGCGACTGGCGTACCTACGGCAGCGAGACCATTCGCCAGATGCGCAACATCGGGGTCGACTCGGTGCCGCTGACCGCCACTGTCGCGGCTTTTATCGGCGCGGTGACGGCGTTCCAGACACGGTATCAGCTTTTCGGCGGTGTGCAGCTCTCGGTCGTGGGGCTCATCTCTCGCCAATCGATTGTGCTCGAGCTCGGGCCGCTGCTCACGGCGCTGGTGTTGACTGGGCGAGTTGGCGCTCGTATAACGGCAGAGATCGGGACGATGCGCGTGACCGAGCAGATCGATGCGCTGGAGACGCTGGCGTACGATCCCATAGCGTATCTCATCGTGCCGCGTGTGTTGGCGGCGATCCTGATGCTGCCGATTCTGGTGATCATCGCGGACACGGTGGGCGTGGGAACGGCCTTCGCGACGTCAGTCTTCGCGACCGACATTCTTCCGTCGGACTTTATGGCGGGGTTGAGGCTGGCGTTCGCGCCTTTCCAGATCGTGTACTCACTCATCAAGGCCACGGTATTCGGCGCGGCGATCTCGTTCTTCTGCTCCTATGCTGGCTACAACGCCGACGCGGGAGCCGAAGGTGTGGGACGGAGCACGGCGTCGGCGGTCGTGATCACGTCAGTTGCCATACTCGTGCTCGACGCTGTGATTGCGCTGCTCCTGGCTCCTTACGTTCAGGCATAACCATCATTATTTCCGCATGAAACAGAAACGCGACTATATCCTGGTCGGCGTAGTTATCGCCGTAGCCGTCGTTGTAGCACTGATCGGCTCGCTCTGGCTGGCCCGCGGCGGGCTGTCCAAGGGGTATCCGCTGTACGCGCGGTTTGCGTGGGGCGCGGGGCTCAAGATCGGTGCGCCGGTATGGATAAGTGGTGCATCGGTCGGTTACGTATCGGATGTCGAGTTCAGCCCGGACGGTACGCTGTTGACCGAGCTGCGCATCCAGAACCCGCAGCCGATTCCACGAAAGAGCGTAGCCACGGTGGTCCCGAATGGGATCTTTGGCGATGTGGCGGTGAACTTCACGCCGATCCAGAGTAATGTGCGTTATGCGGAAGGCGACACGGTTGTGACCGGCCCGGCGCCGCCGGGCATCGCGCAGCTCACGGCAAAGGCTGACTCCATCAGCGGCTCTGTCAATGCGATCACCACGGCGCTGAACAAGGAGCTGGTCGCGGGCGGCGGGATCGTGGACCTGCGCAACACTCTCGCGGGGACCAACAAGCTTGTAGCGGAGCTCACCACGATCGCGGCGGCGCAATCGCGCCAATTGACGGCTACGATGACATCACTGCGCCGAGCAACTTCGGCGGTAGACTCGGCCAAGATCGATTCGACGTTGAAGAACTTGCGCAGCGCGAGCTCGAACGTTGCCTCCCTTACCCGGTCGCTCGACTCAACGGGTCAGGCGCTGAATCAGATCGTCGTCAAGGTGGACAGTGGCAATGGCACGGCCGCGAAGCTGATCAACGATCCCGGTATTTACAACGATACGCGCGCGGTACTCGGCAGACTGGACAGTCTGATCGCGGATGTGAAGAAGAATCCGAAGCGGTACATCAACGTGAAGGTGTTCTGATGAGCACCACGACAATTGCGGTGATGCAGTCATCCTGCGCGGCGGTCTAGAGTAGAGTTCCTATATCATTGGTGCGTACTATCCTGTCGCCCCATGGCGTCAGCGAAAGGATGCTCACCGATGCGGGCTCGATGTCGATTCGGAGCAGGTTGTCGAGCGACATACCGGCGTAGTGCGTGAGCACCGCCTTGATCATGTCGGAGTGTGAGACTGCGACGATGGTTTCGTCTGGATGACGCGCCCTCGAGCCCTCAACTGCCGCGACAGCGCGCGCCTGGGCTTCAAGCATCAGTTCGCCGCCCGGTACACGCGTGGTGCTGCGATGGAGATTGAAGCGCTGCCATTCCGCGAGCGGTGCGAGCTCCTCAAAGGTGTAGCCGGTCCACAAACCGAAATCGATCTCGTTCAGATCGGATAGCTCGACCGGTTCAACATTTACTTGCGCGGCGATTGCATCCGCGGTCTCTCGCGCGCGATCCAGTGGACTGGTATACACGGCGGCAATATTGGCCCCCGCAAAACGTCGAGCCAGCCGCTCGGCCTGCATGCGTCCGTCAGCATTGAGCGAGATGCCTGGCATGCGACCGGCGAGACGGTGCCCCACCGGATCACACATCGCGTGGCGCACGAGCAGGACACGGGTCATGGGCGCGCTCGACAGTACAATCTCAGCGCGACACCGCAGTCGGAACGGCTTCGATACCGATCCGTGCACGTCGGTCTGGCAAGACGTAGCGCTCCACCATCTCCGCGGCAAAGTCGGAGAACTCTTCCGGGACGATCGGTGGGCTGGTGTGATGCGGCTGCTTGCCGCGCGATTCGGGTGTGAAGCAGAGCGTCGCGGTGACGTCGAACTCGCTCAGCGCATCCATCATGCGATCGAACCAGGCAACGGAATCGGGGCGAAGCCAGTCGGCCCAACTGAGCCCCGTTCGCACCTTAGTGACACCGAGCTTGCGCAGCCAATCCACGGCGAGGTCAAGTCGTGGGTCCTCGAAATGAAACCACTGGCAGACTCCAAGCTCGGGGTTGAAGACATCGATCGACGGCTTGGGAGTGCCGTCCTCGCGGATCATCCCCATATAAAAATGACGGTAATACGAGCTCCCTTCGCTTTCCTTGTGTCGCGTCGTCGCCTCCCACGCGGACGGGAGATCGAGAAGGCTGTACCAGTACACGCGATCGACTCTGTTCAGCAGCAGTTCCGCTGTGCGCTCAAGCCCGAACGTCTGCACCTCGTCGGCGCCAAATGTAGAGACACCGACTTCAGTGACCCAAACCGGGAGGTCGGTCACGGCTTCTATCTCCGCGATTTTCTGCGGCCACTCATCCAGACGCCAGTGGTTCCAGTCGAGCGGGAACCCGTGTACCGCAACCACGTCCAGCAGATCGAGCAGGCCGCGCCGCTTGAGCAGCGTGATAAATCCAGGATCGATGGGCGATATGCCACCAAGCACGAGCGTGAGATCGGGGCAGAGCGCACGCACTCGTTGTGCGGCGAGCGCCGTCATGTGGCTGAATTCGCGCCATTCCGGGTCGAGGACAATATCCCAGTGCGACTTGTTGTTCGGCTCATTCCAGAACATGAACGCTTCGATCACAATTGCTCCCTCACGATTGCTCCCTGCTCCAGTCGAAAAAGTCGTCGGCCAAGGCGAACGACGCACCGGCCCCTCGTGCGGCCTCCTCGTCTGTCAGCGCGTTGCCAACGAATAGTGTCTCAGCCGGAGAAACACCGTAGTAATCCATGATACTAAGCAACATTCCGGGCGCCGGTTTGCGGCAATCGCACGGCCGTTCCAGTGCATGCGGACAGAGCTGAACGGCGTCATCGGGCGGAACGTGACCGGTAGCCGTGGCGATCATGTCGAGCAGAAGATCGCGCGCAGTCGCCTCGCTCAGGTGGCCGTACGCGATCTGATCCTGATTGGACGCAACACCGAGGAGCAGACCATGTGTGCCCCACGGAATGGAGCGGAGCCGCTCAGCAACACGCGGCATCAACTCCCACTCGTGTGCCGCGCGCGGGCACGGTTGGCCTGGAACCAGCGTGCGCCTCAATGTATCATCCGCGTCAAAGATGACGAGACGATATGGTAGCTCTTCACGCTGCATTGGATATTGGCGCGAGTGCGCCGCGCAGTTGATTCCGATATGCTGACGCCATCGCGAGCCAGCACGATTGGTCGTCACTTGGATCCAGCGTCTCGCTCGCGAGCGTTGCGTAACCCACTCGATGCGCCAGATACGCTATCCGATAGAACGGCACGCGTTCCGCGATGTGCCGATCGCCACTCGCGGCGCTATACCGCTCCAGCAGATAATGCTCGGCCCGATCGTCCAGTTTGAACTCCACCGCGGTCGCGGCCAAGTCCCAGGCGATGTCCTGCGTTCCGGGAAAGAAGTGGTCGTCGTGGTGGTCGGTCGCGTCGGTCTTGATGAGAGTGTCGCCGCTCCGCAACCATTCATGCGGGAGCATGCGGCCGTCGAGTGCAACGGGGCGCTCCTCGATCACAGCGCCGCTGCGCATGAAGCTGGTTATCGCGCAACTCGCGGTATCGCCCAGAGCCTCGCGAGTGTTCACCTCGATCATTTCGCGAAGCTGATCGCGCGCGCTCGAGCTGCTCCTGGAATTCGTCGCGGCGAACTCGCGCGCCACGAACGCGAGGTAATCTCCCAAACGGGCGATGACAGCTTCGTTCACATCGGCGGCGGAGAGCGGTCGTGCACGGAGCATCTCGGTCGCGAGGAACCCATGCTGCAGATCGGCGGGCGCGGGGCCAAAGCCAGCGGCTGCAATGCGCTCCGCACGAGCGCGCTTGGCCCGCCCTACGCGACCCAGCCCCGCGAACTTGAGAAGTAGCGGCGCGCGGCCGCAACGATCCATCAAGTACTTACGACGTTCGTGTTGCGGCTGCACGACCGGCCATGCGGCCCGATCGCGAACTAGGTACTCGCGCCACGCTCCCGCGGACAGATCCACCAGCGCGGCATCGGCTTTGAACCCGCCTGCCAGCCGCCCATTGTGCAGCAATTGCTGCTCGAAAGTTGAAGCTACTTTCCGATGCCGCTGCCAGCGCGCGCGGGCCGAGTCTGACACGAAGCGTGAGCCGTCCGGTAACCAGCTTGGCATCAGGATGATCTGCACGTCGGCGATACCGAGCGACGTGAGCGCGTTCGCCACACTGGCGAAGGATGAGCCACTCAGCCCGGGGCCCTCATCAATTATCAGGAAGAGCGCGTCACGTTGCGAGGTGAGCTCTCGCCGCAGCTCCAATGATAGACTGATCTCGCGATCGAATGGATGTCCGTGTGGGCGTACCGTGTACGAACGCACCGCGCATCCATGCCGCTCGAGCATCGCTGACACGGCCGCGGAAAGGCTGGTCCCAATGCCGCGTACGCCTATGCAAACCACGGCACTCGGAGACATCGAGCGCGCGATGTCAGTTGCGGCCGCGGCGTACTGCTCGGGATAGAGCGAGTAGTATGCGTACCCCTCCGGAGCTCCCACCGCAATGGTGTCCGGGAGGTCTGCTCCCGCGAGCACATTTAGTTTCTCGATCGCCGCGCTCGACATCGCACGCTGTTCATCGTGCGCCGCTCCGATCAACGACGCGGTAAAGACGCGACCGACAGCATGGCTCGCCTCGCGAAGTGCGCGGAGCATCGGTGATACCGTGTCGACATCCGGGCTCAGTGCATCAGCGATCCCGGACTCGACGATTCCGAGCTCAATGAGAATGTCCCGTGCGATGTCGAGGTCCAGCGCCGTGCCGGATTCCCATGCGCGCAGATCGCGCGCAAGCTCACGCAAGCGGCGTCTCGGATGCTCTTCAGCGTGCCCGGTTCTATAGACTATCATCGGCTGTCACTGATCGTGGCCGGCGCTGCGTCAGTCTTGCATTTGGTCGGTGATCCACGGCCGTCCCGTAGCCGAGCAAAGCTCGGCCGCACCATCAATACGCGGCCAGGCGGGCTCATTCATGTCCGGCTCGCAAAGGTATATCTCGTGTCCGGGACGATCGGTAACGCGCAACCCGCTCGAGCGGAGCATTGCCTCCACGCCAGCATGATTTGGGGCCCACCAATTCGTGGGATCGCCCGCGAATTTATGCTCAATGAAAGCCATCTTGGGCCAGCCGGGTGTGCTGAAATCGTCCCGGTCCATTATGTCGCGATCGCGACCCGTGCCCGCGAATACCTCCTCGCCACGCGTCGTGAGCGTCTGAAACACCATGAGCCGCTTGACCTTCTGCGCAACGATGTCGAGCGCAAGCATCGGGTAGCGCAGGTGATAGAAGACACCCATGAACAAAACGATGTCGTACGACACGTCGGAACGCGCGAGATCGTATACCTGCTTCAGCTCGAACTCTACTGCGTGCTCCAGGCCGAACTCACGCGCGGCCCACTCCGCCTGACGCAGAAATAGTGGCTCGACGTCAATTCCCAAAACGTGCGCGCCGCGCTTGGCCAGCTCAAAGCTATAGAAACCCGAATTACAACCGATATCCAGTGCACGCATTCCGGTGAGGTCGGCGGGAATGCACGACGCAATCTGCTCCCACTTGAAGCGCGGGAAGTCACCGAGCTGGTGCGCGGGCGCTGTCTGTGCTCCGTCCGGAAGGTGCAGGTTGTGAAACCAGGGTCCCAACGCCGCGATCTCGCGCTCACGCGATTTGGAAGGGGCGGACACATGGTGCTCCAGCAGTCTGGTCGTTGTCATGCCGATTGCTCTCCTGATCCCGTTGATGCCTTCACCCTGTGACCGGCTCGCGTGCCAGCAGACCGCACGCGTACCCTTCCAGCTCCGCGGCCCGATGCGCGGCCGTATGCTCGGCCAACACGCGCGCGCGCGCGCTCTCCCCAATCGCGAGCCGCTCGTCGTCAGCCAGTTCGCGTACGTAGCGGAGCACGTCGTCACCTGTACGGGCGATGAGGATCTCCTCACCCGGAGTGAAAAAAGTATCCAGCCCATCCCAGAAGTCGCTGATGATCGGCGTGGCGCACGCGGCTGCCTCGAACAGGCGTACACTCGGCGAATAACCCGCGGCAACCATATCCACGCGCGTCACGTTCAGCGTAAAGCGCTGCTGGTTGTAGAACGGGCGGTGGTCACGTGGCGGTAGGTGCACCACGCGCTGCACGTTT
>JBBSHV010000150.1:0-6820 GCA_038232435.1 Gemmatimonadales bacterium | reverse complement strand
GTAGCAGCGTGAAGCCGATCTGCGAGCACTGCAAGGTGATCAAGCGCCAGGGGATCATCCGTATTATCTGCAGCCGCAATCCCAAGCACAAACAGCGTCAGGGTTAACGATGGCTCGTATTGCCGGCGTGGATCTTCCACGTGACAAGAAGCTCGAGATCGGGCTTACATACATATTCGGAATTGGCCGCCAGACTGCGCAGCGTATTCTCGCGGCGACAGGTGTGAGCCCATCTCAGCGTGTGCGTGATCTCAGCGACGCCGACACGAACAAGCTCCGCCAGGCCATTGAGCGCGACATCAAGGTCGAAGGCGCGCTCAGAACCGAGGTAGCCATGAATATCAAGCGTCTCATGGATATCGGTTCCTATCGTGGTACGCGCCATCGCCGTGGTCTCCCGGTTCGAGGACAGCGTACGCACACAAACGCCCGCACCAAGAAGGGGCCGCGCCGCGCCATTGCCGGCAAGAAGAAGGTCACGAAGTAACCTATGGCTACCGCAAAGAAAGCTAAAAAGATCGTCGAGGCCGAGGGCGTTGCCCACGTCTCTGCGACATTCAATAACACCACTATCACCGTCACCGACGTCCGCGGGAACACCATCTCGTGGAGCTCGTCGGGAAAGGCCGGTTTCAAGGGTTCCAAGAAGTCCACTCCGTTTGCCGCGACAGTTGCGGGTGAGCAGGCCGGGCGCGAGGCATTCTCGGCTGGCGTTCGCCGTGTAAATGTGCGCGTGCAGGGGCCGGGCTCGGGTCGTGAGTCCGCCATTCAGGCGCTCGCCACCGCTGGGCTCCAGGTCAAGTCGATTCGCGATGTGACGCCGATTCCGCACAACGGTTGCCGCCCGCCCAAGCGGCGGAGGGTTTAACCGATGCGGTATACCGGACCAAGTTGCCGTCAGTGCCGCCGCGAGGGGACCAAGCTCTTCCTCAAGGGGACCAAGTGCTTCACCGAGAAGTGCCCGGTCGAGCGTCGCCCGACCCCGCCCGGCCAGCATGGCGCAAGCGTGGCACGCCGTCGCAAGATCTCCGAGTACTCCAAGCAGTTGCGTGAGAAGCAGAAGATCAAGCGTATCTACGGCGTGAGCGAGAAGCAGTTCCGCAACACCTTTGAGCGCGTTACCACGCTCCCCGGCGTCACGGGCCATAACCTGCTCGCCGCGCTCGAGAGCCGCCTGGACAACATCGTCTACCGCATGGGCTTCGCGCCCAGCCGCAAGTCGGCTCGCCAGCTCGTTCGGCACCGCCATGTGGAAGTGAACGGACAGACGGTGGACATCCCCAGCTTCCTGGTTCAGCCCGGCCAGGAGATTCGTGTCCGCGCAGCATCACGCGAGCAGGCGTCGATCATGATCGCAATGGATCAATCTTCGCGCGGCGCGCCGCTCTCATGGATCGCCGTCGACAAGGAGTCGTTCAGCGGCCGCATGCTCGAGCGCCCCACGCGTCCAAACATTCCGATCGCCGCGCAGGAGCAGTTGGTCGTGGAGTTGTATTCGAAGTAACGATCGCAAACCCGCGTTGGTAGGGTCGGCGGTTGGTAGGGCGCGGCTTCAGCCGCGCCCGCCGCGCCCCTCCCCACGTCGGCGCAGCAGGATTCAGCAATCAGGCGCGTCCACGCGGCGGGTTTCGGCCCACGTATGGACGCGCGATATCATCGGAGCCCTAACCTCCGTTACGGGCCTACCGCGCGTTAGGGGCGAGGTAGGACGTGAACAGTGATCATACAATGGCTAACGCAATAGACCTCCGCGGGCTTGTTCGCCCGCAGCTCGTAGAATCAACCAAGCGCGAGGACAATCCGAATGTCGCCGAGTTCCGGCTTCAGCCGCTCGAGCGCGGATTCGGCCACACCCTCGGTAACGCTATGCGCCGAATGCTGCTATCCTCACTGCGCGGCTCTGCCGTGTGGGGATTCCGCATCGACGGCGTTGTACACGAGCATCAGACGGTCCCCGGTGTCGTTGAAGACGTGCATCAGATCATCGGAAACCTGAAGGGGCTCACGACGCAGCTCGACGACAATATCGAAGGGACCGTCGTGCGCATCACCAAAAAGGGACCGGCCGACATTACGGCCGGCGACATCCAGGGGCAGGCGGGGCTAACGGTGCTCGATCCCGAGCATCACCTCTTTACGCTCCAGGACGATCGCGATATCAGCTTCGAGCTGTACGTGAACCACGGCCGCGGCTACGTCGAGGCGGATCAGCACGTGATCGATCGTAATCTTCCGGTTGACCTCGTGCGTATCGATTCGATCTACAACCCGGTCCGCCGCGCCAACTTCAGCGTCGATGCGACGCGTGTTGGCCAGCGCACCGATTATGATCGCCTGACCCTCACCGTCGAGACAGACGGCACGCTGTCGCCGGAAGAGGCGGTAAGCTATGCGGCCGCGTTGGCGCAGACGCACTTCCAGTACTTCACCAGCTTTGGCTCGCACACGTCCGCTCCCATCGTTCCTGGCAGCGACCTCAGCGGAAACGACGCGGCCCGTCTCTCCCAGCTATTCTCGACGCCAATTGAAGATCTGGAATTGTCGGTTCGTTCCGTAAATTCGCTCAAGAACAGTGACATTCGCACGCTGGGCGATCTTGTAAAGCGCAGCGAGGACCAGATCCTCGACGTGAAGAATTTCGGCAAGAAGTCGCTCAACGAAATCGCTGAGCTGCTCGAGCGTGAGAATCTGAACTTCGGCATGAAATTCGAGCAGTCCGACGATGGCGTGCGTATTACCGATCGCGGTACGCCACCCAACCGCGCCGCCCTCGCCGAAGCAGCCGTAGGCGACGACGACGAGTAGGGCGCGGTTTCAACCGCGCCACACGTTGTAGGCGCGGTTTTATAGCAGCAGGGCGCGGCTTCAGCCGCGCTGCACGAGCGCGACCAAGGCGCGGCTGAAGCCGCGCCATACGAATAGGAGAGAGAAATTTTCATGCGTCATAGAAAAGTGGGCCGGCAACTGCGCCGCACGCCCGAGCAGCGGCTCGCGTTGCTCCGGAACCTGGCTCAGTCACTGATCCAGCACGGTGCGATCGAGACGACCGAAGCCAAGGCCAAGGAGCTGCGCCCGTTCGTCGAGAAGCTGATCACGAAAGCCAAGGAAGGGACGCTGCACTCGCGTCGTCTCGCCGCGCGCCACGTGCAGCAGCGCAAGGTGAACGACAAGCTGTTCCAGGAAGTCGCCCCCAAGTTTGCCACGCGGCAGGGCGGCTACACCCGCATCCTCAAGACCGGCCACCGCAAGGGTGACGGTGCTGAGATGGCGCGCATTGAGCTGGTTGCGGAGTGACCATCATGAAGAGCCAACTCGCTGAGAAGCGCACTCGCGGGATCGAGCGCAATATCTGCTACGCATGCGGTAAGGGTGTCGCATTCGGTAACAACGTCTCGCACGCGAATAACAAGACGCGCCGCACCTGGAAGCCCAACCTTCAGGTCGCTCGCATTGTCATGGGCGACAAGATCATCAAGGTAAAGGTCTGCACCAGCTGCCTGTCGGCCGGCAAGGTCGTACGCGCCCCCCGTGCTCAGGTCGCTGTTGTCTGACCGGCTAGCGTCGGATTTCGGTTTTACAATCGGGGCGACTCGTCGGTCGGGGTCGCCCCCTTTTTGTATCTTTGAACGTCGAAATGCCCAAACGCACTGACATCAAACGAATACTCGTGATTGGCTCCGGCCCGATCGTGATCGGGCAGGGCGCCGAGTTCGACTATTCCGGTACACAGGCCATTAAGGCGCTCAAGGAAGAAGGGTACGAGGTGATGCTCATCAACTCGAACCCGGCGACGATCATGACCGACCCGGAGTTCGCCGACGCCACGTACATCGAGCCAGTGACGCCGGAGTTCGTCGAGCTCGTCATTGCCAAGGAACGCCCGGACGCTCTCCTGCCAACGATGGGAGGACAGACCGCGCTCAACGTCGCCATGGCGCTGAGTCAGAACGGCGTCCTGGAGAAGTACGGCGTCGAGCTGATCGGCGCCGACGAGCGAGCAATCAGCACGGCCGAGGATCGCGCGCTGTTCAACCAGGCCATGCGACGCATCGGGTTGCGCGTCGCTCCAGGCGGCACCGCGACGACCTTTGATGAAGCGCTCGCGCTTGTCGACATTGTTGGTTTCCCAGCCATTATTCGCCCGGCGTTCACGCTCGGTGGCAGCGGCGGCGGCATCGCGTACAACCGCGATGAGTACGAGAGCATCGTGCGCCGGGGACTGGACCTCTCGCCCATGAGTCAGGTGCTCATAGAGCGCAGCCTCATCGGTTGGAAGGAGTTCGAGCTGGAAGTGATGCGCGACTCCGCGGACAACGTCGTGATCGTCTGCTCCATCGAGAACATCGACCCGATGGGCGTGCATACCGGCGACTCGATCACTGTCGCGCCGGCCATGACGCTCACCGATCGCGAATACCAGAAGATGCGCGACGCGGCTGTCGCGGTGATTCGTGAGATAGGTGTCGCGGCGGGCGGCTGCAACATCCAGTTTGCCGTGAGTCCCGTCGACGGCGACATGATCGTCATCGAGATGAACCCGCGCGTTTCGCGCTCGTCAGCGCTCGCATCAAAGGCGACTGGATTTCCAATCGCGCGGATCGGAGCCAAGCTCGCCGTGGGCTACCGTCTGGATGAGATCCCGAACGACATCACGCGAACCACACCGGCGTCATTCGAACCGGTACTCGATTATGTAGTGGTCAAGTGTCCGCGCTTCGCGTTCGAGAAGTTCTCAGGCGCCGACGCCGGTCTCACGACGCAGATGAAGTCGGTTGGCGAATCCATGGCCATCGGCCGCACCTTCAAGGAAGCCTTTCAGAAAGGGCTGCGCGCACTTGAAATCGGCCGCTCAGGCTGGGAGATTGGCCAGCGCCTGGGAGACGACAGACTCGCGGACGACAGCGTCGAGACGTTGCGCGCTGCGCTGCGGCAACCCACGCCTGAGCGAATCTTTCAGGTGAAGCGCGCCCTGCTCGGCGGCATGACGGTGCCTGAGCTTTACGAGCTGACGTTTCTCGACCCCTGGTTCCTGGAGCAGATGCGCGAGCTGGTGCAGGAGGAGCGGCGCTGGATGGCGGTTCCCGAGATCACGCGGCCTGAAATGCTGCGCGCCAAGCGCATGGGATTTTCCGACAAACAACTCGGCGACCTGCGCGGTGAATCTGAAGGCGAGATGCGCGCGCGACGTTGGGCTCTGGATGTACGGCCCGCGTACAAGATGGTGGACACGTGCGCGGGAGAATTCCCGTCGGCCACGCCATATCTGTACAGCTCGTACGACGAGGAAAGCGAGGCGCCACGTAGCGGCCGCAAGTCGATAGTGATCCTTGGCAGCGGCCCGAACAGGATCGGGCAGGGAGTGGAGTTCGATTACTGCTGCGTGCGGGCGTCGCTTGCGCTGCGCGAGCAAGGATTCGAAACGATCATGATCAACTCGAACCCGGAGACCGTCTCCACCGATTTCGATATCTCCGACAAGCTGTACTTCGAGCCGCTCACCCTTGAGCATGTGCTCGAGATCATTGATCGCGAGCAGCCTCTCGGAGTGATAGTCCAGTTGGGCGGTCAGACTCCGTTGAAACTCACTCGCGGGCTTGAGCTCGCGGGCGTCCCGATTCTGGGTACATCGCCAGACGCTATCGACGTGGCCGAGGACCGGGAGCGCTTTGATGCCATCGCGCGCCGGCTCGGGATCCGCCAGCCGGATAACGGAATCGCCACCAGCATCGATGCCGCGGTAGTCGCCGCAACTCGGATCGGATATCCCGTGCTCGTGCGGCCGTCGTACGTGTTGGGTGGCCGCGCCATGGAAATCGTGTACGACGAATCTTCATTGTGCGACTACTTCGAGCGCGCCGCTCGCGTGTCTGAAGATCGCCCGGTGCTCATCGACCAGTTTCTGGAAGATGCCTTTGAGGCCGACGTGGACGCGGTCTCCGACGGCCACCAGGTCGTCATGGGTGGCATAATGCAACACATCGAGGACGCGGGTATTCATTCCGGCGATTCGGCCTGCGTGCTGCCTCCGTACCTGATCGGCGAGCACGAGCTTGCCACGATGCGCGCCCACACTGTTGCGCTGGCGGAAGCGCTCGGCGTCGTCGGGCTCATCAACGTGCAGTACGCGATCAAGAACGGGGTCGTGTACGTGCTCGAGGTGAATCCGCGCGGCAGCCGTACGGTGCCGTTCGTGTCCAAGACCATCGGGGTTCCACTCGCCGCCGTCGCGGCTCGCGTGATGGCGGGTGAGACGCTGGCCGACATCGGCTTCACCGAGGAAATCATCGCTCCGTACGTCGCGGTGAAAGAGGCGGTCTTTCCGTTCAACAAGTTCCGCGAGTTCGACCCCATTCTGGGGCCGGAGATGCGTTCCACAGGCGAAGTCATGGGGCTGGCGGACTCCTTCGGCAGCGCGTTCTACAAGGCGCAGCTTGCCGCTGACAACGGGATCCCGATGAGCGGCGCGATCTTCGTGTCGGTGAACGATTCCGACAAGACGAGCGTCACGCGCATCGTACGGCGTTTTCATGAGCTCGGTTTTCGCATCTATGCCACCGAGGGCACCGCGCGGCACCTGCGCAATCTTGGCGTGTCGGCCAAACGTGTTTTCAAGGTGCACGAAGGGCGACCGCACGCAATCGATCTCATTGTGAACGGCGACATTCAGCTGCTGATCAACACGCCACTTGGCAAGCGCGCGCAGACGGACGACTATTCGATGCGCCAGGCCGCGATCGAGCATCGGGTCCCTTACACGACAACGCTTTCGGCCGCGAACGCGGCATGCGACGCTGTGCTTTCGGTGCGCTCGCGTCCAATG
>JBBSHV010000149.1:0-6826 GCA_038232435.1 Gemmatimonadales bacterium | reverse complement strand
TGTACACGTTCTGCTACCAACCCGAAGTGATTATCCCACCGGCACTCCGATGACAACTTTCTTCGTCCGCTTCCAAGCCACTCGTGATCTCACCGAAGCGGAGCTCATCGGTGTGCTCCAAGGGCTCGCGCTCCTGCGCGACGAGCAAAGTATCCGAGGATGGCGGCTCGCCCACGAATTCGGCAGTCCGCCACGCGTGTCGCTCGAACTGGAGGCAGCAACCGACAGCGATGCGGCCGTGATGGGCGATATAGTCTTCGTCGAGGCGCTCGCTGCCGCGAAGCTGGAGGATGAGCCCGATGTGTTTCGTATCGGGGAGACGGTATCGCGCGCATAGTTATAGTATAGAGCGTCCGGGCGCTACCTCTCCCTAACAGAACTACGGTGCGCTCGGCGCCGGCCACTGCCGCTTCATCTGCGCCATGCTGCACGCCGCCACGGTAAAGTCGGCGGTAACGGATCCCGCCACCACGGGCTCAAATGCGCTGCTCGGCCTGGCATCGTCAAAGACGGCGTCACCTGAGCCGTTGTACGCAACAAGCCGGATCATCTTCCATTTGTTCGCGCCGCAGTCGACGAGTAGCTCGCCCTTGGCGATGGTGAACTCCCCGCCGCCTGGGAGTTTCTGCGCCGACACATATGTGTCCTTGATCCACGCCGTCACGCCCGCGGATGTCTCCGCCACTCCCTCGGCGCCAATGCAGGTCTTCTTCAGAACCACGCTCTGGTTTGCCAGCAGTTCCCACGGGCTCTGGGCTGCAACCGCTACCGGAAGTGCCCCTATCACCAGGAGGATCACGACAACAGCGCACACCCAGTCGCGTGATCGTTGCCGCGCTCGCCGTTCAATCTCACGCCAACTCCACACGATCCGGCGCCGTTGGCCTGCATCTTCCCTTTCCGTCCAGCACAAACCCATTGGAGACCAAATATGAGCGGAATTTTCGATCTTGTCACGCAGAGCCTCGGTCAGGGCACGGTCAGCCAGCTTGGCAACCAGCTTGGTGCCGACCAGAGCACCACCGCACGCGCCGTCAGCGCCGCTCTGCCGGCCCTTTTCGGTGGCATGGCCCAGCATGCGCAGACCGGCACTGGCGCTGAGCAGATCCAGGGCGTGGTGACCAGCACCGCCATGCCGCCGTCCGCGCCCGAGCCGACCGCTCAATCCACATCAAGTGACGGCGGCATCCTATCCAGGATCCTGGGGCCGCACCAGGACCAGGTTCAGGACCATGTAGCCAAGGCGTCTGGGCTCGACATGCACCAGGCAGGCAAGGTTCTGATGTACCTCGCGCCAATCGTCATCGGCGTGATGGCCCGCCGGCACCAGGACCAACCGCAGGGCACCCAGCAGTCCGGTGGCCTCGCCGACGTTCTGCAGCAGGCGCATCAGACAGCGCAGTCGCAGACAAGCTCCGGCGGCGGGATGTTGGGCGGCCTCCTCGGAAATATCCTCGGATAACGCTTTTCGGATAGCGACCGGCGGGCGATCAGATACGGACCTGCTGACCGCCCGCCCAGGTCGCCACACACCGCCGGTCGCCGTACCAGTACGGGATCTCGCGCACATCAGCGCAATCCCACAACGCGAGATCGGCGGCAAAGCCGCGTGCGATCTGCCCCGTTGCGTCAGCAAGGCCGAGCGCCGCTGCGCCGTTGACTGTTGTCGCGAGTATCACTTCCGCAACAGACATGCGTAGTTGACTCACTCCAAGAGTCATGATGAGTGGGAAGTTCACCGTGGGCGACGTACCGGGATTGAAGTCCGTTGCCAGCGCCACAGCCGCACCACTCGCGATGAGATCACGCGCGGGTGCCTGCGTCCCCCTCCCCAGGAAGAACATCGTTCCAGGCATTAGCGTTGCCACCGTTTTCGAGGCCGCGAGTGCGCCAATGCCCTCGCGAGATATCGCGGCAAGATGATCGGCCGATGTTGCGCCCAGTGACGCGGCGAGCTCGGCGCCACCGCAGGGCTCCAGCTCATCGGCGTGCAGCTTGGTGGCCAGCCCGGCGGCAGCAGAAGCTTGCAGAATCGCGCGCGTTTCACCAACCGTGAAGACACCGGGCTCGCAGAAGACATCCGCAAACCGTGCAAGCCCGCCGGATACCACGCGCGGCAACATCTCATTGATAAGAAGGTCGACGTAAGCCGCGCGGCCGTTGGAGCGCTCTCGGTACTCGAGCGGGATCTCATGTGCACCGAGCCACGTCGGGACCAGACGGAGATTGGTCTCGAGTTGCAGCCGCGCAACCACGCGCAGAGACTTGAGCTCGTCTTCGACGCTGAGCCCATAGCCAGACTTTATCTCTATCGTAGTCGTGCCGTAGGATGCAAGACGCGCCAGTCGCTCGCGCGTGAGCGCCAACAACTCGTCCTCTCCGATTGCGCGTACATCACGCACGGAGGAATGTATTCCGCCCCCGCGCCGCGCGATCTCCATGTATCCCACGCCCGCCGCGCGCATCTCCTGTTCTTCGTATCGGGGGCGCGCAAATACCGCGTGCGTGTGTGAATCTATTAACCCCGGGGTGAGCACGCCGCCGGCGCAGTCGACCCGCTCACTATCTGCAAAATCGGCCGCAAGCTCCGACTCGGTACCGACCGCGACGATCTTACCGTTATGCACCGCGACGCAGGCATCCACACGTATTCCGATGTCGTTCATCTCGCCACCGCGCCGAGCACGCGCGGGCCCCGCACATGTCACAACCTGACGTGCGCCGATGAAGAGCTTGCCACAATCTGCCTTACCCTCTGTCTCTTGCTCTGTCTCTCGCATTAGGGGATCAGCGAGCAATGGGGATCTTGATACCGTGACGCTCCGCGGCTGCGCGTGCAATGTCGTAACCGGCGTCCGCATGGCGCAGCACTCCCGTCGCCGGATCGTTCGTGAGCACGCGTTCTATTCGCTCCCGCATCTCCGGAGTTCCGTCCGCTACTACCACCTGCCCCGCATGCAGCGAGTTGCCGATCCCGACACCGCCTCCGTGATGAAATGAGACCCAGCTCGCACCGCTTGCCGTGTTCACGAGCGCGTTGAGAATCGGCCAGTCGGCAACCGCGTCCGAGCCGTCCAGCATCGCCTCAGTTTCACGAAACGGCGACGCCACGCTCCCGGTATCCAGATGATCTCTCCCAATAGCGATTGGCGCGCTTATCTCACCGTTAGCAACGAGATCGTTCAGTGCAACACCGAACTTCGCGCGGTCGCCCTGCCCAAGCCAGCAGATGCGCGCAGGCAAACCCTGAAAATGGATTCTCTCCCGTGCCAGCGTTATCCACCGCTTGAGATGTTCGTCGTTTGGAAATAGCTGGAGCACGAGTTCATCGGTACGCGCGATGTCCGCGACATCGCCGGACAACGCAACCCACCGGAACGGCCCCTTCCCCTCGCTGAACAGCGGCCGGATGTATTCCGGCACGAAGCCGGGAAAGTCAAACGCGTGCGCCAGTCCCGCGTCGTACGCAACAGTACGAAGATTGTTTCCGTAATCGAACGTTATCGCGCCCTGCCGCTGTAACTCCAGCATGGCGCCTACATGTCTTACCGCGCTCGCCGTCGAGCGACGCACGTATTGGTCTGGATCGCGCGCGCGTAAATCATCGGCCTCGGCCAACGTCATCCCCGCCGGGATATACCCGTTGAGCATGTCGTGCGCGCTGGTCTGATCCGTGAGCACGTCGGGAACAATTCCGCGGCGCGCAAGCTCCGGCACAACATCCGCCGCATTACCGACCAGTCCGACGGACAGCGGCTGCTTCGCCGCGCGAGCTTCGTCCAGCCAACGCAACGCCTCATCCAGGTCGTGCGTCTTCCGGTCCAGGTATCCGGTCTCGATGCGCTTGTCGATGCGCCACTCGGCCACTTCGATTCCGAGCAACGTGGCGCCATTCATGGTGGCCGCCAATGGCTGCGCTCCGCCCATCCCGCCGAGGCCGGCGGTAACTATTAACTTGCCGGCCAACGTGCCACCGAAATGCTTGCGACCCACAGCGCCGAACGTCTCGTACGTCCCCTGCACTATCCCCTGCGAGCCGATGTAGATCCACGACCCCGCTGTCATCTGGCCGTACATCATCAGCCCCGCACGCTCGAGCTCGCGAAACTTCTCCCACGTTGCCCAGCGTCCCACAAGATTGCTGTTGGCAATGAGTACTCGTGGCGCATACCTGTGCGTCCGCAGCACGCCCACCGGCTTGCCGCTCTGCACCAGCAACGTCTCGTCGTCTTCCAGCTCGCGCAGCTCACGTACGATTGCGTCGAACGAACGCCAGTCACGCGCAGCCTTACCCGTGCCACCGTACACGACGAGATCGTCCGGCCGCTCCGCCACATCAGGGTCCAGGTTGTTCATTAGCATGCGGAGCGCGGCTTCCTGCTGCCACCCCTTGCACGATATCTCGCGCCCACGCGGCGCACGAACCGGACGCGCACCCGGCGTCATGACCTCTCCTCACGATCAACACTTCCGTCAAAGCACTCGTCAAAGCGGCCTGCCGCTATCTCCGCCGTGATCGCTTCGATGTCGCCACTCAACACGCGGTCGCGCTCCAGCTTTGGCACTACAGCACGAACAATCCGGTGCGCGCACAATACTCCGACACCCGGTTTGAGCGGAGCGCGAAAGTCGATGCCCTGCGCCCCACACATGAGCTCGATCGCGATCACGTACCGAACGTTGTTGACAATGCGCCGAGCCTTCCACGCCGCGCCCATCGACATCGGTACCACATCCTCCTTGCTGCCATCAGTGGGGATTGTGTCCACGCTGGACGGATGCGACAGCACCTTGCACTCACTTGTTATTGATGCCGCGCTGACCTGCGCCATCATGAAGCCGGAGTTGGTTCCCGCATCGGGCGAAAGGAACGGTGGCAATCCTTCGTTCAGATCTGGATGCACCAGTCGATCCGTGCGTCGCTCGCTCATCACGGCTAGATTGGTCACCGCGATCGCCAGAAAGTCCAACGCCATCGCTACAGCCTGTCCGTGGAAGTTGCCGCCGCTCAGTATCGCTCCATCCTCGAAGACGAGCGGGTTGTCAGTAGCCGCGTTTAGCTCGCGCGCCACCATTCCTTCGATCCAGTCGAGCGCGTCGAGCACCGGTCCGTATACTTGCGGCACGCAGCGCAGTCCATAAGCGTCCTGCACTCGGCGATCGTCGACGCGGTGCGATTCGCGAATTTCGCTGTCCGCCAGTAACTCGCGCATCACCCGTGCTGACTCGATCTGGCCGATCTGCCCGCGAGCGGCCTGGATGCGCGCGTCGAATGCCACCGGCGTTCCCCGCAACGCCTCCAGCGACATCGCCGCCGCCGCGTGCGCCGCGCGCCACAGCGCACGTGCGTCGTGCAGCAGCAACGCCGCTATCGCGGTATGTGCTTGCGTGCCGTTGATGAGCGTGATCCCTTCCTTGGGTCCGAGCACGACCGGCTCCAGACCGTTCTGCCGCAACATCTCCGCCGCCGGCCCGACACGGTCACCCTGGAACAACACACCTTCACCAATGAGCGACAACGCGAGATGCGCCAGCGGCGCGAGATCACCACTGGCTCCCACGCTCCCCTGCTCCGGTACCGGCGGATACAGGCCGGCGTTCAGCATTGCCGCCAGCAACCGCGCCAGCTCGGGCCGCGCTCCCGAAAATCCCTTTGCGATCACGTTCGCGCGCAGCAACATCATCGCGCGCACTTCCGCCTCACTCAACAGTGGTCCCACTCCCGCGGCGTGCGACCGAATCAGATTCACCTGCAGCTCGGCCAGTCTGTGCGGCGGAATCGCGATGTCGGACAGCTTGCCGAAACCCGTGGTCACACCGTACACCACCTCATTACGCTGCACGATCTCGGTCACGACAGCGTTGGACGCGACCATGCGGCCGACGGCGACGTTCGCCACTTCAACGCGCGCTCCACACCGCGCCACCGCAATGACGCTCGCAGGCGTGAGCGAACATCCGTCTATGGAAACCGTGTCAACCGCTCCGCTCAACCCTCGCTCCCCCGCATCGCGACCCCTGTCAGAAACGTCAACATCCCATATACCGCCGCACGCACCGTCGCTCGCCGAGGATCTTGAGCGGCGTCCACTTCCACAAAGTCTATGGCGCAGACTCGCGCATCGTTCCCCAGCAGCAACAGCGCCTCGAATAGCTGCCACGTCGTCATCCCCGCCGGAACCATCGCCGGCGCTCCCGGCGCGAATGCCTGATCCAGCACATCCATGTCCACCGTAACGTAGACGGCCTCGGTTCCCGAACACGCAGCGCCAAGTGCACGGTCGATCAGCGCGTCAATTGGCGTGTGCGCAACATCGCGCGCTGTCATCTGCGTTATCCCCGCCGACCGCGCAAACTCACGATACGCGCGCGCATTCGCAAACGCGTGCAATCCGATCTGCGCCACGTTTCGCCCGTCAATCGTACCGCCCTCGATCAGTTGGCGAACCGGTGTTCCGTTGCTCGGCCCACCATCTTCCAGATTGCGCAGATCCATATGAGCGTCCAGTTGAATCAATCCAATCGATCCCTTTACGCTCTCGCGAATCGCCTCCACTGATGGCGCCGTGATGGAATGGTCACCACCCATGATGACTGTGAGCGACCCTGGCGCCGCCTCCCGCACCGATGCGACAGCTTCGCGTATGTTGGCTCGGCAACGCGCCAGATCAGTCACGTGAACATCCGCATCGCCCGCGTCGCGCGCCGTGAGAGTATCCGCCAGATCGACGTCGTAATCGATGTTGTACGTCGTCACCGCGGCGAAGAGATCGCGCATCGCCTGTGGCGTCTGCGACGCTCCGGAATGCGATATCGATGTTTTTGA
>JBBSHV010000148.1:0-6872 GCA_038232435.1 Gemmatimonadales bacterium | reverse complement strand
GCGTGGCGTCGTACCGCGCGTTGGGCGACGAGGCAATGTAGGAAGGATAGTCCGATCCGCGCCCACGGCGCTCGATCTGTACATCGTTTGCCGCCCGATCCTGCACATGCAGGCCGGCAATCTTGTACACCCTGCCGCTTTCGCCCGCGTACGCAAAGTTGTAGCGATCGCTGGTCTTCGCGAACTTCTGCGCTTCCAAAAGCTGTAGCCGCCGTTTATTCGTGTGCGGTGCGATTTCGCCGAGCGCCAGGCCAAGGCCCGTGGCGAACAAAGCTCCCACAAAAACGGGCACGATGATTCTGTAGAACGATATCCCCGACGCCTTGGCCGCCGTGATCTCGGAGTGACGCGTCAACGCGCCGATGGAGAACACTGTCGCGAAGAGTACCGCCGCCGGCAAGATCAGGAACATCGAGTCGGGCAGCCAGTACAGATAACTCATCGCTATCTGCGACGCCGGTAACTTCCGATCCAGGTAAGTGTTGAGGTTGTCGGTGATATCGATGATGATCACCAGGATGGGAAAGCCCAGCGCGAAAGCGACGAATATGCGCCAAAACTCGCTGAACACGTATCTGTCCAGCGGCTGAAGGACCTGGCTCAACCTCATGCGTCGGCTCGGCGCTCAGGAAGGATATGTACCACTCGTAGCTTTCGTACCGCCCACTCGCGCACGTTGTACAGCACCTCCCCGGCATCTCCCCCACCGCGCGCACTCCCGCCTTTCAACCCCATCCGTGCAATCAGCACGATCCCCACTATTCCGAAGATGACGTTGGCGGCCCACATCGCTACCGCGGCTGGCAGAATCCCGTTGGACGCCACCGTCGCACCCGCCGTGAGCCCGATGTAGTACAGGGCGAAGACCGCCAGACTGACGCCAATAGTCATCCCCACGCCGCCGCGCGGAAATCTGAGAGCGATCGGCGCGCCCAACAGCACGAAGACAAAGCACGCCACCGCCAGCGCAAACTTCTTGTGAATCTCGATCTCGTAGCTGTTGATAAAGATCCGCGCGTCAGCCATGCGGATTCGTGACACCTCGATGCTGCTGGGTGTGACATAGGCGTCGGCGCTGCTCGTGATTCCAGCACTTGGAGGGACAGGTAGGGGCGGCGCAGCGGTGATCCGTCCCGCCACAGGAGCTTGGACAGGCTGACGAATGGGTTGCTGCGCCCCGAGAGCACGGACGCCGAGTGCGTGCAGGACTGAGCAATACGCACCGCCCAATGTTATGCGACTCGGCAGGTCGGTGTTCGTGGTGTAAACCTGCGGGTCGAGCTTGATGCCGCGCTTCTGAGCCACCGCCAGGGTATGAAGAAACTCCTTCCGGGAGGCAGCATAGTCCGTCCGTCCCTTCTGTACCTCGCGCTGCATCTCGCAGACTGACATCTCACGGTTTCCCTTGCTCTGCCCGTTCTGCGATTGCTGGAACTGGTTGGCGACCCCCTTCACCGTAACGAGATCGGTGTTGAAGAAGAGCCTCTGAAGCTGCGACGGGTCTGCCGTTGGCACGTCTTGCATGGTCCCGTGGTATAGCGTCATGAGCAGGTCGCTGCGATTTCTCGCAAGTACGATGTTCCCGCTATCGGCGTATATAGTGCGCCGGCGCGTGGGGTCGCTCAGATCGTAAATGGTGACCACGCGCATCATGTTCGAGCCTTCGTCGATTCGATTGGCTCGAAGAAACAGCTTCCCTGGGCTCACCTCGTTGATGACCTGCTCCCGTAGCGCGAACGTAGGCTTCGTCTGGGCGATGTCCGTCTGGAGAACGGCCAACTCGTGATTCGAGCGCGGAAGGATCTGGTCGTTGAAGATCACCATGAACACGGTGACTCCCGCGGCCGCCCAGAGCACCGGACGCATCAACCGCTGCAGACTGATGCCGCTGGCCTTGAGCGCCGTCACCTCGTTCTCCGCGGCAAGCCTGCTGAATGCGTGCAGCGTGGCCACCAGCACCGCCATGGGGAGCGTCAGCGCGACGGTGAACGGAATCGAAAGAAGGAAGAACTCCGCGATCGCTGTCCACGGAATCCCCTTGCCCACCAAATTACCGAACTGCTTGGCCACGTAGTTGAGCAGCAGCAGCGAAGTCAGAGCGGTGAGCGAAAACGTAAGGGGACTGAGGTGCTCCTTGAGGACATAGCGGGAGAGTATCTTCACGAGGTGAAATTTATAGGGTGGGTGCCCCTCGTAACGGTGCTCCTCCTCGGCGCAAGCCTCGGGCTCGCCCCGAGAGCACAGGCGCAGGTCACCGATACCAGTCGTACCGACACCATTCGCACACCGAGCCGCATTCGCTTGAGGATCGGCCAGGACACGCTTCCTTTTACACTTCCCACCGTGCGATCGCGCTCCGACGCCGCCGCCTATCGCGCGGCTGCCGCGCAGATTGCCGCTGCCCGCGCGACTGCTTTTCAGTTGAACAGTCGTTCGGTACTTCAATCGGTCTGGGGACAGGTCGCGGCGCAGAACTTCGCCTCTGGTGCGCCGTCACCACTCTTCGCGGGTGAGGCGGCAACGTGGAAGACGAGGACGCCGAGCAAGACTGAGCAGATTCTGGGCGACTACGCCGATCTGGGGATTCAGCTCAACAGCCGCTTCGAGTTCCGCGGCGAGAAGGACCAGACCAACCGGTGCCGAGGCATCACGTTCTATCTCTCCAACACGGCCTGCCACGAAGCTTACACACCCACGCTCGACTTTCAGTACAACCTGCGCTCAGCGGGTGTGGTCGCGGACCGCGTGCACGTGAACGTGGACTACGACTCCGAGCGTGAGTTCGACGCGTCCAACACTGTCTCTATCGCCTACGAAGGCAAGCCCAGCGAGTTCGTGCAGAAGCTGGAGATCGGCAACGTGACCTTCCAGCCGCCTCCCTCGCGCTTCATCACCGCCGCTATCCCGAGCGGCAACTACGGCATACAAGCCGTCACCAAGCTCGGTTCCATGCGGCTCCGCGCCATCGCCGCCCAGCAGAAGGGAAACGTCGTCCGCGACCGGATATTTACCGTCGGCGATCGCGTGTTGCAGGCAGTCGATCGCACCGTCGAGGACTACCAGTTCGAGCCGCGCCGCTTCTTCTTCACGGTGGATCCGCGAAACTTCGCTGGCTATCCCAACGTCGACATTGTAAACCGGCGGCAGATGTCGGTCCTCGCCGCGGCGCTTCCCGACACGCTGCGGCCGGTCCGGTTGTACGTGTATCGCCTTCTCATCGGCGGCCAGCCGCCCAACCCGAACGGACCGCAGTTCAAGCTTCTCGGCGACTCGCGATCGCGCCGCGGCCAGGTGTACGAGTACCTTCGCGAGGGGATCGACTACTACGCCGATCCGTCGCGGCTCTGGATCGCGTTGGTGCGGCCGTTGTCGCTCAACAACGAGCGGCTCGTTGTGACGTATCGCGTTCGCATCAACGGCGTGGAGACGGTGCACGTCACCACGGGTGGCACGCCAGACCTCGAGTTTGATGCGTCTCGCGAGCAGTTTGCCAACTTGCTCTGGGATCCGACCACGCAGCCGGGCGACTCGGTCTTCAATCGAGAGATTCGCTCGGTATACCGCCTGGGCGGCAATGATGTATCGCGGCAGAGTGTGACGGTCAAGGTCGTCACCGGGAACGCCACGGATCAGGAGAAACCACTCGCGGGAGGCGCGGACACTTATCTGCAACTGTTCGGATTGGCGCAGGCGACCAACACTTCCAGCTTCGACGTCGAGAACAGACTGTGGCCGCGTCCCACCGACTCGGACTACGCTCTGGGCGTCGGCGTCTTTGGTACGCAGATCATTCGCGATCAATTTCTGGTCTTTCCATCAGTGCGGCCGTTTGCGGCCGGTGGATTGGCGGGGCCGGCCAACCCGCACAATGACACGGTCTACACCACGCCCGCCGAATATCTCGCGTCGCCGCAGCGGCCCAGTGCGGTGTATCACATTCGGTTGCGTTACCAGGCACAGGCTAATGGGACCAACGGAACACTTGCGCTCGGCGCGGTCCAGGTTCGTCCCAACTCCGAGCGCATTTTGGTGGACAACATTCTCCTCGCGCGCGGCAGTGATTACACCGTCGACTATGACCTGGGACGAGTCAACTTCGCCCGCCCGGATACGCTCTTCCCCAGGCCGCGGCAGGTCACGGTTCAGTTCGAGGAGAATCCACTTTTCATCGAAACGCCGACATCCATCTTCGGCGCGGCGCTCGAGATTCCGCTCGCCAACGGTCAGATAAATCTGCTCGCCCTGTCGCAATCGCAACGCAGCAGTTACACGCGGCCCCCGCTGGGGCTGGAGCCACAGGCAACGCTCATAGGCGGCGTCAACACCGTTCTCAATTTTGAAGCGGACCCGCTGACCAGGCTCGTGTCGCGCATGCCGTACGGCCAGACAACCACGCCGTCGCACGTGAGTATCGCGGGCGAGTTCGCCGCGAGCAGACCAAGTCCCAGCGCGGGCCAGCAGGCGTACATCGAATCGTTCGAGGGCTCCGGCGGACTGGACGTGCGGCTGGACAGCCAGTACTGGTACTACAGCAGCCAGCCCGCCGCTGGCCGTACCTTGTTGCCGCGCGTGGGCTCCAACGCACTGGATCTCAATCGTGCCTCCAATCTCGCGTGGCAGACTAACGTGCGCGACCCGCTGGGCAGGCAGTTGCGTTTCTCCATTCAGGACATCGACCCAACCGTCGTCTCGGTCGGTGTCGGTGGGTTTTCACCGGAGCAGTTGCTCTGGATGACTCTCTACCCGCTGCCCGTCGGCACGGTCGACGAGCCTAGCAGCATGTCCCACTGGCAGACCGGCGTTACGCTAAGCGGCCGGCGCTGGCGGTCCATCAGGACACCGCTCGGACCATCCGGCTCTGACGTCTCCCGCACCGAGAACCTCGAGTTCTGGACGCTGATCCACACCAGCGCAACGCGGCGGTCCCAAAACCCCACGCTGGTCTTCGACATCGGCGACATCTCGGAGAACTCCGTCGCCTTCTCGCCGGACACTGTCGCGATCCACAGGGCCGCGACTGGCGTGCGTGACACAGCCATGTTCGGTAAGAAGCTCTCCGGTTATGACCGCCTAGACTCCGAGCGCGACCCATTCTCGCGCACCTTCAACGCCAACGTGAACGACACCGGTTTGCCCAGCGATGTGGCGGAGGACGTTACACTCATTACGGACACGATCCCGGGTCAACCACCGCATACTGAGCGGGTTCAGAAGTTCACGACGTGCCGTGCCCAGTACGGAGCGCTATACCCGTTGGGCGACTCGCGCGCGGATTGCACCGCCGGCAACCAGCGTCTGGACGAAGAGGACATCGACAACGACAACGTCCTCAACTTCACAAGCGCGGAACGCAACTCGGAGCAGTGGCGTCGTTACATCGTGGATCTGTCCGAAGAGCGCCGGTACAACAGAACCGGGAAGTGCATATCCAGCCAGTCGCTCGACGCTCGTGCGGCGCAGGGCGACTCGGTCTGCTGGGTCTTTATACGCGTGCCGTTTCAGTCACCGGATGATACGCTGGGCTCGCCACTGCTGCGCCGAGCGCGCGCGCTGCGCATAACGATGATCTCCGGTACCGGAGTGTCCGACAATGACTTCAGCCAGATTGCGCTGGATCGGCTGCGTTTGAGCGGTGCGCCGTGGCTCAAGCGCAGCGACGCGACCCTTCGCGGAATTGCCGGTGAGCAGCCGGACATGGGTTTCGTGAGCGTTGGAACCGTAGGCACTCAGGATCGGCGTGTGCGCGGTGGAGTGGATTATGAGTCGCCGCCCGGCGTCACGGATCAGCCAGATCTCAAGAGCGCCACCATCACCGCGTCGCTCGTGCAGGTGAACGAGCGGTCGCTGCGTATCACCGCCGGCGCGCTGAACCAGTTCGACCGCGCCGAGGCTTACTACCGATTCCCCGAAGGGCAGAAAAATTTTCTGGGCTACAAGGAGATGCGGCTCTGGGCTCGGGGTGTCAGCAGCGGGTGGGGTGATGACGGCGAGTTGCAGTTCTTCGTCAAGCTCGGTCACGATGCGTCCAACTTCTACATGTACCGCACGCCGCTCAACGGCGGGGCAGGGCGGGCCGCCTGGAATCCGGAGATTCGCGTCGACTTCCGCAAGCTCATCGCCCTGCGCGCGCAGGTGCAGAACGCATATCTGCGAGGGCTTCCGCACAACTCGTGCACCGGTGTTGATTCGATCCTCATCGCCAATACGCCGATGCCGCCAAACATATCTCCGGGTAACACATACGCGGCATGTGCGGGCGGCTACGTGGTCTTCACCACGGATCCCGGTGTCAATCCGCCCAATCTCGCCGCTGTAGGGGAGCTTGCGGTCGGCATGGTGCGCACCGCGACCGGCCGCGGCCCTCGCCCCATCTCACCCGCTGACACGCTCGAATTGTGGGTCGACGACGTTCGCCTCGGCGGCATCGTTGACGCCGCTGGCTACGCCGGCCAGGTTGCACTCGGCGTCACCGCCAGCGACTTCGCCGACGTGCGACTCAACGTCACACGTCGCGATCCCAACTTCAGGCAGTTGGGCGATCAACCCACGTATCTCACCGACAATAGCGTGGACCTGAGCGCGGGATTTCGGCTGGAGAAGCTGCTGCCGCGCTCCTTCGGCTACTCCATTCCCGTCACCGTGAACTACAGCGGTGCCTCAAGCTCGCCATTTTATCTCACCCAATCCGACGTGGATGCGAGCGCCGTCCCGGGGCTGCGGACTCCGCGCGCGTCCGCCACTTCCGTCACGCTCGGCGTAAGGCGCGCTACACCGGTCAAGGGCGGCGTCCTGGCACCCGTCCTCAACAATCTGGCGCTCGTCAGCACATTCACCAACGCCGCTGTACGCAGCGAGTATCAGGACGGCATGGC
>JBBSHV010000147.1:0-6915 GCA_038232435.1 Gemmatimonadales bacterium | reverse complement strand
GAGCCGGTCACGGCGGCACAGTGCGAGGCGATCGCCGCGCGCGGTGGCGATGCGTTCACGGCGTACATGCTGCCACACGCTTCGCTCCGGCTCAAGCAGGGCTTCGGGCGGCTCATTCGCAGCGCGTCGGACAGGGGCGCTATCGTTCTTGCAGATCCACGCGTAGTCTCAAATAGGTACGGTCGCGATCTTTTGTCGGGACTGCCGCCGGCGCGCAGGGTCACCGGCTCCTGGTCCGCGGTTCTTCGGCAACTGAACAGCTTCTACTCGGTGTCCAATTCTCTACATGAACGCTAATGGCCAGGAATGACTGATCGCCCCGGGAAAATCGTATGTGTCGGGCGTAACTACCGCGAGCATGCCAAGGAGCTCGGGAACGAGGTTCCCAAGGAGCCACTCCTCTTCCTCAAACCGCCATCGAGCGTGATCGGCGACGGCGATACGATCGTTCTCCCACCACAGTCGGCGCAGGTGGAGTTTGAGGGCGAAATCGGGATCGTGATCGGAACGCGTCTGAGTCACGCGGACGAATTGGAAGCACGCTCCGCGGTGCGCGGCATATGCGCGCTGAACGACGTCACAGCGCGTGATCTGCAGAAAAGCGACGGCCAGTGGACCCGGGCCAAGGGATTCGACACCTTCTGCGCCATCGGCTCCGAGGCGCCGGCTCCGGAATCGCTCGACGATCTTATGGTCCTTACTCTCGTCAACGGTGTAGAACGCCAGAGCGGGTCAGCACGCGACATGGTGTTTTCCATCCCCACGCTGCTGGCGTACATATCCGGCATCATGTCACTCGAAGCCGGAGATGTTGTCGCCACTGGTACGCCGGCGGGAGTTGGAAGGCTTTCACCGGGTGATGTGGTGCAGGTCCAGGTTACCGGAATGAGCAAAGTCACCAACCGGGTTGTCAACTCAGTTATGAGCGAGCGTTAAGTGCCACCGTACAACGAGCGCCTTCTGAAGCTTCCGCCGTATCCGCTCGCTGACATCCCGCAGCGCAAGCGCGATCTTGTCGCGCGTGGCGTTGATCTCATCGACCTGGGCGCCGGTGACGCTGATCTCGCGCCGCCGGAGGCCGCTGTCCAGCGAATGGAAGAGGCGCTGCGCCAGCCGATGATGGGGCGTTATGGCTTCGGGCTCGGTCTGGTCGAGTACCGCGAGGCAATTGTCCGTTTCATGCAAAGCCGCTTCGGCGTCTCCTTCGATCCGCTCAGTGAAGTAGTCCCGCTCATTGGGTCCAAGGAAGGGCTGGCGCATCTTGCCTTCGCATATCTGGATCACGGCGACATCGCGATCATGCCCGAGCCCGGCTACAACGCGTACATGGGTGGTACGATTCTGTCCAACGGAACGCCGTACAGATACCAGCTCCGCGCGGATAACGGCTTCCTTGTCGATCTGGACGAAGTACCGCGTGACGTGCTCCAGCGCACCAAGCTACTGTACCTGAATTACCCGGGTAATCCGACCGCGGCCATCGCGCCGCGCGATTATCTGGAGCGCGTCGTCCAGCGTTGCGGAGAGCTGGACATCCTGTTGGTGTACGATAACGCGTACTCCGAGGTCGCATACGACGGCTACGTGCCGCCGAGCATTTTCGAGATCGACGGCGCGCGCGATGTCGCGCTCGAGTTTCACTCGATGTCGAAAACGTATAACATGACTGGGTGGCGCTGCGGGTGGGCGGTTGGAAAGCCCGAGTTTGCCGGCGCGCTGGCCAAGGTGAAGTCGTTCATCGATACGGGGACGTTTCTCGCTGTACAGGCAGCCGCGGCTGCGGCGCTGGGCGTGCACGATGAGTTCGTTCCGAGGAACATGGTCGCGTTCACGGAGCGCCGCGACGCCGCCGTCGCTGCATTTCGCGCCAACGGTTTTGAGTGTGACGTTCCCAAGGCCGCGATGTACCTCTGGATTCCACTTCCGTCGCACATTCCGAGCAAGGTATTCGCGGACAAGTTGATGAACGAAGCGGGCGTCGTCGTGATGCCCGGAGCTGGTTTCGGCCAGGGCGGAGAAGGATACTTCCGCATATCCTTCATCACCTCTCCCGAGCGTATTCGGGAAGCTGCTGAGCGCGCCGGCCGCGTACTCGCTTCGTTCAACGACTGACGCGTGAAGCTCCGCCGCCCCTCCGCTCCGTGGATCATATCGATCGCCGCTCACGCGGTGATCATTGTCCTGTTCGCGCAGGCGCTGCTGATGCACCACCCGATGTTCGATTTCTTCGGCGGACCGGTGCCCGCGACCACTCCACCCATCGAGCGTATCGGTTTTCTGGCGCTTCCAAGGCATGCGGCGTCGCCCAATCCGGCGGTCGGCCGCAGCGGTGGCGACGGGCGAAGCACGCAGGTCACGGAACCGGTCCGCCTCGTCGCGCCGACCCGCGTTC
Organism: Gemmatimonadales bacterium; assembly: GCA_038232435.1. Classification (GTDB taxonomy): domain Bacteria; phylum Gemmatimonadota; class Gemmatimonadetes; order Gemmatimonadales; family Gemmatimonadaceae; genus Fen-1247. Next base: position 4,523 of record JBBSHV010000147.1, on the reverse strand, counting down.
CAGCATTTGTAACTCCGTCGCGATCGACGGTCGTGACCGGTGACAACGAACCTTCCAGCGGCCCGCTGGTGGGCGGCGGCGGAGCACTTAGGGGAGTCCAGCCTCGCTACGCTGATCCCAGGCTGTGGGGCGAGCCTGGCACCGTTGCCGTCGCTCCTAAGACCGCGGCCGAACGTCTCGACAGCGTCATTGTGGGCGACATTGCGGCGCATAACGATTCCATTCGAGTGGCCACGGGCGGTCAGCGCGCTCCGGGGGATTGGACGTTTCAGCGTAACGGCCAAAAGTACGGAATGGACAGCAAGTTCATTCGCCTCGGCCCGGTCTCAATCCCGACCGCGATCCTCGCGCTCCTACCACTGAACGCGAACGCAAATCCCACTACCACGGAGCGCAGCCAGACGCTGAACTCGCGTCATGATGAGATTTTCGCCAACGCGCAGCGCGGCATCAACGAGGCGGATTTCCAGAAGGCCGTGCGTGAGATTCGCCAGCGCAAGGAGCGCGAACGCAAAGAAGCCGACCGGACGAAAGCAGGGGCGGCCGATCGGGCGGCCACCTCCACACCCGACTGAACTAGAACTGCGCTAGAGAGGCGAGCTAGGCTGGATCCGCGATCGCCGGTGCAGCCTAGCTCAACCGCAAAACAGCTACGCCACCATCGCCGCGGTTCCTGCCGACTGGCTCGCAGCTTCCGTCATCTCCTTGAACGGGCGGAAAACTCCGCACACCACGCCCAAGACGGAGAAGTCGTCCTGGGGGCTGACAGAGATGTCGCGGTCGGCTGGGTTGGCCGCTTTCAGTACGACCGTTGGTCCTTCATGCGTCAGCGTCTTTACAGTCGCCTCGTCACCCAGCCTGGCCGCGATGATGGCTCCGTCCTCCGCTTTGACGACGGGATCAACCATTACAAAATCGCCGCTCTCGATTGCGCGTCCGATCATGCTCTCTCCCTTTACCTTGAGAAAGAACACCTGCTCCGACGGCAGGAAGCGCCGATCCATGGTGATGTAGCCTTCGCGGTGCTCGGGAAGGAGCGATGGCTCGCCGGCGTGGATGCGCCCGTAATATGGCACGGGCATCGAACGAGCCGCGCCGGCAAAGCCGAGCAGCCGGACGCCGCGTGAGCGAGACGGATCGCGCTCGATGACGCCCTTCTTTGCCAGCGATTGCAGCAGGTCCGAGACGGTCTTGGTCGACTTAATCTGGAACTGCTTGCCGATATCACGGATACTCGGCTGGTATGTGTGTTCCGCCGTGAAGTCGAGCAGGTATTTGTAGACCGAGCTTTCAAGCTTGGTCAGTTGCTCTGACATCGGTATCTCCGCAAATGTGAAGTCGCCCAGGCATCTCCCAGGCGTACGTTGTGGTACAGTACTGACAATATTGCGGCCATCAGACGGAGCGGTCAACTGTGATTTCAATCATTGTTATCTTGATTACCGTCTTGTCGCAGCAATTCCATGGCCTGAGCGACGCGGACAAGCGATAGATCGCGTCCCTGCATCACCAGTACATCGAATATCCCGGGACTCACCGTCAACCCTGTCAGTGCAACCCTGAGCGGCTGAAAGATCTTGCCGCCGCCGATCCCCAGACGTTCGGCGAGCGCGCGAAGCGACTCTTCGAGCGCAGCCGCTTCCCATGACTTTGTCCCCGCCAGAGCGTCGCGGGTTGCCTCCAGAATCGCGATCGTTGCCGGACGGTCACGCCAGTGCTTGCTCACCGCCTCTGGATCATATTCTATAGTGTCAGCAAAGTAGGGGCGTGCCTGGCGCACGATATCGTCGATTATCCGTGCACGAACGCGTAGAAGGTCGAGCAGCTGTAGATACCAAACGCGCCGAGCGGAGAGTTCTTGCTCCGTCGCCAGCCCGCTCGCAACGATTGCTCGCGTGGCCGTCGGCTCCAGCTCGGCGAGTGGCATGATGGAGAGATGCTGGCCGTTCATCCATTCCAGCTTTTTGGGATCGAAGATCGCCGCCTTGCGCTGCAGCCCGTCCGGACTGAACAGCTCCACCATCTCGTGCAGCATCATGACTTCCCGGTCGCCGCCAGGCGACCAGCCGAGTAGGGCGAGGAAGTTGAGCATCGCCTGTGGCAGAAGCCCTTCATGCTGGTAATCAGCAACAGCTGTGGCACCGTGCCGCTTGCTCAGCTTCTTGCCATCGAGCCCGTGAATCATCGGCAGATGCGCGAACTGCGGCACCGTCTTTCCCAACGCCTCGTACAACATAATCTGCTTGGGCGTGTTGGAGATGTGGTCGTCGCCGCGCATGACGAGCGTGATCCTCATCGCGATATCGTCGGACACAACGGCCATGTTGTAGATCGGCGTCCCGTCCGAGCGGAGAACCACGAAATCATCAATGTCCTTGTTCGGGAACGCTATTCGGTCGTGCACCAGGTCGTTCCACTCAGTGACGCCGCTCTCGTCCGGAACGCGAAAGCGCACGACATATGGATCGCCGCGCTCAAGGCGGAGCTTTTCCTCGTGCAGCGGAAGCTCGGCCCACTCCCGTTGGTACTTGTAGATATCTCCCCTGGCTTCGGCGTCGCGGCGACGCTCTTCGAGCACCTGCTGCGGAGTGAAGTCGCGGTAGGCCGCGCCCGACTGGATCAGTGCCAGCGCATCAGCCCGGTGCCGCTCCAGATTGGCGCCCTGGTATACGACGTCCTCGTCCCAGTCCAGCCCAAGCCACTGGAGCCCATCAAAGATCGCGCGCGTACTCTCGTCGGTGCTGCGCGCCTTGTCGGTATCCTCGACGCGTAGAAGAAACTGGCCGCCGAAGCGTCGCACGAACAACCAATTGAATAGTGCAGTCCTGGCACCGCCCACGTGCAGGTAACCCGTCGGTGAGGGCGCAAACCTAAGCCGATGTTGACCGCTAGCGCTCATATCACAAAGATGGTGTAAAGCAAACGGGCTCGCCCAAGTGAGCGAGCCCGCCGCGAAAACGGAGAGGGAGGGATTCGAACCCTCGATAGAGGTTGACCCCCTATGCCGGTTTAGCAAACCGGTGCCTTCAGCCTCTCGGCCACCCCTCCTGAGACAGAACAACTTACGGCAGCGTGCGCGCTTGTTCAAGCCGGGTCCGCTTCCGATGTGGACCGAATTGCGCTGAACGGCGGACACAGAGCCGCTCGCTGAGCGCGCTCGGGCAGCCCTGCGCAACGTCGCTATTGCAAAGGCACCCTGTCCGCGGTACCGTTGCCTCCGTCGCGCCGGGCTTGGGATCGTCCATCGGCCCGCAGACGCGATCGCGTCCACTCATGTCTTGGAGACCGTGTATGAAGAAGCTCACAGCATCCGCCGTAACAGCCGTAACGCTGGCAGTCAGTCTAAGCGCCTGCCAAGACCCGGCTGCACCGAGCGAGCCAAAGGCATCCCCCTCGAAATCTGCTGCAGCGGCCAAGGCGGGCACGGCCGAGCTGATACCGGGCCAGTACATTGTCGTGCTAAATGATGCGGTGGCAGACGTGGACGCCGTCGCCACCAAACTTGCCGGCAAGCATAACGGGAAGCTCAAGCACGAGTACGCCGCTGGGCTCAAGGGATTTTCCGCTGAGCTATCCAGCGACGACGCCGCGGCGATCGCAGCGGAGCCGGAGGTGGCGTACGTGGAGCAGGACCAGGTGGTTCACGCTATAACGACGCAGTCGAGCGCGACGTTCGGGATCGACCGTGTGGACCAGCGGAATCTCCCGTTGTCGCGCACGTATTCGTACACGACGATCGCGTCCAAGGTGCGCGCGTACATCATCGACACGGGAATCGAGACGAGCCATCCGCAGTTCGGTGGTCGCGCTCAGGCCGTCTATGACGCTCTTGGTGGGAGCGGGCAGGACTGCAACGGTCATGGGACGCACGTGGCCGGAACCGTAGGATCGGCGACGTACGGCATAGCCAAGGGCGTACAGCTACGCGCGGTCCGTGTGCTCGACTGCAACGGCTCAGGCAGCAACTCCGGCGTCATTGCGGGAATCAACTGGGTCGCGGCAAATCGCATAGCTCCGGCGGTCGCGAACATGTCGCTGGGCGGTGGCTTCTCGCAGGCTACTAACGACGCGGTTAACAAGCTCGCCAACGCTGGAGTGTTCATTGCGGTCGCGGCCGGAAATTCGAACGCTGATGCGTGCAACAGCTCGCCGTCAAGCGCGGCCAACGCCACGACCGTCGCGGCATCCACTTCGACCGATGCGAAGGCCTCATTCTCTAACTATGGCGGCTGTGTCGACGTGTACGCGCCGGGGTTGAACATCACATCAACGTGGTTGAACGGCGGAACCAATACGATCAGCGGCACGTCCATGGCGTCGCCGCACGTGGCCGGAGTCGCCGCACTGTATAAGGCGACGTACGGAGATGCGTCATACTCGACGATCCGTACCTGGATCACCAGCAATGCGACTGCAAACGTGATCACCGGAAACGTGAGCGGCACGCCGAACAAGCTGCTGTACAAGGTATCGCTGTAGCTGTTCGGGGCTTGGTAGCTCGAGCGTATGGCTCGTCGCCGAGG
>JBBSHV010000146.1:0-6916 GCA_038232435.1 Gemmatimonadales bacterium | reverse complement strand
GGCCAACTCCCAATCGGGCTTGCCCAGCTCGATCAGGCGTTGCGTGAGACGAACTATGTCCTGGTAGTTGACGTTTGTGTCGACCATGCCGTGCGCCAGAAGCAGCGGCGCGCGCAGTCCGGCCGCGAAGTAGATGGGCGATGAACGGCGGTACGCGAGAGTGTCGTTCTGCGGCAGATTGAGAATGCCAGAGGTGTAGCCGTTGTTGTAGTGCGCCCAGTCGGTGACGCTGCGCAATGCCGCGCCGGCACCGAAGTAGTCCGGCGCTGTGAAGAGCGCCATCAGCGTCATGAAGCCGCCGTAGCTGCCGCCATACATACCAATCCTACTTGGTGGAATGTGATAGGTGGCGGTGAGATATCTGGAGGCGTCGACTTCGTCCTGAAGATCGCGGCCGCCCATCCAACGGTAGATCGCGGTACGCCAATCGCGACCGTAGCCGTCGGACGCGCGGTAGTCCGCGTCGATCACAACGTAGCCGCTGCGAGCAAGGAACTGGTTGAACATGTACTCGCGCGGATACTCCGACCAGAAGTTACCGACGTTGTGCAGGTAGCCCGCGCCATGGACAAAGACTACCGCCGCGCCGTTCGGCGTCGCGCCCACATCTTCCGGTCGGTAGATGTGCGCCGGAACCTGCGCACCGTCAGACGCTGGGATCATCACGATCGGAGGAACCAACCACTTCGCGCGGAGCCACTCATCGCTCGGCGATTTCGTGAGCTGCGTTTCGGCTGCGCCTGGAGTGTTAGTCATCAGGTGCAGGTCGGGCGGCCGGTTGACGTACGAGTACACGTCGGCGAGGAGCCGGCCGTTGGGTGACACGGTGACGTCGTGCCGCCCGGAACTGCGCGTGACGCGCGTCATCGCGCCGCCGGAAACGGGCATGGTGTAAAACTGTTCCTCGAACGGCGACGGCTGATTCGTTACCAGATTGAACGTGCGCCCATCCAGCGAAAGATTGGCGTCGCGCACTTCCCACTTGCCGGACGTGAGCTGGCGGACGTCGCCTCCGCGTGCCGCGGCGGTGTACAGATGCGCAAATCCAGTTGCCTCGGATACGTACCACACGCGCTTGCCTCCGTCGTACCACCCGGCGCATGTCATGCACGGGCCGCCCACCCACGCAGTATCGCGCAGAGTCTCGATCTGGTGCAACGCACCGTCGGCAGATGAAACAGTGTAGAGAATGCGCTCCTTGTTGTCCGGGCTGAACGCGTACAGAACCGCGTCGCTGCCCGAGCTGTTCCAACCATCGAATGCGATGAAGCTCGGCAGTGAATCGTTCTTGAGAAGATGTGGTCTGGTCACCGTGCCACTGGGCAGAGCAACGTACAACAACTCCGCGCGTGACTGAGCGTCGCCGACCTTTGTGCGTCCCTTGTGCGGGTCGGTGTAGCCGGACGCCGTTACCCACAAGGGGATCTCGACCGGTGTTCCCTTAGACGGTGTGCGAAGGATCACAATCGCTCCACGTCCGTCTGGAGATGTATGGACGGATTGGATCTGGCGGTCACGTCCCACATACACGGTCTTTGGCGAGTGTAAGGAAGCGAGAAGTTTGGCCTCAGCTTTCGCGACACTATCTCCATGCAGCCGATCGCGTACGGCGTCGAAAAGATCCGTCTGCTGCTCGGCCAACCTGGCGCGCTGAGCGGACTTGGGTGTCGTGTCCGCGGGCGCGACGCCGGTGCGCAGGTCGGTGAGCTGCGTCGTCATGCCAGTAGTGAGATCGATTGCGTACGCATTGTCGTCGCGCACGAAGTGGACAGTCTTGCCGCCCGCGCCGAACACCGGCGCCGATTCCTTAGCGGCGGTCTGCGTGAGCCTGCGCGCCGATCCGTCGCGGTAATCGACCACGTAGATATCGCCACCTGCCTCGACGGCGGCCCGGCGCCGGTCGGGCGACAGGCTTCCCTGGGCCGTGTAGGGTGCCGCCGAATCGCGCTGGATCAGTGAGAGCCGCTCGGGCCTGGCGGCCGGCACCGCGCGCACACGATACGGTGCGGGGCGCTCGCGCCAATCCTTAGCGGGCTCTACCCAGTTGAAGTAGATCCACCTGTTGTCCGCGGACCAGCGTACATCCACCGGCGGCCGTCCGTACAGCTCGGGGCCACGCATGATATTCTTGATGCTAAAATCGAAAGCACCCGGCGTTGTCGCCACGCCTGTGTCCGCGGCTGTGTCTGTCGCGGGCCGTTGTGCCGATACCGTGGGACCAGGTGTGACGATCGCGGCGGCGAGAATGGCAAGAGCTGTCGGACTGATCTTACGCATGTTGCGGTTTTATGGTAGGGCGACCGCCCCGGTCGTCTCGCGGACAAGTGTACCCGGGCTGCATGTGGGTCGTCCAGAGTCGGTACGCGCAACGGCCGCCTCAGAGTGGGACGGGCGGTGAAATTGGCCACAGATTAGGTTTTCTACAATGAAGTTCGTATCGCTCACGCTGATCGTTGGACTGATCTCTTCAGGTATTTCCCCACTTCACCTGAATGCACAGCGGCCAGCGCCTACCAGGCCGCTGGAGCGACTTGCGGCCGAACACATCGTGGTGCTGCCGGTGCAGTATCTGGTTTTCTCGGACTCGATGGGGTGGTCCGCGGTGGCTCCATCCAGCCGGAAGTACCTGAGCGCGCTGGACGATGAGATTAGCTTCGCACTGAGCGAGCGCGGCCTCGGGACACAGTGGAAATTTCCCGCAGACGTCGCCCGCTCAGTGGCGCGAAACGCGGGATATGCACCGGATCCGCACGCGCTCGCGGCAAACCAGGTTCGCTTTGGCGTGAAGTCGGATGCTTGGCAGCTGAGCGAACCACTCGCTTCACAGTTGCGTTCGCTCGTGGCGCTCACCGACGCGCGGTTCGTGATGCTGCCCGTGGAGGTCCGCCTCACCGGTGGGCGTAGCACCGGGCGCGCGACGCTGCACGTGGTGGTAATCGACGCGCGCCGGTCGCAGATTCAGTGGTCCGGCGACGTGGTGGGAACGCCCGTGACTAAATTTTCGCCGGCGATTGCGGCTGATCTTGCTTCTCGTCTGGCCGACCTTGTTGCGGCCCAGACGAACTGATGCTTTGGGACATATCGTCGCCGGTACCACAGTAGTGCCGAGGGGCCGGTGACGACGATTCTGCATGTCTCGGATCTGCACTTTGGCCGGCCGGCCGTGATCGAGCAGATTGATGCGATCGAAGGTGCGATCCAGGCGGGGGAGTTTGACGTGGTCGCTGTGTCGGGCGACTTCTCGCAGAGAGCGCGCGCTGGTGAGTTTCAACGTGCCGCGGTTTTCCTGCGTGAGGCGCGCAAGAAAGTTCCCGTTATCACAGTGGCCGGAAACCATGATGTTGCCTGGTGGTACGCGCCACTTGGCGTGGGCAAGCGGTCCAAAGTGTACGAGAACTACCGCACGTACATCGCGGATGAGCTTGAGCCGACTCTGGAAGTGCCCGGAATTTATTTCGTTGGGATCAACACCGCGCACGGTGTAACCCGGAGAACACTCACACCGAACCCACGAGACATCTCCATCATCGGCGACGTTACGTCGGCGCAACTCGCCGACGTGCATCACAGGTTGGAGGATGCACCGCCGGGCGACGCAAAAGTCATCGTGATGCACCACAACCCGGTAGCCGGCCAGCTATCACAGCGGTATGGACTGAAGCACACCCCGCGCATCCTCAGCAGCTTTGCGGGGTGGGGCGTGGAGCTGGTGCTATGCGGGCACGATCATCAGGAAGCGGTGAACTACGTGGAACACACGCGCAAGGGCGTGATTGTGTCCACCGCGGGAACCGTTTCCAGCCGCTCTCGTGGTGGCAGGCCGTCGTCATACAACGTTATATCGATAACGGACGCCACCATCACCGTCGTTGCGCGCGTGTGGAACGGAGAGGGTGAGTTCGTGCCCGGCCAGGAGCGGTGCTTCGAACGCTGAGGAGAAGATACGTCGGGAGACGATGCGGCTGGAGCGGCTGCGCCGCCTGTGGACGCAGTGCGATTTGTTCGATGCCCCTGTGATAGCGCCCGTGACGGCATCGGCCGTGACGCGGCCCGAATCACAGCCCCCTTCACAGCTCCCTTCACAGCCGCTATCGCGAAAGCCGTCACGCTCGAAAAAACGCGCGAATGGCCGGGCCGTCAGGAAGAAGCCGCGCACGCAGCACACGCATCGCGATGATGTGGAATTTGTGGAGCTGTTGATGAAGGCACATGCGCAGTACAATGCGGCGCTCTTCGGTGGCACGCTGAAGGATGTGCGAATCCGCATCTCACGCCGGATGAAGAATCGGCTGGGACACTATATGGCGGACGGTAGCGGGTTTGAGGCCGAGATTGCCATGTCGCGCAAGCACATCGAGCACGACGTGTGGGATGACGTGCTGCATACTTTCGTTCACGAGATGGTGCACCAGTGGCAGGATGAGAACGGGCACGCGCTGGATCACGGTTTGTCCTTTCGACGTAAGGCGCGCGAGATCGGAATCAGCGCTCGTGCAACGCGACCGGCGGCGTCCAGCTCTCAGCCGCGCCTGGCGGCACGTGCCATGCACCGGCCAAAGTCATGACTACGACAGAGACTACCACCGAGAAGAAGATCGACGAGCTGTACAAGCTCATCGACGGAATCGAGATCGCGATGTTCACGACGCGACGTGCGGATGGCTCACTGGTGAGCAGGCCGATGGCGACCCAGAAGCGCATACCGGGGGCCGATCTATACTTCGTGACCGATGTGGAATCGCACAAGCTGGAAGAGCTCGAGAACGATCCGCACGTGAACGTATCCTATTATCGCGATCGCACCCGAGAGTGGGTTTCCGTCGCCGGCGCTGCTCGGCTCTCTAAGAGCAGGGCCAAGATCAAGGATTTATATCGCCTGGACTGGAAAGCCTGGTTCGGAGACGAGGGCGGTGCGCGCGACGGCGGCCCCGACGACCCGCGCATCGGGCTCATTATGGTTGATGCGGACAGCGTGGAGTACATGGTGGTGAACAAGCCGCGCCCGGTCGTCCTCTTCGAGGTTGCAAAGGGGATGTTGACGGGGACGCGTCCCAACGTCGGTGAGGAGCGCCAGATCTCAGGCGGCGAGCTGCTGGATAACCGGCCGTAGCCTCAGGCGTCGGGCGCGGTATCTTTCGGCATGCCGACCAACCCGCTCGATTTCTACGACATCGATTCCCTCCTCGCCGAAGACGAACGCGCCGTTCGTGATGCGGTTCGCGCCTTCGTCAACGACAAGGTGCTCCCAATCATTGGCGACGCATACGTGGAGGGCCGGTTCCCGACGGAGTTGATCGCGGGGATGGCCGAGCTGGGAATGTTGGGTGCGAACCTGCCGGAAGAGTACGGTTGCGCCGGGCTCAGCAACGTCGCCTACGGGCTGATCATGCAGGAGCTGGAGCGCGGCGATTCCGGAGTGCGATCGTTTGCCTCCGTGCAGGGCGCGCTGGTAATGTTTCCGGTGTTCGCGTTCGGGTCCGAGGAGCAGAAAAGGCGGCTCCTCCCGTCGATGGCGCGCGGCGAGACCATCGGCTGCTTCGGCCTGACCGAGCCGGACTACGGCTCCAATCCGGCCGGTATGATCACCCGCGCGCGCGCTCAAGGCGATGGCTCATGGATCATCAACGGCGCCAAGATGTGGATCACCAACGGCTCGATGGCGCACGTGGCGATCATCTGGGCCAAGACCGAGGATGGCGACAACAACGGCCACTCGATCCGCGGCTTCGTTGTGCCGACATCGACGCCGGGCTTCACGGCCAAGAACCAGAAAGGAAAGCTGTCGCTGCGCGCGTCCGACACGTCGGAGCTGGTGCTTCAGGACGTGCACGTGGGTGCGGACGCGCTACTGCCCAAGTCTGGAGCGCTGAAGAGCCCGCTCATGTGTCTCACGCAGGCGCGGTACGGCATCTCCTGGGGCGTACTCGGCGCCGCGATGTTCTGCTATGAGGAGGCACTAGCTTACGCCGGTAACCGTGTGATGTTCGGACGTCCGATCGGAGGTTTCCAGCTGCAGCAGGAACGGTTGGCCGACATGGTGACGGAAATCGTCAAGGGCCAGCTACTCGCGCTGCATCTGGGCCGCATGAAGGACAACGGGACATTCACGCCGCAGCAGGTCTCGCTCGCCAAGCGCAACAACGTCAACATTGCCTGCAACATCTCACGCGAGGCACGTCGCATCCTCGGCGGCAACGGCATTCTGGCCGAGTACGGGTCGATGCGACACATGGAGAACCTGGAGAGCGTGTACACGTACGAGGGGACGCACGACATCCACACGCTGATCGTCGGTCAGGCGGTGACGGGGTTGAGCGCGTTCGAGTGATTGGCATCGCAGGCGGAAAGAAGGGCGGCACCGCGATCACGGTGCCGCCCCTTTTTTGTCTGGCTATGGGAAGCGCTAAGCCTTGCGGTCGGTGCACCCCGTGAAGTTGCCGTTGTTTCGCTCTGCCTGTGGCACTGGGAAATTCACGTCCGGACCAAACGGGAGGTTCTTTCGTGCATAGGTGGCGCCCTGTCCCGGGAAGACCTGAGCTGCCGTCTCGCCATAGGTGTGGATGAGACGGCGCAGGGCGCCGAGTCGCTGCCCGCGTCCAAAGGTCCAGAACGCCTGTTCGCGGAAGAGAAGCAGAAGGCGCCCCTCTGCGGTGCCTGGGTCCGTTAGCGGCGCCATGTTGCTGATGGTCAGAGTCCCGATGGACGTCGGTCCCTTTCGCAGGTTATTGAGCACGGTGAGCCAGGTTGGATCACCCGCTTTGAGCCTGGTCTCGGCGTCGATCAACTGCGCGTCGACCCCGTTTGCGATCGGGACCACGGAGTTGAACGACGGGAAAACTCCTTGCGCCACGTGTGGAGTGACAACATCGATCCCTGTCTTCGCGATTATAAAGGTAGGGACACGCGGGTCCTTGGC
>JBBSHV010000145.1:0-6937 GCA_038232435.1 Gemmatimonadales bacterium | reverse complement strand
TTGCCGCTGGACTGATCGCGTGGGGCGCGCTCTTCGTGCCTTTCCTCTTCATCCGCGGGTCAGCCGTCAGTTCCGTTGCCGATGCCATAACAGCGCTCTTCATCGTCCTGTTTTCCGGTGCCGCGTACACCGCGATTGTAAGACCGGGCACGCGACTGGAGTACCGGTACGTGTGGGAACAACAGGCGATGGTGGCGCTTGCGGCCTCAATCATGGCCGCGTTGGTCGCGAAGCCACTCGCCCTGCAGTGATATAGCGATGATCAGGTACGTACTGTGGGACACTTTTCGAGCTGCTATGTCCGATCCGGATGTTTCGGCCGCGCACACCACACCGGATGCGCAGTATATCGTAACTGACGCGAGCAGCAGACTGCGGGCCCGATGTGCCACGTGGTGGAGCAGCGTTCCACTGCTTGCAGGAGAGACGTTGGGAGTGATCGGTCTTTACGCCGCGTCAGATGAGACCAGCGCACGCGAGCTGCTGGACACCGCTTGCGACCGGCTTCGCACCGAGGGTTGCACGCTCGCCGTAGGTCCAATGAACGGCAACACGTGGTTCCAGTACCGGCTTGTGACCGATCCCGGAACGGAGCCGCCGTTCTTTCTTGAGCCCTTCAATCCACCCGAGTGGCCGGGCCACTTCACAGGCTCGGGGTTCATGGAGCTTGCATCCTACTTCTCAGCACTGAATTCGGACCTGACCCAGCGAGACGTGCGAGCCGAGACTCGCGCGTTGGTACTATTCGACTCGGGTATCACAATGCGCGACATCAACCTCTCCGATCTGGACGCGGAGATCGGGCGCATCTACGAGGTTTCGGTCGCCAGCTTTCAGCGGAACTTGCTGTACACGCCGATCACACTCGGCGCATTCGCGTCGCAGTACGCGCGGCTGCGCGACTATCTCGATCCCAGACTCGTGACGATAGCGGAGCACGAGGGGCGTACCGTGGGGTTTGCGTTCGCGATCCCGGATCCGATGGAGCAGCAGAGAGAGGGGATGACGCAGGGCGGAGTCGTTGGACCCGAGCGCACTGTCATCATCAAGACCGTGGCGATTTTGCCGGAACGCGAGCTATACTCCGGCCTCGGCAGCGTGCTCGTCGCACGGACGCACGCGCGCGCGCATGAGCTCGGCTTTACACGCGCCATTCATGCTCTCATTCACGAATCCAATCACTCAAGGGCGGTGAGCGAGCGCACTGCGTGTGTGATGCGCCGGTATGCCCTCTTCGCCCGGCGACTAAGACCGTGAATGTGGCGACGATGCTACTGGAGCGTGCGCGCGAGTCGCCCGATACGCCAGCAATCGTGGAGCAGCGGCACGGTAACACTGTCACGATGTCGTTCGGCGAGTTGGAACTACGATCGTGCCAAGCAGCGCGATCGCTGCATGCTGCCGGTGTGACGAAGGGCTCGCCCGTTCTGCTCTTTCACCCGGCCACAGCCGACCTGTATATCGCGCTCGTCGCACTGCTGCGCATCGGAGCCGTCGCGGTCGTGATCGACCCGTCCGGCGGGCGAGCGCTACTTCGCGACGCGTGCGCGCTGTTGCCACCGGCCGCCCTGTTCGCCAGCCCCAAGGCTCACCTGCTGCGGCTCGTCACCCCTGCGCTTCGCCGAATCCCGGCCAGGTTCACCAGCGCCCGCGCGCTCTGGTCCCCCCTCGTACCCGCACGGCTCCTGACCGCCAGTGAACGCGATCGCATTGACGAGATGCACGACGGCTCGTGCGTCGATTGCGCCAACGATGATCTTGCCCTCGTCACATTTACCAGTGGAAGCACGGGCCGGCCCAAGGGTGCCCGACGCACCCATGGCATTCTGCGCGCCCAGCACCTTGCGTTGTGCGATGTCGCCGCCCAACGCGGTGAGACAGATCTCGTCACGCTACCAATCGTGGTGCTGTCCAATCTCGCGTCCGGTGCAGTGACCGTACTACCCGGCACCAGCACGGCTCGGCCGCGCGACGTGAACGCGAGCGCTGTTGCAAGGCAAATCGACATGACGAAAGTCACGCGCATCACCACCTCCCCGGCAATCGTGGAAATGATTGCCGATCACGCAATGCGTCGGAGCGCAAACTTCAACGGGCTCCGCGCCATCGTCACCGGTGGCGGACCCGTCTTCCCCGATATCATCGCGCGAGCGCGACGGGCTGCGCCAAACGCACGCGTGATCTCGGTCTACGGCTCGACCGAAGCGGAGCCAATCGCGCACATCGGTGATGGTGACATATCACCGGCCGATATGGTGACAATGGAAAGCGGCGCCGGTCTACTGGTTGGTCATCCGGTCGGTACCGTTCAGCTCCGCATTGTTCGTGAGCACGGCGCGCGCGCAATGGCGGATACCGACGAGGCGGGCCTCGCCGCACTCGTGCTGCCACCGGACGACGTAGGTGAAATCGTGGTGGCGGGTAATCACGTGGTGCAAGACTACGTGAATGGAATCGGCGACATCGAGACCAAGTTTCGCGTCGACGGAACGGTCTGGCACCGTACCGGCGACGCCGGTCGCATTGACGATCAGGGCAGGCTCTGGCTATTGGGCCGTTGTTCGGCCGCGGTGCGCGACGCACGCGGAACCGTTCACCCGTTCGCGGTGGAGTGTGCCGTCCGCTCGCGCCTCGGGCTTCGTGAGGTGGCGCTGGTACAATGGAAAGGCGAACGCGTGTTGGTAGTGTGCACGCCGGTGAATAATACTCCGACCGTTGACCAGGTTCAGACCGCGCTCCCATGGGCCGGGATCAATCGCGTGACCAGGCTCGCGCGCATCCCGATGGACGCTCGGCACAATTCCAAAGTGAACTATCCTGCGCTTTTACGCGCGCTCGCGCGGAGTAGTTGGCATGGCCTACGGACGCACCCGCTGAGCGGTACTAATCAACATGATACCGGACCGCGGTAGCGTGGGTCATCCGAAGCTGAAGCGTTACCCAGCCACGCAGCGCTAGCTATACTTCGGAGATGACTAACGTTGAGAAGATCGAGCGCGAAATTGCCGCCCTCTCCTCGTCGGAGCTCGCCGACTTTCGTCGCTGGTATGCCGCGTTCGACGCCGCGGTGTGGGACCGGCGACTCGAGGCTGACATCCGGTCAGGAGAGCTTGATCGGTTCGCCGACGAAGCCGTCGAAGACCATCGGTCTGGGCGCTCGCGTCCCGTGTGACACACTACGCGTCACCCCGGTTCTGGCGGACGTATGACGAACTGGTCGGCTGATGGTGATCAGTCATGCTCCGCGAATCCGGCCCGCGTCCATGCCATAATCTGATCCCTCGGCGAAGGCAGCGACACGCGCGCATTTTCCTGCGGGCTTGCAGTGTTTTGAAGCAGAGCTTCGCAGGCTTTACCCCGTTAGGCGTCCCACTTACCCTCGAGCACTCCCGCGTTGCACTCCACAGCAAGCGAGCGCGCAAAGGCGTGTTCATCACCACTGGTACCTTCTCGGCAGAAGCCGTCGATTACGTTTCGCGCATTGATCCCCGCGTCGTGCTCATCGATGGTCATCAACTTGCCGAGTACATGCTCGACTTGAGCCTCGGTGTAACTTCGCGAGCCATGTACGAGCTGAAACGCATCGACTCTGACTACTTCGCGGAGGAGTAGGCGACTCCCCTCGTGTACGAGAGCGCTCGTGAGCCGAGAGGATACTTGGGAGTATCCACCCCGTGCCCCTACTTGAGCGCCGCGCTCAAAACAACTCCATCCGTCCGCTCCATCGGCCTCACCCCCACCACCCGCGCCAGCGTTGGTGCGATGTCGGCCACCAGTGCGCGCTCGGCGTACTTGCCGGGCTTGAACGGAGCACCGTAGAAGATGAGCGGCACGTGCGCGTCGTAATCGTACGGTGATCCGTGCTCGGCGCTCCCGCCGCGGCCCCAGTAACTGTACGGCGTGAGTGTCACCACCAGTGCCGCGACCGAGTCGCTGTTGAACATGTGCAGCCATCGCCGCGCGATGTCGTCGTGCACAGTGTCGGCGCGTGCCAGCTCCGAAATTCGGTCCGCCCGCCGCACTCCCGGCACTTTGAGAATGGCGACTCGAGATGCGCGGATCAGCGAATCTGCGTTTATGTGCGCTGTGCTCAACGCCGCGCGATCGATCATCAAAACGCCGTCGCCAAAGGTGAAGGCAGACTTGACTACACCCGCCTTCTGGAGCGATGCGCGTATGTCCTGCACGATCGGCGACAGGTCCACGTGCAGTGCGCCGGCGTTGTTATCGTGAACATGCACTTCTGGATACGGGGCGACCGCGTGATCAGCGGTCAGCGCGATCACGACGCTGCGCGGATCGCGAATGGTGTACAACGAATCGAGGAACGCGCCAAGGGAGCGGTCCAGCCGGAGAATCTGATCGTGCTGCTCCTTGGAGTCCGGACCAAACGCGTGCCCGATTGCATCGGTGGTCGATAGCGAGATCCCGAGCACGTCAGTGTGTGGACCGGCGCCCAGCTTCAGTGCCCGCACCCCAGCAAGCGCCGCCTCCAACGTAAGCTGATCCATCCATGGATACGACGGCAGATCGCGCAATTCTTTGGTCGTGTCAGACGTCATGACGTGGGGGAATGCGATGTCGTTACCCCCGTTCTCGACGGCGACGCTGTCCCGCTCGCTATATGCGGACGCCGGCAGGATGGGATTCCACGTTTTCCCCGCGAAGCTCTGCGCCCTGCGCCGCGCGTTGAACGCTCGAAGCCAGCTCGGCAAAGTGTCCGCGTAATACGAGCTGGTGGTGAAGGTCCCGTTGGGCGCGTACCAGTACACCGACGCCCGCGACTTCCCGATGGGCAGTATCGCGCCACGATCCTTGCGCGATACCGACAGCGCCCTCGATTGTGGATCGGCCGAGCGAATCCAATCGGTGAGCGTTGTGCCCCGAAAGCGCTTGGGCGAAGCACCGAGTCCGGGCGCCATAACCAGCGTCTCGGTGGAATCGTTCACGCCGGCTGAGTTCATAGCGATTCCGGTGTGAACCGGGAATCGACCCGATCCAACCACCGAGTGTCCGGGTGCTGTCTCTGTAATGGCGTGATCCTGATACGCATTCGTGAAAACAGCCCCGCCCCTGTACAGCCGCCCCAGCCCACCCGTCAACTGTGGCAGAAACCTTGTGAAGTAATCCGGTCGCATCTGATCGACAGTGATGAAGACGACCAGATCAGGCTTTTTATCGGCCGTTCGCGCAGGCCGTTGGGCGTGGGCCGAGACTGCGGCGGTGCTGAGGACAACGGCGAGGAGACAGAGGCGATTCTTCATTGAAGAGAATGTACGCGTAGGGGCGACCGGCGGTCGCCCCACATGGAGACGCGTTACACCGCGTCGCTCAAACTCGTGAACGTAAAATCCCTTGCCTTGACCGGCGGCACCACGATCGCGCCACCCGCCTCCGTGCCGCCGATACGCATCGGGCGGCCCAGCGCCTCCACGTTGTTCAGCATGAAAAGCGGCGAGTCGTTGAAGCGGAAGTTCTTTACAGCGTGCGAGATCTTGCCGTTCTCGATCAGGAACGTACCGTCGCGGGTGAGCCCCGTGTACAGAATGGTGCGCGGGTCCACCTCGCGCAGGTACCACAGCCTCGTGACGAGAATGCCGCGGTCGGTGGACTTGATCATGTCCTCCAGCGACGTGGTGCCGCCCGTCATCTTGAATGACGTTGGTGCGCCGGTTGCCTGCTTGCCCTGCTTCTTGGCCCAGAAGCGCGAGTAGTACAACTGCTTCAACATGCCGTTATCCACCCAAACCTGCCGGCCGATGGGAAGACCGTCGTCGTCGAATGGCTGCGAGCGGAGATCGGGGTCCGTCGGATCGGAGATGATCGAGATTCTGCTGTCGACGATCTTCTGTCCGATCTTGTTGCCCCCAGCGGCGCCCTGCTTCACGAACGGGCTGCGTCCTTCATCCGCCTCGCGAGCACCGATGTAGCCGCCGATGAGCTGCACCAGATCGCCAACGGCCTGCGGCTCCATCACAACCGTGTACCTGCCCGGCTCCACAGCCACCGGCGTGCGTGACAGCCGAGCCTTGTCGATCGCGTGCTTGCCGAGCGCGGCGAAGTCCATCTGCGCCCAATCGTTCACCTCGGCGCCCGCCCATCCCGAGCCGGTACCGTCGTTGGTCCTGACGGTGAGCGTGTAGTTGGCGGTGCTGTACGGATGATGACCGAACAGCCCCTTGTTGTTCCCGATCGCGTAGGAGCGGCCGCGCACTTCGAGATAACCGGCGGCCTTGAGATCACCGGCCGCGCGCGCCGGCTCCAGTGCAGTCATAGCGGCGCGCGCTCGGGCATCCGCGCTCGCTTCCGCCGTGGACGGAAAGTATGCGTCGGTGGCCCTGTACTCCTGCGGCGCCAACTCCGGCATCGCTTCGGGGTCGTCCGGCGCAAGATGGGCCAGCGCTTCGGAGCTGGCTACGGCGCGGCGCATCCCCTCGTCACTCACATCGTTGGTCTGCACCGCCGCGTGCTTGGGACCGAACGCGCTGATAACAACGAGTGACGTGTCCCCCACTCGGCCCGCTGTCGTAACACGATTGTCGGCGAAGCGAAGATTCGTCGTCGTGCCGTCGTCCACCGTCACATGGATGGAATCAGCCTTGGACATCTTCACCGCGCGCTCGATGAGCGACTGCGCATCGGTTCTGTTCATCGGCGCTATCGACGCAGTGGACTTGTCGACGATCAAAGAGTACGGGCGGCTCGTGCCTTTGCTCAGGTCTGCGCTCATGCCTTTCTCCCGGTGTTGATGACGTTGATGTTGCGGAAGCGGCTTGGAACGCAGCCGTGACTCACGGAGTTGACCTGACCCGGCTGCCCCTTACCGTCGAAGAACGCGCTTCCCATCATGTAGGAGCTCTTGCCGCCGATCATGTCCATGGAGTTCCAGAAGTCGGGCGTGCGCATCTGGTACGCGACGTCCTTGAGCATGCCCATG
>JBBSHV010000144.1:0-6947 GCA_038232435.1 Gemmatimonadales bacterium | reverse complement strand
GTCTCGAAGCTGTGCTGCTCCACGCGCTGGCGGATGCGCTCCGCGAATGCGATCGCTCCGGTCGCGCCCGTCTCTGGAAGTACTATGACGAACTCCTCACCGCCGTAGCGAGCCACCATGTCCACGCTACGCACTGAGCGCTGCAGGATCATCGAGATTCCGCGCAACACCTCGTCGCCCACCAGATGTCCGAACGTGTCGTTCACGAGCTTGAAGTGATCCAGATCGATCATCAGCATCGTGAGCGGCGAGTTGTACCGGCGTACCCGCTCCAGCTCCGCGATCAGTCGGATAGTCAGCGCGCGGCGGTTGAGCAGATGCGTGAGCGGATCGGTATGCGCGAGCGCTTCGAGCCGAGCGTTGTCGGCCTTGGTCTGCTCGATGGTGTGCGCCTGCTCGATGGCGTTAACGGCGCTCTTGATCACCGTATCAGCAAACTCCACGTCGCTGGCCGTGAGCGGTTCCTGGTCCACCGTGCGGCGAAGCAGAAAAACTCCCGTGCGCGTCTTCTCGAACGAGAACGGGATGGCGATTACAGAGCGCACATTCATGCGTGTCGCGTCGCGTGCCCACTGCTCGCGCAGCCGCGTGTACCACGGGCTCGTCTGCAAGTCCTGAATCAGGACCGGACGCTTCTGCTCCAGGGCGGCGGAGACTTCGGGATAGCGGTCAAGCTCGATCTCGAGGTTGGCCAGATTCGGCTGCTCGAATGCTGTAGCGACAGTGCCGGTCGCGTCACCCGGTTTGGCCAGGATCACCGAAGAGTGTGACAGGTGGAGCGCGCGGGCGAGCCGGCGCGCCACCATATGGAAGATCTCCTCAGTGGAGAGATTGCCCATTACCTCGTGCATGATATCCACGAGATGCCGCTTGTTGTCGGCGTCCTGGCGCGTCTGCTGCAGCTCCGTCTCTGCCGTGCGCAGAGCCGCGCGCAAGGTCTCGAGCTGATCCTCGGCCGACTCGATCACGCTCGGAGATTCCGCGACATCTACGGTGACGGCATCGGCTACAGCGTCGCTGCGCACGGGCTCTCCGGCCCCCTCGTGGACATGATCCGAGACCGAGGCATCGCCGTGCGATTGCTCGCCGTGCGATTGTCCCAAGTGTACCTCGCCCGTATCACTCATGAGGTTGACATGTTTCGCTAGATCCCCATCACTCTTCGTCAGCAAGCGTTTCTAACGTCTCCATGTCAACGCCATCCTCCCCTTCGATACCGTCTTCTTCGACGTCGTCTTCGGGGATGACACGCGCGACCGCTGTCACAAGATCACCATCGTCCAGATTGACGAGCTTCACACCCTGCGCGATACGCCCGGTCACTCGTACCTGCGATACCGACGACCGGATAATCACGCCCTGCTTGGTGATCACCATAATCTCGTCTTCAGGCAGCACTTCCATTAGCGTCACCACGTCACCGGTCTTGTCCGTCCGGTTCACGGTGATGATCCCCTTCCCGCCCCGCTTCTGAACGCGGTAGTCGGCAATGTTGGAGCACTTGCCGAGTCCCTTCTCCGTAACCACGAGGAGCGTGGCATCGCGCTTGATGACAACCATTCCAACCACGGCGTCATCGGGGCGCAGCTCTATCCCCTTCACACCGGTGGTGTCCCGACCCATCTCACGAACGTCCTGCTCGTGGAAGCGCACCGACAGTCCGTGCTTTGTTGTGAGCACGATGTCGTTGGTACCGCTGGTAACCTGAACATCGATCAGCTTGTCGCCGTCCTCGATCTTGATCGCCTTGATACCATTCGCGCGAGGATTCCCGTACTGGGACAGGGCGGTTTTCTTGACCGTACCGCGACGGGTGCAGAAAAAGAGCGATTGGCTGTCACCGAACTCGCGCACGGGGACGACCGCTCGGATCTGAGTATCGGGCTGCACGTTGATCAGGTTAACGATAGGCTTCCCCTTGGCCGCGCGACCCGCCTGCGGGATCTCGTGAACCTTGAGCCAGAAGCAGCGCCCGTCATCGGTGAAGCAGAGGATGTAATCGTGCGTCGAGCCGATGAACAGATGCTCGATGAAGTCCTCATCCTTGAGCCCCTGCGCGCTCAGCCCTCGGCCGCCGCGCCGCTGCTTGCGGTATGTGGACGTGGAGGTCCGCTTAATGTAGCCGGTGTGCGAGATCGTGATCACCATGTCCTCCTCGGCGATCAGATCCTCGATCGTGAACTCACCCTGATCACCGGTGATCTCGGAGCGGCGCTCATCTCCAAAGGTGGCAACGACCTTCTCCAGCTCCTCGCGGATGATCTGCATGCGGCGTGGCCGAGACGCGAGGATGGAGCGCATCTCCTTGATGAAGGCGCGTAGATCCTTGAGCTCGGCTTCCAGCTTCTCGATCTCCAGACCGGTGAGCTTGGCCAAGCGCATGTTGAGGATCGCCTCGGCCTGCCGCTCGCTCAGCTTGAAGCGCGTCTGAAGCTGCGCGCTCGCCGTGGGCGAGTCCTTGGCCGCGCGAATGAGCTTGATGACCGCGTCGATGTTGTCGACGGCGATCTTGAGCCCTTCGAGGATGTGCTCGCGCTCGAGCGCCTTGTCCAGCTCGAACTGCGTGCGACGAGTGACGACCTCGTGCCGGTGCTCGATGTAGTGCTGCAACACGTCCCTGAGCGGAAGCACCTTGGGGACGAGCTGCCCGGTTCCGGGATCCGGAACCAGCGCCAGCATGATCACGCCGAAGGTGGACTGCATTGCGGTGTGCTTGAACAGCTGATTGAGCACCACGCGTGGGATGGAGTCGCGCTTGAGCTCGATCACGATACGCATGCCGTCCTTGTCCGACTCATCACGCAGAGCGGAGATGCCCTCGAGCTTTGCTTCCTTCACAAGGTTGGCCATGTCCAGGATGAGCTTGGCCTTGTTCACCTGATACGGCAGCTCGGTGACGACGATCTGCGACTTGTTGGACGACTCGCGCTCCTCGATCACCGCGCGTGCGCGCATGACGATGCGGCCGCGACCCGTCTGCTGGTAATCGGTGATGCCAGCGGTGCCGTAGATGTAGCCACCGGTTGGGAAATCAGGCCCCTTGATGTATTTGCGAATCGCGGAAGTGTCGAGGTCCGGGTTCTCGATCATCGCGATCAACGCGCCGACCACCTCGCGCAGATTGTGCGGCGGGATGTTGGTCGCCATACCGACCGCGATGCCGGATGAGCCATTCACCAGCAGGTTGGGAACGGCGGACGGCAGAACGCGCGGCTCCAGCAACCGGTCGTCGAAGTTGGGCTGATAATCGACGGTGTTCTTGTCGATATCGGCCAACATCTCCGTGGCGATGCGGGTGAGCCTGGCCTCGGTATATCGGTACGCGGCGGCGTTGTCACCATCGACAGAGCCGAAGTTTCCCTGACCGTCCACCAGCGGATAGCGCAGCGAGAAGGACTGCACCATGCGCACGAGCGCGTCGTACACGGAGCTGTCTCCGTGCGGATGGTACTTACCGAGCACGTCGCCGACGACGGTAGCGGACTTCTTGTACGGCCGTCCAGGAACGAGTCCAAGCTCGTTCATCGCGTACAGAACGCGGCGATGCACGGGCTTCAGTCCATCGCGCACATCCGGCAGCGCGCGCGACACAATAACGCTCATCGAGTAATTGATGAACGATTCCTGGACCTCTTCGTGGATCAGCCGCGGCAGGATGCGCTCGCGGTTAATAGGTGCTGTCATGGCTGGGCTGGGGCTGGGGCTGGGCTAATACGGCACTGGAGGCAGACGCATGACACCCGATTGGGAGCCGCGCCGGCCTGGTTTGGTGGTGCAATTGGGGAACTCTGAAATATACCGTCGCGGAGGGCCAAAAGCAATGGTTTTCTTGTCCGCTAAGTGATTGGGGCGCAAGGACTTACGGCACTGCTCAGCACATCGATATATTATCAATCGCGGGCCTCACTGGCCCACCTACGCCCGCTGTCCTAAAGCTGCGGTTTGGCGGCTAGGACGGCGACGGTGGCGCCTCGAACTCGTCCGTTCGCTCAGCGGCGTCCATGGCTGCGTTTTCGCGGTCAATAGTTTCGCGCTCGGCCTTGTACCGCTCGTACCAGCCGCGGGTGACCTCGCCCGCGAGTTCGCGGTTGCCCAGGCCGAAGGCGAGCGAGGCGGCGAGGGCGATGGCGCCGAAGAGAATGGCAAATGCGAGGGTGACAATGTCGGTCGCGACGCCCAGCTCCTGGAGCGCCATGAAGATGGCGATCATGATGACGCTGGCCTTGCCCATGCGCGATAGCGTTGGGCCGCCATGAATGGCGCCGGCGGAGGCCTTGATGAGGCCGCCCACAAAGTCGCCGAGTACAATGCCGACGATGATGATCACGATCGCGGCGATGAGACTGGGGATGTAGCTCACCAGCTCGCCGAACATATCGCCCAGTGAGGTCAGGCCCAGGGCGTTTGCGGCAACCATGAGCACGGCGAACATCACGAACCAGAAGATGACGCTGGCCGCCACACGGGTCGGGTTGACGCGCGACCCTGAGCGCTCGACGGCATGGAGGACGCCGCCGCGCTCCAGAATACGGTTAAAGTGGACACGGCGGAGGAGCTTCTCCGTGGCCTTTTCCAGCAGACGGGCGAGCAGGTAGCCCGCGAAGAGGATTACGAGAGCGCCAAAGAGCGCCGGAACATAGCGGTAGATCTGATCGAAACTTTCGTGAATGCGGTCGCCGAAGGTGGTCGAGTCCATGCCGGGGATAATCTACGCAAAACAGGGGTGGCGTGCGTCAGGCGAATTGCCGTCTACATGTGGCATAGCCTATCGAATCCCTTGGATCCTCCAGTCTCGCCATTCGCGGTCTCCAGCCATAAACTTCGCGACGATGCCCACCCACTGATTACCAGGAGTTGCATGAGATGAACGACCATCGGATAATGCGGGAGAGCCGTTGGTGTGCGACCGCTGGTCGTGTCGTGTCCAGATGGATGTTCGGCGTTGTAGCATTTGTGGTGGTTGGCTGCTCCTCGTCGGGTATTGTCGCGCCATCGGCGCCACAGCCGGCGCCACAGCCGAGCGCCCCAGCTGTACGCGAAGCACCGCTAAACTGGCACCTGCTCGATCCCACCACTGACAACTATCCGGGCATCAGCGCGGAGCGCGCGATGCGTGAACTGCTGGCCGGAAAGCAGCCGCGGCGCACCGTAATCGTGGCGGTCATCGACGGTGGTGTCGACACCGCACACGTCGATCTGCGCGCGAATCTCTGGACCAACCCTGGAGAGACAGCGTCCAACTCGCAGGATGACGAGAAGAACGGCTACGTCGACGACGTTCGCGGCTGGGATTTCATTGGCGGCACGCCATCGCGTGATGTACGGTACGACACGTACGAGTTGGCTCGCCTCGTAGGTAGCTGCAGCGGGACGGCGGCCGGCGCTGGAACGCCCGCGCCCGACTCGCAGAGATGCAGTGTGCTCAACGCTGAGCTAGCCACCCGGCGCGCTGGCGCGCAGCAGACTCTCACGCAGGTAGAGGCGGCCAAGACAGCGCTGGGAGGGGCGATCGCGACCCTCAAGGCCGCGCTTGGCAACAAGGCTGTCACCGTCGAGAGCGTGACAGCTCTATCCCCCAGCAGTGCCGACATCGCGAATGCGCGCACCTTGTATCTCACCCTGGCCGCGCGCGGGATCAACGATGCATCGATAGCGGAGGCCGAAGTGTCGCTCCGGACCGAGCTGGACTACGGGCTCAACGTGGAGTTCAACCCGCGCCCAACAGTGGGTGACAATTACTCGGACCCGTCTGAGCGCTACTACGGCAACGCCGACGTGATGGGACCGGACGCACTGCACGGGACGCACGTCGCTGGAATCATCGGCGCCATTCGCGGCAACAACATCGGCATGGATGGCATCGCACCGGCGGTCCGGATCATGTCCGTGCGCACGGTACCAGACGGTGATGAGCGTGACAAGGATGTTGCCAACGCCATTCGTTACGCTGTCGACAACGGCGCCAAAGTCATCAACATGAGTTTCGGGAAAGCATATTCGCCGTTCAAACCGGCAGTGGACGAAGCGGTCCGGTACGCCGACGCGCACGGAGTGCTACTCGTTCACGCGGCGGGCAACGATGGAGCGGACCTGGCACAACATCCCAACTTCCCGAACAGGACGTATGCGAGTGGTGGGACCGCGGCCAACTGGATCGAGGTCGGCGCGTCGTCGTGGCGGGGCGGCGACACGCTCGCTGTCTCGTTCTCAAATTATGGCCAGCAACAGGTGGACGTATTTGCTCCCGGCGAGGACATCTATTCAACCGTACCCGGCGGGTACCAGCGACTGAGCGGGACGAGCATGGCCGCGCCGGTTGTGTCGGGAGTGGCGGCGCTTCTCATGGCGTACTACCCCGATTTAACCGCGGCCGACGTGAAGCGGATCATCCTCGCTTCTGTCACGTCGTACAAAGATCGCGTTGTGTTGCGGCCGGGATCGAACGGCGGAACGGTGCCGTTCGGCGCGTTGTCGGTGACTGGCGGGATCGTGAATGCTTACAACGCGATCAAATTGGCGGGGGTGGGAGGCGGAGGCAGTTAGGCGCCCGGAGGCCTGAACGTGGTCCGGCTCCGGCATCCGAGACAACCTGCACACCGGGTTAGTTACGCGTGCCGCGTTTGACGTCGAAGATAGCGCTGCGGCGGCAATCGGTGCAGATGAGCCACTCCCGTTTGCGGGCGTAGCCGAGGCCGAAGGAGCCACCGCCGATCGCGCGCGCGGTCATGTGACCGGCGCAGACGGGACACTTGACACCTTGCTGCGCGGTGAAGGCGTCGCGGATGGCGGCGAGTTGGAGGGGGGTGTACTGGGCGGGTTCGGACATTAGACGGAGCGGAATAGGCGGTGCTTGTGATAATACCCGAACATTGTCGCGGGCGGTGCGCGACGCGTGGGGAATTATTTCTGCCCGTGCACGACAGAGCAGTCGTCATCTACTCGCCGCT